>JAPPNV010000100.1 GCA_028818565.1 Rhodospirillales bacterium | reverse complement strand
GCGTTGTAGCTCACGAGGGACGAGGCTTCGGTGAGGCCGTAGCCGTTCTCGGCCTCCACCTGCGGCAGCAACGCAGTAACGCGGTCCAGCAATCTGGAGGGCGGCGGCGTGCCGCCGTAGTTGGCGCCGACCAGGGACGAGGTGTCGTGGTCTGCGAAGCCCGGCGATTCGAGCATCTGCAGGAGCATGCCCGGCACGCCGGTGAAATTCGTGACCTTCTCTCGCTCGACCAGCTCGAGCGCCCGTTCCGGGTCCCACCGGTGCATCAGGATCAGCGTGGTGCCGCCGAAGAGGGCCGGCGCCGAGATTGAATGGCAGCCGGTGACGTGAAAGAACGGCACCGGGACCAGGACCGTGGGGTGCGGCACCGGCCCGCCAAGCCAGACCGGCGTCGCGCCGCGGCAGAGCTGCCGTACGGCGCCGCGATAGGCCACGGTCATGATGTTCGTGCAGATGTTGCGGTGTGTGCCGAGCGCGCCCTTGGGTACCCCGGTGGTGCCGGAGGTGTAGAAGATCGTAGCGTCGTAGTCGGGCTCGATCGCCACGTCGGGCGGCGGCGGATCGTCGTCAGCGCCGGCGAGCAGGTCATCCCAAATGGCGACGCCGTCATCGTGCCCGGTGCCTTCGCCGCGCACGACGATCAGCCCCCGCGGATCGAGTTCCTCCCGGCACGAGGCGAGAAGCGACGCGCGCTTGGCGTCGGCCACGACCACCCGCGCGCCGGAATCGGTCACGCAGAAGCCGAGCTCGCGCGCGGTGAGCCAGGCGTTGAGCGGCACCACGATGGCGCCGATGCCGGCGACGGCCCAGAACGCGACCGACCACTCCGGCAGGTTGCGCATGGCGATCGCGACCCGGTCCCCCTTGCGGACGCCGTAGCGCGTACGCAGCACCTGCGCGAATCGGCGCACCAGGCGATGGTGATCGGCGTAGCTCAGGCGCTCGTCGTCGAGCACGAGGCACGCCCTCTCGCCATAGTCAGCCGAGGCGACGAGAACATCGCCAAGCGTGCGCGGGGCGTGCTTCCACACGCGGACCGCGACGCCCCGGCCCTCGATCTCTTCGAGCTCGAAGGGGAGCCCGGCGCCCACGAGGCGCTCGTGGGCTTCCGCCCGGCTCAGGCGCCGGGCTATGGAGCTCCTCCGTGCGCCGCGCGCAGCTTGCGCATACCCCGGAGCCACCGCTCCCGATCCGAGGCCTTGCGCTCCACGTAGCCCTGCACCCCGGGGTGCGGGAGGATGAGGAACTCCTCCCGCTCCATCGCCGCGATCACACTATCGGCCACCTGCTCGGCCTCCAGCACGCCGTCCAGGCTCGCGACGCCCTCGTCCCGGCCTGCGAGCATCGCGGTACGGACCGCCTGCGGGCAGAGCACCGAGACCCGCACCCCCCGGTCGCCGTAGACGATCGAAAGCCACTCGGCGAAGGCCACGGCGGCATGCTTGGTCACCGAGTAGGTCGCCGATTCCACGTGGCTGAGGAGCCCCGCCGCCGATGCCGTGTTGACCAGGTAGCCGCTGCCGCGCGCGGCCATCCTGGGCGCCACCGCGCGCGCCGCGTAGACATGCGCCATCACGTGAATGTCCCAGTTCTGCCGCCACTCCTCGTCCGGCGCATCGACGCCGCCCATGCGCGCGATCCCGGCGTTGGAGACGAAGACGTCGATGGGCCCGAAGGCATCCTCCGCCGCTGCGACGAGACACTTGATGGCGGCTTCGTCCGCGACATCGCAGGGCACCGCCAGGGCATCGATCTCGCCGGCGGCCTCCAGCAGGGCGTCTTCCTGAAGGTCGGCCAGGGCGATGCCCCGCGCGCCTTCCGCCTTGAAGCTGCGCGCCAGCGCGAGCCCGATGCCGCTCGCGCCGCCGGTGACGACGACGGACTTGCCCTCGATCCTCAATCGATGCTCCCCAAGTCTTTAGTACGAGCGAATACGGGTCGGCGTGAGCTCCAGCAGGACCCAGTCGTCCCGCTGCGACCATTCGGCGATCGCCTCCTCCCGCCTCTCGCCCTCGTAGTACACGTGGGCGAGCCTGAGGCCGAGCTCCTTGCCGCCCTCGTCGAGGATCGCAACCGTCCCCTCCACCGTGACCCAGGCTTCAGGCGCGCCCACCGGCGCCGCAACGGTGAGAGAGGCGCGCGGGTCGCGGCGGAGTCGCCTTACCTTGCCGGCATCGCGCGAGGAGAACATGCGGGCCTGTGCGCCGTCCCACTCGAACCACAGCGGCAGCGCGTTGGGCGAGCCGTCCCCGTTCAGGGTGCAGAGGGTGCCGATGCGGGTCTCGCGCAGAAAGGCGTCCCGCTCCGCGTCGGTCATGCTCTCGGGAACCTCGCTCGGCGAACTACTGCGGGTCGATCAGATAGTCGTCGCCCTGACGCAAGTTCCGCTGCACCCAATCGCCCGCGTCGGGGCGATCGGGCCTGACGACTTCGATCGGGCCCCGCGCCGCACGTATCCTTGCACGCAACGCTTCGGTTGCCGCCAGATCGACCGTCATGGTCGCGCGATCGATTGCGACACCGTAAACGTCTTCGGCGCTCTCGAGCGAGATCATGCCGTCGAGAACGCTCTCCAGCACCGCTTGGGGATCGCGATCCAATGGATCGCCTCGTCCACCGCCGCCGGTAGAAAGGCCCACCCAGACTTCGTCCTCCTCGATGACCATATTCCCCTTGGCCGAGCAGAAGGTACGCTTGCCGGTGGTCAGGTTTTCCTTGTAGTTGCCGCCGCCGATGCCCGGCGTCGCACCAAGCGTGCCGTAGGGCGGGTTCATGTTGCCGTCGCCGAAGATGTTGCAGTCCATCGCCCCGCTCATCGGGCGAATCCGGATGTCCACGCCGGGGCCGCCGATATCCTCCCCGTGCCCCATGGAATCCGCGGCGATCTCCTGCTTGTCGAAGTGCATCGGGTAGAGCATCTCGCTCACCTCGACGCTGATGATCTTCTGCCCGCCAAGGGCAGCGGGCGAGAGCATGATGGGCCAACCGTCGGTGCCGACCCCGGCTCCGCCGCCGGGCGAGGCGTTGAACACCATGCTGCCCCACTCCTTGGACTCTCCGTTGCGCTGGTCGGTGCCCGAGAACATGGGCACGCAATGAATGGCGGGCATGCCGCCGGTCGCGCGCTCCGGCATGGCCCGGGCCAACGCCTTCCAGACCGCGATCTGCATGGTATCGCCGGGGCAGATCGTCGCCAGCGCAGTCGAGGACGGGTGGTTGGCGTTGCAGACCGTGCCTGCCGGCGCCTCCGCCGTGATGTGCCTGAGGCAGCCGTCATTGTGCGGAATGGTGGGGTCGATCATGCACATGATCGGGATGCCGGCCGCCGCCTGCATAACGCCCTGGGTGCTGTTGTTGGAGCCGGGCGTCTGCGGCGCGGAGCCTGTGAAATCCACGTGCGCCCTGTCGCCCTTGATCGTGACCTTGGCGTGAATCGGGATGTTCGTGCCGCCCTGGCCGTCGGTGTCGAGCCACGCGTCGCCGTGATACTCGCCGTCGGGCATGGCACGGATTTCGTCCGCCATGCGCTGGTCCGAATACTCGAAGATCGCGTCGATATAGCCCTCGAGCTCGTCCTTGCCGTAGCGCTCCAGCATCTCGAGGATGCGCCGCCGGCCGGTCCAGATGGATCCGAGCTGCGCCATGAGGTCGCCGTAGAGCCAGTCCTTCCAGCGCACGTTCGCGAGGTACATGCGAATGATGTCTTCGCAGGGCTTGCCCTTCTTGTAGAACTTGATCGGCGGGAGCTGCAGCCCCTCCTGCCACACGTCCTTCGCCGCCGCCGGGACGCTGGTCGGCATGAAGGCGCCGCAATCGAGCTGATGGCCCTTGGTCACGCTCCAGAACAGGTGCTCGCCCTTGTAGAACACGGGGCACGCGGTCACGAAGTCGCCCACGTGGGTGTTGCCGCTGTAGGGGTCGTTGCAGACGATCACATCGCCGTCGTGAATGTCGCCATCGAAGACGCGCGCGATCTCCTTCAGCACGACGTGCATGGAGTTGGTGTGGATCGGCAGCGCATCCATCATGCAGACCTGCCGGTTCTTGCGGTCGTAGATCGCGCAGGAGAAGTCGTGCGAGAGCGCGATGATGGAGGTCCACGCCGTGCGCTCCATGACGAGCGTCATTTCGTTGGCGATCGTGTTGAAGCGGTTGAGAATGACCGAGAAAGTGATCGGGTCGATATCAGCGCGCCCGTTCGTCTTTCGCTTCCGGGCCTTGGGGCGCGCGGTGCGTGCAGTGCGGCCGAGGGCCGCCGGGCGGCTCTTGCCATTGGACTTCGCTGCTCGTGCCATCCGCTTTCCTCCCGCCTTGTGCGGCGTCTTCAGGTCTTGGCCGGCGTGAACACCGCGATCACGTCGTTGGGCGCCTCGATCACCTTGTAGCCATACGAGGCCCCGCGCGGAACGTAGAAGGCGGTCCCCTGCCCCACCGTCTGCGTTTCGCCGTCGATGGTCAACTCTGCGGTGCCGCTGAGGATATAGACGATCTCATCGTAGTCGGCGTAGACGCAGTCCGGGTCTTCCATGCCTTCCTTCAGGGTCGAGACGTTGAGCGACATCTCCTCCGACCCGTGCGCGCGGCGGACGAGGCGACGGCTGATGACCGTCTCGTCCTCGTAGACCTCCGCATCGCCCAAACTCATGACCTTGATGCCGCTCATCTGCTCCCTCCCAACGTAATCGGTCGTTCGTTACCCGCGCGCGCTCCGCTCACGCCGGCCTGTTGCCGCGCCCACCGTCGACATCGTAGATCGCCGCCGTGACGTAGGAGGCCTCGTCCGAGCAGAGCCACAGTACCATGGTGGCGATCTCCTCGGGCTGGCCGATGCGCTTCAGCATCGAGCCGGTCTTGCCGAGCGCGATCGCCGCCTCGGGACCTATGGAACGCTCCCAGATGTCGGTGAGGATGAGGCCGGGGCGCACGCAGTTCACGCGGATGCCGTGCTCGGCATATTCGTGGGCGAGGCCCTTGGTGAACGAGTCCACGGCGCCCTTGGAGGACGCATAGGGGACGTCGCTCGGCAGCCCGCCATAACGGGCCGAGATGGAGCCCACGTTCACGATCGAGCCGCCCTTGCCGCCGTGCTTGGTGGACATGCGCGTGACGGCCTCGCGCGCGATGACGAAGAGGCCGAAGACGTTGATGGCGAAGACGCGCTCCAGCCCCTCCAACGTCATGTCCGGGATGAGGGTCTCGTAGTCTATCGCGGCATTGTTGACGATCGCCGAGACCGGCCCGAGTTCGCTGTCGACCGTTTCCAGCATCCGCAGGATGTCGTCTTCCTTGCCCATATCGGCCTGGATGGCGATGGCGCGCTGCCCGGCCTTCTCGATATCGGCCGCGACCTCTTCCGCACGATCCCTGGCCTGGGCGTAGTTGACGGCGACATCGTAGCCCTTGCTTCCGGCGAGCCGCGCGACGGCGGCGCCGATCCCGCGGCTGCCGCCTGTGACGATCATGACCTTGGACATGTCCCTCCCCTGGACTATTCGGTGCCGGCCGCGAGAACCGTCACGCACAGGCTCACGCGCGCTGCAGCATCGGGTGCGGTCCCCTCAGGCACCAGCGCCTTTTCATGGACCACATCGAGCAATTGCCTGTCAATCCAGCTCGCCTCGACTGCGAAGCCGCACGCCTCATAGACGCTCGCTGGCTGGCCGCCCATGAAGCCCATCACCGCCCGGTGCGGGGGTGTGGCCTTCGCCGCGATCGCCGCGAAGCCCGCGTCGGTGGCCCACGCGAGCAGATAGTTCAGAAGCGCCTGGCCGAGACCGCGGCCCTGGTAGCGCGCGTCCCGGCGCTCGGACTCGTCGAGCTGGCCCACGTGGTAACAGAAGATCGAGAGGCTATCGGCGGGTAGTGAGGGCGCGGCGTCGCCGAACTCGCCCCAGTAGAGCGGATCCCATAGGCCGTTCGGCGAGCGGCATGCCCGGTCGTAGCGACGGAACTGGAGCTGCGCCACGTGCTGGGCGCCGTCGAAGGCGAGGACAGCCGCGGACCCCGCGTCGGCGATCCGCGCCCTGAGCGCCGCTTCGCCGCCCTGGCAGCCGATCGGCACCCGCCCGATATCGTCCGCCGTCATGAGGCGGAGGCTGAATTCGCGCTCGGCGCCCCGGCTCATCCCCTCCCCCATCGCCGCCGCTCTCCATCACACGAACGCGCTATCGGTTCAACCGCCGTCAATTGACGGGCAGGGCTCGTTTTTTGTCCGCCCGGCGAGCGGCGTGAGATGATCTTCGGGCT
>JAPPNV010000451.1 GCA_028818565.1 Rhodospirillales bacterium | reverse complement strand
ATCTCTTCGGCACGGTCTGGATCATGGGCCTCTACGTCCAGGGTCTGGGCGTCGGCATCCCGTCGCAGCTATTGTCGTCCCTGCCCTACCTCGTCACGATAGTGGTGCTGGTTATCATCTCAGGGAACAGGTCTTTGATCAGGGTGAACACGCCCGCAATGATCGGGCAGCCGTTCGCGCCCGAGAGGTAGAGTGGGAGGGACGCCGCCGGCGCGTTACGATGAACGTTGGCGGAATGAAACGTTGCACCGCAATAACACTTGCTGACGTGAAAGGAGGCATCATGAAGAAGCTCATTGGAATGGTCGCGCTCGCGCTGGCGATGACGTTCGCCGCGGGGGCCGCGTCCGCTGCCGACAAGCTGAAGGTCGGCTTCGTCTATGTCGGACCCATCGGCGATCATGGCTGGACCTACGCTCACGATCAGGGCCGCCTCATGGTCGAGGAGGCATTGGGTGACCAGGTCGAGACCGTGTACGTCGAGAACATACCGGAGGGGCCGGATGCCGAACGCGCCATCGAGCGACTTGCGCGCCAGGGTGTCGGGCTGATCTTCACGACGTCCTTCGGCTACATGGACCCGACGATCAAGGTCGCCAAGCGTTTCCCCGACGTGAAGTTCGAGCACGCGACCGGCTACAAGCAGTCCGAGAACGTCGCGTCCTACAACGCGCGCTTCCATGAAGGCCGGTACGTGATCGGCCAGATCGCCGCGAAGATGTCGAAGTCCGGGATTGCCGGCTACATCGCGTCCTTCCCTATTCCGGAGGTCGTGATGGGCATCAACGCGTTCATCCTGGGCGCGCAGACCGTGAATCCGGACTTCAAGCTCAAGGTGGTCTGGGTCAACACGTGGTTCGATCCGGGCAAGGAGGCTGACGCCGCGAAGGTGCTGATCGGCCAGGGTGCCGACATCATCACCCAGCACACCGATTCGACGGCGCCGCTGCAGATCGCCGAAGAAGAAGGCGTGCTCGGCTTCGGTCAGGCCTCCGACATGATCCACTTCGCGCCCAAGGCGCAGCTCACGGCGATCATCGACGAGTGGGGCCCCTACTACGTCGAGCGCGCCCAGGCGGTGCTCGACGGGACCTGGGAGTCGGGAGATACATGGACCGGAATGTCCGCAGGCACGGTGGTGATGGCGCCCTACACCAACATGCCCGATGACGTCGCGGCTGCTGCCGCGGAAACGGCAGCCAAGATCGCTTCCGGGGAACTCAACCCCTTCGCCGGTCCCGTGTACAAGCAGGACGGCACGCTGGCCGTGGCCGAAGGCGAGGTCATGGACGACGGGACGCTCGCGGGCATCAACTGGTATGTCCAAGGCGTCGACGACACCTTGCCTGAATAGTCCGTTACCGATACCGGCCGGCGCACCGTTCCTGCCGCGAGGCGGGCCCGGTGCGCCGGCTGCTGTGATGTGAAGGCGAGGAGAGACGCGCTTGGCCGCCTTCGCCGTCGACTGGCTCAATCTCCTGATTCGCTGGGCGCACATGATCGCCGGCATCGGCTGGATCGGCACCTCGTTCTATTTCATCGCTCTCGACGTCAAGCTGAGGAAGCGGGAGAAGATGAAGGAAGGCGTGCTGGGCACCGCATGGCAGGTGCACGGCGGCGGCTTCTACCATGTCGAGAAGTTCACCGTTGCGCCGAAGGAGCTGCCCGGCGACCTGGTCTGGTTCAAGTGGGAAGCGTATCTGACGTGGTTCACCGGCTTCCTGCTTCTGATCGTCCAATTCTATTTGAGCGCCGGGACGTGGATGATCGATCCCGCGGTCCTGGACCTCGAGCCCTTGCACGCGGTCGGCATCTCGGTGGGGAGCCTTGCCGTCGGCTGGTTCGCTTATGACGGCCTTTGCCGCTCGCCCATCGGCAAGCGGCCCACCCTGCTCGCCATCGTAACGTTCGCGTGGATTCTCCTGGCAGCCTACCTCTACACCAACGTGTTCTCCGGCCGCGCCGCGTTGATCCATGTCGGCGCCTTCATCGGCACCCTCATGGCGGCCAACGTGTTCGCGGTGATCATTCCCAACCAGAAGAAGATCACCAAGGCCCTGCTGGAGGGGAAAGAGCCGGACCCGAAGTTCGGCGCCATCGGCAAGCAGCGCTCGGTCCACAACACCTATCTGACGCTGCCGGTGCTCGTAACCATGGTGGGCGGGCATTACCCGATGCTGACGGCCCATCCCCAGGCCTGGCTGATCGTCGCCTTCGTCCTCGTCGGTGGCGCTGGCCTGCGCCATGCGTTTGTCCGCCATGAGGCCGGCGATCCGTTTCCCCGATACGTCTGGACCCTGCCGGTCATGCTGGTCGCCCTCGCCGCGGCCGTGTGGATGACCTCGCCCCAGCAGCGGGAGACGCTGGATCTCGATGTCTCGGACGTGGAGGTCATGGCCATCGTCGACAAGCATTGCGTGTCTTGCCACGCCGCGAGCCCGAGCCACGAAAGCTTCGACACACCGCCCAAGGAAATGGTGCTGGAATCCATCGATGACTTGCACCGTCACGCAGAACTGGTGAAGAAATTCACGGTCCAGACCCGCACCATGCCGCTCGGCAACGAGACCGAGATGACCGACGAGGAGCGGGCGCAGCTCGGCGCCTGGATCGACGACAACAGATGAGGCGAAGGGCTTAGGCGACAGGCATGCTCCTTTCCATCGACGATCTCAACCGGATGGCCGTCTCCGAATTCACCGACAGGTTCGGCGACGTGGCGGAGCATTCGCCCTGGGTCGCCGAGCATGCCGCCGGCGCCCGTCCTTTTGCCGATAAGGACGCGGTCGCCCAAGCATTTGCTGCTGCCCTGCGTGGCGCGGCGCTGGACGAGCAACTGGCCGTGCTGCGCGCGCATCCGGACCTCGCCGGCCGGGCGGCGATCGCCGGCGATCTGAGCGAGGACTCCCGCAAGGAACAGGCGGGCGCGGGCCTCGACCGGCTGACGCCCCAGGAATTCGAACGCTTCACCGCGCTCAACGCCGCCTACAAGGAGCGCTTCGCGATTCCCTTCATCTTCGCGGTCAAGGGCGCGACCAAGGGGATGATCCTCGCCGCCTTCGAAGAGCGTATCGCCAATGGGCGGGAGGTCGAAGTCGAGAACGCGATCGACAACGTCTGCCGCATCATGCGCTTCCGCATCGAGGATCGGGTCACGGGATGACGACGGACGCCGATGTCGCGGCCCGGGTTCTGCGGGGCCGCACGCTGAGCTTCAGCGACGATCCCCGTGTCGTCGGCCCCGACCAGGCGATGCAGAGCCACGAGGACGGCGCGGTGGTCGTGGGCCAGCGGGGCCGCATCCTGTGGCACGGCGCCTTCGCCAACCTGCCGCAGGAGCATGCCGACGCCCCCTGCGAGCGCTACGACCGCGAAGTCATCCTGCCCGGATTGATCGATGCGCACGTTCACTTCCCGCAGCACCGCATGCTGGCGGCGCCCGCGCACGATCTGCTCGAATGGCTCGATCGCTTCGCCTTCCCCGAGGAGGCGCGATACGCCGACGACGACCATGCCGCAGCAGCGGCGGAGAGCTTTCTCGACAAGCTCGTGAGCCACGGCACCACCAGCGCCCTGGTCTTCTCCTCGGTGCACGGGAACGCGGCCGACTGTCTCTTCCGGGCGGCGCAGCGGCGCGGCCTCTGCCTGATGACGGGCGCGACCATGATGGACTGCAACGCGCCCCCTGCCGTGACCCAGGACGCCGAAGCGAGCGCCAAGGAGAGTGCCGACCTCATCGCGTCGTGGCACGAGGTCGAGCGCCTGCGTTACGCGCTCACGGTGCGTTTTGCCGTCACGTCGAGCGAAGAGCAGCTTCGGCTTGCCGGCGAGCTGCTGGCGGACCATCCCGGCTGCCTGCTCCACACGCATCTCTCCGAGAGCGCTGCGGAGATCGAGCTGGTGCAGCGGCTGTTTCCCTGGTCGAAGGACTACACCGACGTCTATGCGCGCTTCGGCCTCGTGGGCCAAACCTCCGTCTTCGCCCACGGCATCCATCTCTCGGAACGCGAGTGCCAGACCTTGCACGACGCAGGCTCAATGGTCGTCCACAGCCCGACCTCGAACGCGTTTCTGGGATCGGGCCTGTTCGACATCGAGCATCTGTACGCGGCCCCGCGTCCGGTCAGAGTGGGCGTCGCCAGCGACATTGGCGGCGGCACCAGCTACTCCCTGCTCCAGACGCTCGCGGAGGCGTACAAGATCGCGAGGCTGAAGGGCTGCAGCTTCAACGCCTTCGACGGCTTCTACCTCGCCACCCTGGGCAATGCGCGCGGCCTTCGTCTCGATGCCGAGATCGGCACGCTCGATGCCGGACGCTGGGCCGATGTCGTTGTGCTCGATCCCTGCGCGACGCCGGTGCTGGCTGCCCGCCAGGAGCTCTCGGAGAGCCTGGAGGACATGCTGTTCGCGCTGATGATGCTGGGCGACGACCGCGCCGTCCGGGCGGTCTACGTCAAGGGCGAGAGGGTCGCCGGCCGGGACCGGGGCGAGGGTTAGGGCAGACTCACCGCTCGCCGTACCGCGCCTGAAGGTACTGACGCAGTCGCTCGGCGCCGTCTGCGGAGACGCCGAGGCCTTTACGCGTGCGCCGCCACAGGATGTCTTCGGCGGTCCGGGCCCACTCGTGCTCGACCAGATATGCGACCTCCGCCGCGTAGAGCCCGGCCCCGAAGTGTTCGCCGAGGTCTTCGACGTTGCTGCGGCCGGCGAGCAGGGCATGGATCTCGGTGCCGTAGTGGCGGATGCTGTGGCGGAGCAGCGGCTCCGGCAGCCATGAATAGCGCGCGGCGCATCGCGCAGTGAACTCGCCGATATCTGCGTTGGGGACGTCTCCGCCGGGGAGAGGCGCGTCGGCCGTCCAGCGCGACCCACTGACACGGAGAGTCCCCGCCAGCATGTCTATCGCCCGCTCGGCGAGCCTCCGGTAGGTCGTGATCTTTCCGCCGTAGACCGAGAGCATCGGCGCGGGAGCCGGATCGAGGTGCAGCACGTAGTCGCGGGTGACTCCGCTCGCGTTCTCGGCGTGGTCGTCGAACAGCGGACGGATGCCGGAGTACGACCACACCACGTCGCGCGGAGCGACGGGGGTCTCGAAGTAGTCGTTGGCGGCGGCACAGATGTAGTCGACTTCCTGCTGCGTGATCTCGGCCCGCCCGGGCGCGGCCTCGAACTCGACATCGGTGGTCCCCAGCAGGGTGTAATCTTCCTCGTAGGGGATCGCGAACAGCACGCGGCCGTCGCCGGTCTGGAAGATGTAGGGATGAGCGTGGTCGAAGAGCTTGCGCACCACGATGTGGCTCCCCCTGACCAGCCTGACCCTGCGCTGCGCCTCGGCGCCGCCTGCAAGCGAGCGGATCCGGCCCACCCAAGGACCGCCCGCGTTGACGACGCCCCGCGCCGTGACGCTGAACCGCGCGCCCGACTCCCGGTCGGCCAGGGCCGCAGTCCAGCTCGAGCCATCAGCCGCGAGCGAAACGCACGCGGTACGGGTTCGGATCTGCGCCCCCCTGGCATGGGCGTCGCGGGCGTTCAGCACCACCAGCCGCGAGTCCTGCACCCAGCAGTCCGAGTACTCGAAGGCCCGGCGATAGCGGCCCTGCAACGCACCCCCGCTCGCGTGCCGGCCCAGGTCGATGCTGGCGCACGGCGGCAGCGGCCCGCTCCCGCCGAGGTGGTCGTAGAGGAAGAGGCCCAGCCGGATTATCCACCATGGGCGGAGCCCCGCGTGATGCGGAAGCACGAAGCGCATCGGCCAGATGATGTGCGGGGCGTTACGCAGTAGGATCGCGCGCTCGCGGAGCGACTGGCGCACGAGCCGAAAGTCTCGGTGCTCCAGGTAGCGCAGCCCGCCGTGGATCAGCTTGGTGCTGGCTGACGAGGTGTGCGCCGCCAGATCGTCCTGCTCGCACAGCAGCACGTCGAGGCCGCGCCCCGCCGCATCCCGGGCGATGCCGGTGCCGTTGATGCCGCCGCCGATGACGAGCAGGTCGACCGTGCGCGGCACCGAACCCCTCATACCCATCTGAATATGGCTCATAGGTGAGCATATAGTGTCTTGTTCCAACATTGCCCGCGCCGCGTGCCGCGGCGCTCGACCCGCCGGTTGCGCAACGGGGGCGCTTCCATAGCATGAGCGTCATGGCGTCCGGCCCGCTCCTGCTCGCCCTCGACCAGGGCACCACGTCGACCCGTGCGATCCTGTTCGACATCGCCGGCACGCCGCTCAGGGTGGCCCAGCGCGAGCTGCGCCAGATCTACCCGGCG
>JAPPNV010000064.1 GCA_028818565.1 Rhodospirillales bacterium | reverse complement strand
CTGTCGCGGGACCGGGACTGCGTGCGGTACGCCGACGAGAACCGCTCCAGCCGGGAGACCGCTGTCCGCAGCCGCTCGCGCCCGTCTTCGATGCGGTCGATATGCGTGCCGTAGGTCGCGCGGTCGTCGAGGATCGCGCGGCCCTCCCGCAGCAGGCGTTCGTTGCGCTCCAGCCAGATCGGCCAGGAGCGCTGCTCCTGCCGCGGGATGTCGAGGTTGCGGGCGCGCAGGGTGATGGTGCGATAGCGCAGCCAGTGGCGTTCCACGTCGCGCAGATGGTCGCGCACCCGGTCGCGCGCCGCGGCATGCGCCCGGTACTGCCCGACGATCTCCTCGAGACGCCCGCGCGGCTCGGCGGCAAGCCCCTGCCTGCCGGCGAAGGCGGCGATGCGCTCGATGAGCGCGTCGGCGCCGTCGAGGTCGAAGCGATGCACGCCTTCGCTCTCGGCCCGGTCGAGGTGTGCCTGCCAGTCGCGCCGCAGCCGGCGATAGGCCGCCTGGGAAAGGTCCGGGCCGGGCGCTTCGCTCCGGGCGGGCTCGCCGGCCGCCGGTGGGACGGGGGTGGTATGCCTGCCGGTATCCTGGCGTGTCTGCACGGCAGGCCGGTCGGGATGGGCTGTCTCTGCCGCGGCGGGTGCGTCCGCACGCGCGGCCTCGGGCGCCCGCTCCGCATCGCGGCGCGCCGTCTCGTTCTCCCCCTCCGGGTCCCGCCGCGCCCGGCGCGCGGTCCTGGCCGCGGCGGAGCGCAGGTAGCTGCCGGCCCGGGCATGAACCTCCCGCAGCTCCCGCAGCTCGCCCTCGCCGATGCCGGCGCGCTCCGAGAGAAGCCGTTCGAAGGTCCGGGGCCGGGCCCCGAAGGACGCGGCCTGCTTCAACAGCGCGCCGTGCCGGTCGAGGGTCTCGCGGAAGGCGGGGCTGAGCGCCACCGCCTCGCCCTCGTCCCGGGCGCGGGCACGGAGCCCGACCCACGCCGCCATGACCTCGCCACGCTCGGCCGCGAAGGCGTCCACCGTGGCGCCGTGGCGCCAGTCGTTGACCGCATGGCGGATGTCCTCGGCGATGCGCACCAGCGTGTTGTCGTTGGCCGCCGGGCGATCCCCGGCCGCCGCCTGCCGCGTCTCCCCGGTCCCGCGCTGCCGATGCCGCGCGTCCTCCCGCACATCCCGCCATTCGCCGTCGGTGACGTAGTCGAGCGCCGCCTCCTTGGGCACAGACCGCGACCAGCGCTCCGCCAGGTACGCGCGCACGTCCGAGTCCGTGACCGGCATATCCGCCTCGTCCTCGGACCGGTGCCCGGCGATATCGAAGGCCAGCGGGGACCGGTTGACGTAGACGTCGAGCGCCTCGCGGTGCCGTGTGGCCGCCGGATAGACGGTCTCCCGCGCCGGCCGGTCGTCCACCAGCAGGAAGGCCCGGTCCACGGTCAGCCCCTGGGCCGAGGCGATGGTCATGGCGTAGCCGTAGTCGAGGCGGATGTTGTCGTGCCAGTCGCGGATCTCGTCATGGCGGAACGAGACGCGCCGCCCGTCGTCGGTCCGGGCCGTGATGTGGACGGGGGACTCGTCCCCCAAACTCTCGGGCTCGCTCGCCTTGCTGTCCTTGCGCCCGGCGGCCCCGCGGGCCTGCCGGTTCCGGGCCTTGCGGGACACCGCCGTGTCCGACACCGCCGCGTCTTCCGCGCGCCGCACTTCAAGATCTTCGACCGTGACCACGGTGCCGTTGAATAGCTGCTTCTCCCATTGCGTCGCCCCGATGCGAAGACGGTCGCCGACCGCGATCTCCAGCGGCTCGGTCACCCGCCCGTCCAGATCGCGGCTCACCTCGATCACCGCGCGCTTCGCGTCGGGGGTCTTGCCGAGCACGCGCTGGCGCATCAGCCACGACAGCGCCCGGCCCTCCGCCTTCGTGCGCGCGAGCACGACAGTGGATGTGCCGGGTTGCACCTTCGCATGGCGTTCCCAGTCGTCCACCAGCCGGATCAGCGTCTTCTCCTCGTCGTGGCAGAGATGGAGGCGGCCCCGGAGATGCCACGCCTCGATGGCCTTCTCCGCCTCGCCGTCCCTGAGCGCCTCCGACACCGCCACCTGCCACGGTGTGAACACCGGCTTCCTCTCCATCGCCTCGTACCCGGCCACGATGGCATCCCGCTCCTGCGGCGGCGTGAGCCCTGCCTGGAACCGCGCCTGCTCCGGCGTCTCCTTGTGCACGTGGACCAGCACGTCCTCAAGATCGGTCTTCTGGCGCCGGATGCGGTCGACGCGGACGCTGCCCGCGACGTCGCGGATCAGCCGTAAGCCGGGCCCGGCCTCCACGGGCTGCTGTTGCCGGGTGTCGCCGGCGAACACCACCTTGGCACCGTGGCGCTCGGACAGCTGCAGGATGTGGTGGGCCTGCCGGGTCGACAGCATCCCCGCCTCGTCCACCACGATCAGCGTCTTGCGGCCAATCTCGACCTGTTCCTTGGCGGCGAGCTTGAGCAGCTTGTCGACGCAGTAAGCGCGTGCGTCGCAGTCGTCGCCCAGCGCCACCGCCGTCCGCCAGGCGACGGCGGTCGGCACGATCTCGTAGCCGTGCTCCTTGTGCAGGTCGGTGATGGGCCGGAGCGTGGTGGTCTTGCCGGAGCCCGCCGCGCCCTCGATCACGGCAACGCGGCCGCCCCTTATCGTCGCGTGGCGGATCGCCAGCGACTGCTCCTGGCTCAAGGGATAGCCCCGCTCCAGCAGGGTCTTCACCTTCTCCTTTACCGCTTCTTCCGGCAGGTCGCGACCGGTGTCGCCGGCCATGGCAGCGGTCATGTCCTTGACCGCCTGCTCCAGGCGCAAGTTGTGGCGGGTGGAATAGACCTCGGTGTGGGCCATGCCGGCGAGGGACTCCGCCGTCGGCTTCTTCGGCTCCAGCCGCTCGATCTCGGGGTTGCGGCGAAGCCGCTCTATAGCCGTTCTCAATGCTTCGGGGCCAAGCAGGCCTGCCGACGCATTCGCCGCCGCCTCCACCATGTCGGGACGGCGGAAGACGGCTTCCTGCCGGGCCAGGTGAGCGGGCAGATCGTCAAGCCGGGCGGTCAGCTCCCGGATTGCCTCACGCGTGATCTTCACGTCATGCCCTGTCACCGAAGCGATCAGCGCCTCGCGCTCGGCAAACCCCTCGGCCTCTTCGTGCCAGCGCCGATGCCTGACCTCCGGATCGTTGTCGTGGGACTTGCCGGCCCTGGTGATCTTGTTGACGCCGGCCATGCGCGAGGCGTTGCCGAGCGAGGGAATGCCCAGCTCTCCGGCCTTGGCCACGATCGCCTTCCGCCGCTTCGACCAGAAGACCTGCAGGTCCTCCGGCATCCCCTCGATACGGGTCAGCCCGCCATCGGGACCGTACTGCTCCATGCGGATACCGAGGCGCTCGCGGAGGTTCCAGGCGAGCGCGTTGCGGTAGACCGCGCCCGCAGCCTTGGCCCAGCTGTAGACCGGGTACTGGTGCATGGCCCGCCACTTGCCGTCCTCGTGCGTCCTGGCGGCATTGAAGATGACGCAGTGTGTGTGAAGCTGAGGGTCGTTCTCCCGGCTGGTGCCGTGCTGGAACATGGCCACGGAGATATCGGCAGGCAGGACACTGATCCGCCCCTCCCTGTCCCGGATACGCGTATAGGCGCAGTAGCGGAACACGGTCTCTTCCAGCGCCACCCGCGCGGCATCGTTGTGGGCCTGCTCGATCTCACCACGCAGCTCCGGATCGGCGATGGCCCAGAGCGCGGACACGCTCTTGTCGGCCGAGAAGGTCATGTCCACGCCCGGCGAGCGCTGCTCGCTGCCGGCGTTCCTGGTGAGCCTGGTGGACCCGTCAGGTGCGAAGCCGTGATAGAGGCGGTGGAAGTCGCCGCTGTCGACCTTGCCGCCGTTCTCGAGACCGAGCAGGCCCCTGGGGTTGAACCATACCCCGTCCGGCTCCTCGCCTGCCGTGTAGTACTCGTTGGGGTGACGGAACGAGCGCTGGCTCTCCAGGTAGTACGCGGCCGAGGCGGCCTGGGCCAGCGTTGCTACCATCGTGTGGAATCCGTACCTGGAAGGCATGCAGAGACCGTATTGGCAGGGTGCGCCGCATCTCCAGGAGAGAGTGAGGCATTCCTCATAGTTTCGGATTCGTCACACAATGGATCGTGCTGCCTCTCATTCACCGACCGTACCATCGGCCATACTTCTCGGCAGCAAGCACTTTAGTGCATAGGTGTGAGAAGGTTGCTTCTTCTGTTTCTTCCATCGAAAGGGAGAATACCATGTCTGACGGGGATTCCAAGGCGAAATCGTGGCGAGCGATCCACGAGTCGGGCCCCAAACGAGGCCGTTACGGGCTCGTCGTTGACACGGTGGGGCCCTCGGGCGATCATCGTGACCTGCCGGATGTAGCGGTTGAAGCGGGAAGGAGGCACCATGGCAGCGAGACGCTTCAACGAAACGGATATCGACTTCGAGGCCATCGACGGCGATCTGGCGAAGCTGGCGCCGCCCAAGCTGAGCCTGAAGGACGTCCTGGACCGCCTGCGAGAGCGCATGCTTGAGCAACGGGCGAAGGGAGTCACGGTCTCTCAGATCCACGAGGTGCTGAAGGCACGCGGAATCGAGATCGGGGAGAGGAGCCTCAAGGCCTTCCTCGACAAGGGCGAGCTGCCGGGACGCAAGACGGCGAAGTCGGTGGCGAATGCCACGGTTTCGGCGGAAGGCGGGGATCCGTTCTGAGCGGGATAGCGCGAAGGGTGGGCGCGGGAAGGCGGGGTCTTGCCGTGTGCACCGGCAAGCGAAGCGCGCAACGAGCGACAGCGAGCGGAGGCGCCAGGGATCGTCACCCGAAGGGCGAAGACCGCGCAGCGGGCTTCGTGGAGCCGGGCGGGGCGAAGCCGCGCCCGGCGGAATAGAGCCCGGCGACCGGTCTGAAGGACCGGGCGGGCGCGCAGACTCTCGGACCGGAGAAAGGGACGATAGCGCCCCGATATCCAGTACGATTGTAGAGGACTGACGGGTTGGAGGGATCGGGGATCCCCGGAACGGGACCGCAATGGATTGCAGGTCGGCGGCGAGGAATGCGGGGACGACGAGAGCGGAGCGCGAGGGGGTCGCCGGTCGCGGCGTGCGAGGCGCGGCGGCGAATAGCCGTTCGCGGAACGGCGAACCGAGGCGCTGAGTAGGGAGTGGCCGCGGCGGGAAAGGAAGGAGTGGCGAGCGTTCCGCGGAGGCGCGTAAGCGCGGAGAGGAACACGAGACAGTTTAGAAAAAAAAGGGCCGACCCTCGGCACTGCCGGGGTCGGCCCTTGGTCTTCGTGCGGGGAGTGTGAGCGATCGCGGCGGATCAGGAGGCTTCGCGGAAGACGATGTCAGGACGGTTGGTCCAGACGGCGGAGCGCTCGTTGCCGTCGGCGAGGTAGACGACGGTGATCTCTTCGGGGTGTTCGGCGACGCGCGCCCTGGCTTCGTCCCAGGCGGCGCGCTTGTCGTCGAACTCGGGCTCGGTCTCGAAGCGGTCGGTCCACAGTATCGAGCCCGGGCCGACGAAGGTCGTCACCGTGTAGCGTTCGGTCATGGCATCTTCTCTGCGACGATATTCGCCCACCCGAAGCTGTCCTCAACTCTATTAGGGCGTGCACGTCGCGATGATCCGGGGACGGCCATTAAAAAGGGCCAGTTGCCCGCCGAAGCGGGGAACCGGCCCTGGCGAACGGGGAAGCGTTGTCGTCAGGCGGCGACGTGGTGGACCGGGATGCCGAGCTGCCGGGCCTTGTCGACCAGGTTCCCGGTGATGCCCGAGCCGGGGAACGCGATGACGCCCTTGGGCAGCAGGTTCAGGAGCTCGTCGTTCCGCCTGAACGGCGCGGCCTTGCCGTGCGCGTTCCAGTCCGGGCGGCAGACCACCTGGTCGACGCCGCGCGCGTCCGCCCAGCTCGCGGCGATCTTCTCGTAGCCCGGTCCGCCGCCGTGCAGCAGCACCATGTCGCCGTGCTTCGCGCGGGTGCGGTCCAGCGTGGTCCACACCGCGTCGGCGTCGGCGACGGTCTTGCCGCCCGTGATGGCGACCAGGGTGCCGTCCGGCAGGTGTGCCTGGGTCTCGCGGTCCTTCCGTGCGCGCCGGAAGTCGCGGGCGTCGATGGCGGCCGAGGTGAGCTGGCGCGTCTGCGAGGTGTGCGATCCATGGCGCGGGCGCCAGACCTGGCCGGTCTCGACGCGGTAGGCGTCCGCGGCGAAGTCGCGCATCTTCTCGAACGCGTCGCGGCGCCGGCCGAGGTCGTGGGCGCGGTCGGTGAGGCGTTCGAGCTCGACGG
>JAPPNV010000257.1 GCA_028818565.1 Rhodospirillales bacterium | reverse complement strand
ACGACACCAGCGCTCGCTATCAGGCGGTCATGGGTTCATATGCGCGGACACTCGGGCCGGGCACGAAAGTTCACGTCAACCTGATGTGGAACGAGTCGGAGAGCGCGGACGGGATGATGGAAAACACCGGCACGGCCATGACGACCGGCCTCAAGGTGGTGTTCTAGCCGACCCCAACCCAACGAAACCCAAGGAGGAGTAACGAAAGATGGAATGGAAGTACATGAGGGGCATGGGGATCGCGCTTGCTGCGGCACTGGCCCTTGGATTGGCCGGCTGCGGCGGAGGCGGCGGCGACACGGCAGAAGCGCCGGTGACCATGCCGGAGCCCATGCCGGAGCCCATGCCGGAGCCCGATCCGGGCCCGACGGACCTTGAAGAGACGCAGGCGGCGGCCGCGGCGGCCGCGGCAGCGGCGATGACGGCGTCGACCAACGCCGCCGAATCGGCCAGCAGTGCCGCGGAGGCGACGGCGACCCTCGCCACTCTGCAGACCGGGGCCGATTCGAACTCCGGCGAGATGGGTGGCAACGAGCACGCCGCGGCGGCGAGCGACGCTGCCCAGGATGCGGCGGACGCGGCGGCGGCGGCGGCGACAGCTTCCGCGGCGGCGGCGGCGGCGGCCGACGGCGAAGCCGGCGAAGAAGCCTGGCGCATGGCGGTGGCGGCCCAGGAAGCTGCCGAGGCGGCCGAGGCGTCGGCCTCCACCCATGCCGAGGCGGCAATCGCGGCCGCGATGGCGGAGCTCCACATCGCCGACACCATCAAGTGGGCTGGCGGTCTCACCGCCGACGCGGAGGGCGCAAGCTCTGTCGACGCGGACGCGGACAAGTCGACGAGTCCGGCCGGCGATAGGATCACCGGCTTCCTCAACGATGTGACCCGAGCGTCGGAAGCGGCAACCGGCCAAGCATACGTCGAAGCCACCAACACACCGTATCGGCAGGCCGTTGACGCCAGGAACCTCAAGATCGGCAAGACGCTCGACACGTCAGACGACACGCACCGCCTGACGATTATCCACAGCCGTGACAGTTCGTCGATGGCGAGAGTGTATGTCGTCAACGACGGGGGCACAGCGGTGACGGGTCAGGTGACGGCTGACGGCAGGCTTCAGACTGCCGGCACCGATACGCCCGACAATGCTACGGACGACACGTTTATCACCCTCAAGTCCTTGGGAATGTACTACGAAGCAACCGAGGGCAACACGGGCGATGTCGTGGATAATCTCGAGCATACGGATTCAGTCGGGGCGACGACGAAGCCCAAGGAACTGTTCTCGGACGGTGACGGCGCGACCTTGGTGGAGACGAGCAGAACCATAGCGGGCACAACGACCACTGTTACGTACCAGCCAGTCGACACCTTGGCTCCGGCAGCGCCCGATGCTCACGGGGCGGCCCTCGATGATCAGGTTGCAGTTGGCGGCACCGATACTGATGAAACGCCCGAATCGATCGTGGTGAGAGCCTCCATTCCTGTGGCGGTACCGTACGAGCACGTCCACTTCGGGGTTTGGGCAAGCCTCGGCGCGGCCGCGAAGGATGGCTCTCAGGATCTCGCCAATCTCGGCATCGGTTTCGTGCAGAACATCTCAGGCTCCGGCATCACCGACAGGCTGGGAATCGGCACCGTCACCTACGAAGGTGACTATGTCGCTCACGTGCAGAGGCAGAACGCCACGGCAGGGACGGGCGCCATCAATCTTGAGGATGGCGATGCGACGCTGACCGCGAACTTCGACACGGAGAAGTTCACCGCTGATCTGGACGGCCTTGCCATGCTGGAAGGCACGCTTGACGGCAACGGGTTCAGGGGCATGACGGCGAAGGTGGACAGGGACCACACCGAGCTGGATGCCTCCGGAACCTTCACCGGCGAGTTCAGCGGCGGCATCTACGGGGACAAGGGCGAAGAGGCCGCCGGCGTCTTCGACTTCGACGGTGGCGAGGCCGGTGCGTTCGTCGGCGCCTTCGGCGGCACGAACCAGAAGTAGACGTTCGTCCATCCGAATAGTGCCACGCGTACATAGGCGCCCGGTCCGGCAACGGGCCGGGCGCCGCTCTTTTGTCTCCTGCGAGGAGAGGTAGAGATGAGAACGAGATTCACGACAGCCGTTCTTCTTGGCTCCGTCCTGGCCTTCGCGGCCGGGTGCAGCGGAGGGGGCGGCGGCCCTACGACGGCTGATCCTGGCGGATCCCCCTTGCCCTACTACAACCTGACGGTAGGCGGGATCGTTCCGCCCGGCACCTATCACTTTGTCGGCGCACCGGACGCTTTTCTTGAAGCGATTGACGAAGTGGAGCAGCCGGCCGACGGTTATGCGCCGGGTACCGAGATCGAGGTCGGCGGTTTGGGATTGCGGTGCGCCGCCGACAGCGCGGACAACTGTACCGTCACCCTCCATGAGGACGGCAGCTTCACGACCACGGGCACCATCGTCACCGTCTTGGCTGGCGGCACGTTCCCGATGACACCCGCCGAGAAGCAGATTGCCGAGGCGAACGAGAGGGCCGAGGAAGAGAAAAGGCGCGCGGAGGAAGAGAAGGCCAAGGCCGATGCCGCTGAAGAGGCCCGTCAAGCCGCTGAAGAGGCCCGTCAACAGGAAGAGGAAAGGCGCCTGGCCGCCGAAGCGGAGCGCCAGAGGCTGGAGAACGAGGCCGAGGAGCGTCGGAAGGCAGATGCTACGGAGCGGGCGAGGGCGGCAATCTCCGGGACTCGGACCATTGGTGGCACCACCACCCTCGCAGTCGGCGCAATCGAATACGGCGAGCCTGCGCCCGTCACGACGCCGGCCGGACCGTTCACGACGTCGACGGGCAGATCGGGCCGCTGGTCGACCACCTCGCACACCGCTCACAGAGAGCCGGAGCGGGACACGGTCGAAATCTACTCCGACGTGGAGGCGCCGACCAGAAGCGCCTTCCGGACCAGCGCGCTCAACACGGGCACGGATGTCGGTCCTACGGGCACCACCGCCGTCATCGACGGCACCAACATGGTCGTCGGGTGGGTCAACATCATGAACGCTGCTGGAGGCGACGATAACCATAGCCGCATCGCCGATTCTGGTGCTTTCCCTCGAGAAATCGGCGATCCCAAGCCATTCGCGCTCGTCGACAGGGGGATTACCGAGACGGAGTACGGCGCCGGCCCCACCGATAGCGATGGAAATGGGACAATCTCCGACGAGGAATTGGCGGCCTTTACTCCGTCCATCACCAGACAGCAGTACAACCAATACAGGGCGGGAACCGGGTTCCGCGACGAGGCCAAGTTCCCCTTGCGGTACGCCTATACGACGAGCGGCACGTTGCAGGGAGCGGGCGGCACGTATCGCTGCAACGGCGCGGCCACGACGGCGACCTGCACCGTCCAGAACCGAGGGGGATCGTTCGAGTTCGATGGCGATTGGGACTTCATCCCATCGAACGGGACGGTGCAGATCGTGGTCCCGGACGGTCAGTACATGTGGTTCGGGTGGTGGGCTCGGCAGACCGTGAGGCTTGCCACTCCTTCGAGCCAGTCGACTGAGACATGGGCCTTCCAGGCTGATCACGGCGGCACGCATCCTGTGACTGACCTGTTGGCGGCTACCGGATCGGCCACCTATACGGGTCCTGCCGCTGGACGGTACGCGGTGTACGAGCCGGACACGGGAGAGTCCGGAATAGGCAGCTTCACCGCCTCGGCAACGCTCCAGGCGGACTTCGATGCCTCCCCAAACACGGTCTCCGGGACGATCACGGGGTTCAGCAACGATCCAAGCTGGTCGCTGGCCCTGAAACAGAAAAACATTACTGGGGGCAATACCGGCACGATCACTGACGGTGAAAACACCGTCACCTGGACGATCGACGGCGTTCCCAACGATAGCGGATCGTGGGAGGCGCAGTTCTATGCGAACCTGCCAACCGACGGGACCGTAACCTATCAGCCGCACGGAATCGCCGGCACGTTCGAGGCCGAGTACGACCCCTCCGGGGCCGGCGCCAGGGCCGCGGTGATCGGGGGCTTCGGGGCGCGCCGGGACTAACGCGTTCCGGGACGGGGCGGGTTCAGGCTCTCCTCCCGCTCCGCCCCCGGTCCCCGACGCCCCGGGGGACACCAAAAGCGTAGAGCATCGGCCCCGGCCCCGAGTGGGCCGGGGTTTTCCTTGGAGCGACCATGCGCGTACTCGCGACAATCCTCATCGCGCTCGCCCTGTGCGGCCCGGCGCTCGCCCAGGACGAGACCGCCGTCCGCTTCCGGCTGGGCATGCTGGCCATGGATCAGTCCACGCGCGCCGAGCACGACAAGCGGGACGAGCTTCTCGACAAGGCCATCGCGCAGTTCCGCGCGATCCTGGTCAAGCGGCCCGAGCTGGTGCGCGTTCGGCTTGAGCTTGCCCGCGCCTTCTTCCTCAAGCGCGAGGACAGGCTGGCGCGGCGGCATTTCGAGCAGGTGCTGGCCGGCAACCCGCCGGCCGGGGTGGCGCTCAACGTCAACCGGTTCCTGAACGCGATCCGCGCGCGCAAGCGCTGGAGCCTGCGCGTCGGCGCGGCGCTCGCGCCGGACACCAATATCGGCGCGGGTTCGGCGGAGCGAGTCGTATACATCCCCTTCGGCGGCCAGCTCCTGCCGTTCCGCCGCGATCAGGAAGAGCTCACCACCTCGGGCATCGGGCTCTCCGCCTGGCTGGGCGGGGAGTACCAGCTGCCTCTCGGCGAGGACAGGACGGGGCCCGGGGAGAGCCGCTGGCGGCTGCGCGTCGGCGGCGACATCGCGCGCAAGGAGTACCGCGCGAGCCGGTTCGACCGGATGACGATCGCCGGCCATGTCGGGCCGCGCTGGCTGATCGGCCGCGGCAGCGAGGTCAGCCTGCTGCTCACCGGGCTGCACGAGTGGACCGGCTCGGGAGTCGAGCAGCCGTCGCATTACGACGTCGGCGGGCGCATCGAGGGGCGGCACCGGCTCACCTTCAGAACGACGCTGTTCGCGCAGGTCTCGCGCGCCGAGCGGCGCTACGACCGGGAGTCCATGCGCGACGGGCCGATCACCGGGGTCACGCTGGGCACCCAGTGGGTGGCCTCGCCGACGGTGCGCGTGGATGCGGCGATGGGCTGGGGACGCGAGCGGCCGGAGCTCGAACGCTGGCGCAACACCAGCCGCTGGGGCCGGATCGGCGTGCTGGCGGTGCTGCCCTGGGGGTTCACCGTCGGCGGCTCGGGCGCGCTGCGCTGGACCGACTGGGAGCGCGGCTGGTTCCCCTTCGTGCTCGACGGCGGGGAACGCAAGGACCTGACCCGGACGCTGCGCCTGTTTGCGCACAACCGGGCGCTGACCGTCCAGGGCTTCAGCCCGCAGATCTCGGTGACGCAGGACATACGCACCTCCAACGCCCAGCTGCACGATTACGAGCGGATCCTCGGCGAGCTCCGCTTCGTCAGGCTGTTCTGAGGGGCAAGCCGTGCCGCGCCCGCCCGACCTCCAGGAGCGCGTCGCCCGGATCGAGGAGAAGATGGCGACGCGCGAGGAGGTGGCCGCGCTCCGCGCCCAGGTCGAGAGCCGCGACGCGTCGGCGCGCTGGTTCCGCGGCACCCTGTCGACCGCCGCTATCGTCCTCGGCTTCCTCGCCCTCCTGCTGATCTTCACGCGGTGAGGCCGCCCCCCGGTCACGGTTGGCGGAGGGCACTGCTGTCGGGTTTGGCCTATCAGCGCGGGCTGTGCGCCGACGGGTGGTGGGGACGAGGACGGCGGGCGCGGGCCTTCTCTGGCACCTTAGCAACCGGGCGAATAGGTAATAGTTCTGACTGCGGATCGAGAAGGGTCAGGCCGGCCTTCTTCTCCGCCTTCTGGAACGTCGTTTCGGCGCGTTGCCGGAGGCGGCACGCGAGCGGGTAGGCGTCGCTTCGGCTGCGGAGCTTGAGGCTTGGGCGGAAGCGGTGCTGACCGCGGACAGCCTCGACGAAGTACTACGCGCCGCCCCCTGAGACTGAGCCGCGGATCGCGAATTCGGCGCCGGCGGTATCGTTCCGATCGCGCCGGCTACCGCTGTGCCGCAGGACGACGAGCCCCATCGCGGCACCGGACAGCGTGCCCGGCGGTACGGCGTTGCTTACCGGTCGCGAGCCTTGGGGCCGAAACGCCTGTTCGCCCTGGACGCGCAGGCGCCGCGGACGCGGTCCATGCCCTTTGCCTTGCGGCCGCACTTCTGGCAGCGGCTGCAAGGTCCGGCGCTTCCGCGCCGAGCCCTCGCCCGGTCGGCGCTGCGGCGGTGCCGTCCGCCCGGCGTCAGAACAGTCTGACGAAGCGGAGTTCTCCAG
>JAPPNV010000250.1 GCA_028818565.1 Rhodospirillales bacterium | reverse complement strand
CGCCGGTGGTCGTTCACCGGCATCATGAACATGCCGAGCTTCATCCTGCCCTCTCTCTATACTGGGCCGGAAGGAAGCACGGAGCGGCGGTCAGGAGCAAGCGCGGGCCCCGGCCGCGACGGAGAGGGGATCAGCACTCTTCGATGGCGCCGCCGGCCTTACGCCAGGCAGCGATGCCGCCGATCATGTGGCAGACGTTGCCGAGGCCGCTCTCGCGCGAGGCATCGACCGCCATCGCCGAACGCTCGCCGAATGCGCAGTAGTAGACCAGCCGCTGCCCGGGCCGCGCGGCCAGCGCGCGCAGCGCCCCGCCCGGTCCGATCATGCCATCCAGCCCGCAGTAAGGGGCGTGAACCGAGTTCGGGATCGCGCCCTCACGCTCGCGCTCCCCGTCCTCCCGCAAGTCGACCAGGATGTCGTCGGGCCGTTGGCCGTGCATGACGTCCTGCGCGGTCATCGCGCACTCCGGGTGCGCCTCGTCCGCCTGCCCGCGGCCGACTTGCAGGTTCGCCGGCACCGCCACGTCCATCATCTTGGGGTTGGCGAGGTTGAGACCGTTCATCAGCACGGCGTAGTCGGCGGGCGAAGCGACCTGGAGGCGCGGGTTGAAGCGCCGCTCCTCGCCGATGGTGCTCACCGTGTCGCCCTTGTAGTCGTGGCCGGGGTAGACCAGCGTCTCGTCCGCCAGCGTGAGCAGCTTGCCGAAGAGCGACTCGTACTGCTGCAGCGCATCGCCGTTCTGGAAGTCCGTTCGCCCCGTGCCCCGGATCAGCAGCGTGTCGCCGGTGAAGACGCGGTCCTCCATGGCGAAGCTGTAAGATTCGGCCGTGTGTCCCGGCGTGTGCAGCGCGCATAGGCTGACGCCCTCGATCTCGACCGCATCGCCGTCGCCGACCCGCATCGAGACCACGTCCACCGGCGCCTCCCGGCCCATCACGGTGACGCACTTCGTGCGGTCGCGAAGCTCCGCCATGCCGCTGATGTGGTCGGCATGGACGTGAGTATCCACGACCTTGGCGAGGGTCAGATCGAGCTCGGCGAGCAGCGTGAGGTAGCGCTCCACCTGCTCCTGCACCGGATCGATGATGAGCGCCTCGCCGCCCGCGCGGCCGCCCAGCACGTACGTATAGGTGCCCGAGGTCATGTGATAGAGCTGGCGAAAGATCATGGCCCGTCATCCGCCTGTCTATTCGGCTGCTCCATTGTAAGGCGTCGCACCGCCGCCGGGCCACCGGCGAGCGCCGCCGGAATGCGTCTTTGGAGGTGGTATTTCTGGAAGGTTTTTTTAGCGGCCTATTCCGGCCTACTCCGGCCCAAGGTGGTCCAAAGTGGCCCAAAGTGGCCCAGGACGCACCGCAAAG
Source organism: Rhodospirillales bacterium (assembly GCA_028818565.1). Lineage (GTDB taxonomy): Bacteria > Pseudomonadota > Alphaproteobacteria > UBA828 > UBA828 > WTGU01. The sequence goes on along the minus strand of JAPPNV010000250.1, from coordinate 4,974 downwards.
CGGGTGAGTCGCAGCTGCCCGAGGCGCGGATGAAGGCACCTGCGGAACGCTTGTTACGTTCCGGTCGCCGGATCGGTCTTGTCAGAGGGGCCACACATCTCATGCTGGCATACTGCGCCGCCCGTCCGCGCCGTCCACCGCACCATGGTCCGGTGAACAGGAACGCGCGCTACGGCAGCCCGGCCTCCACGTCGACCACCACCTTGCCCGCTGCGTGCCCGGCTTCCAGGTGGCGATGGGCGTCGGCGACCGCGGCGAGCTCGAATCGCTGCGGGTCCAGGTGCGGGCGGAGCTTGTCGGCGTCGGCGAGCGCCGCGGCCTCGCGCAGGATGCGCCCGTGCTCGGCGCGGCCCTCATCGTGCAGCATCGGGATCAGCATGAAGACCACGTGGAGCGTGAGCCCCTTGATGTGCATGGGCGCAAGGTCGGCCTCGTAGGTCGAGACGATGACGACGACCTGTCCGTTGAGCCTGGCCGCCTGGAATGACGCCGCGATGTCGCTGCCGCCGGTGGCGTCGTAGACCACGTCGAAGCCCGCGCCGCCGGTCAGCCGCGCGACATAGTCGTCCACGGTCTCGTTGCGATAGTCGATGGTGTGGTCGGCGCCCAGCTCGCGGGCGAGCGCCGCCTTCTCCTCCGACGACACGGTGGTGGAGACCATCGCGCCCCGCGCCTTCGCGAGCTGGATCGCCACGTGGCCGACCCCGCCGGCGCCGCCGTGGACCAGCACCGACTGGCCTTCGCGCACGCCGGCGCGCTCCAGTCCCTCCCACGCGGTGATGGTGACCAGCGGCAGCGCCGCGGCCTCGCGCAGCGTGAGCGACGCCGGCTTGGGCGCGAGCAGCCGTGCGTCCGCCACGATCATCTCGGCGTAACAGCCCGGCACGCCGCGCACGCCGCCGACGCAGCCATAGACCTCGTCCCCCGGCGCGAAGCCCTCCACACCGTCGCCCACCGCCAGCACGCGGCCCGCCGCGTCGCAGCCAAGCACCGCCGGCAGTTCCGGCGCGATCGGCGGGCCGAACTGGCGCAGCTTGTAGTCGGCGGGATTGACGCTGGTGGCGGCGATCTGCACCAGCACCTCGCCGGGGCCCGGTACGGGATCGGGCAGGGTCGCGGCCTCGAATTGGTCGGCTTCGCCCCACGCATGGATGATCTGTGCCTGCATTCTCTTCTCCCGGTCTGCGGCTGTTGGGTTATCTGGAGGGTTGCCCGGACGCGGTCTTGCGCCAGACGGAGGCGAGCCAGGGCTGCTCGTGGCGCGGGCGGCCGGGTGGCCGATAGTAGTGGTGCAGCTCGACGAAGCCCGCGCCGGTGACCAGCGCGCGCCAGGTCTCCAGGTCCCAGAAGCAGCCGTAGCGGCCGCCGACCCAGCCTTCCTGGTTGTCGCCGCGCGGGTTCGAGCAAAAGAGCACGCCCCCGGATTTCAACGCTGCCGCGAGGTCGGCGAGCACCCGTTCGATCTGGCTGCTCGGCACGTGGAAGAGCGCGGCGTTGGCGAAGATTCCGTCGAACCGCGCGGCCGGCAAATCGAGTGCGAGAAAGTCCTGCAGCAGGACCGGGCAGTCTGTCTCCGCGCGGGCGAGGGCGACCAGCTCGGCCGCGCCGTCGAGGCCCGTGACCTCGTGCCCGAGTTCGGTGAAGGCCAGCAGGTCGCGGCCCGGCCCGCAACCCAGATCGAGGATCGCATAAGGCGACACGCCCTCGATGGCATCGAGCAGGGCCGCGATGTTCTGGCTCACGTCGTGGTCGGCCGTGCCCTGGCGGTAGGCGTTTGCCATGCGGTCGTATTCCGCGAGCGTCATGGCGGCGGCCTCCCGCGCCTCTTCATCTCTCGGCGATCTATTCATTGAATCAACGTCTTGGCGCTGCGATGGCCGCAGAGCCGCGTCTGCGCTAGACTCGGCACAGGGGAGGCCCCATGAGCCAACTCGTGAACAGGCCGGCCGTCGCGCCGGAGACGCTCGCCTGCCTCAATGCACTCGAGCGCAAGGTGTTGTGGCTGTCGTCCTGGATGGTCCACAACGCGAACCATCTGCGCCCTGCGCGCGATGGGCTCAAGGTGGGCGGCCACCAGGCCTCCTGCGCCTCGGTGGCGACGCTGATGACGGCGCTCTACTTCGACGTGCTCGGCTCGAACGACCGGGTCGCCGTGAAGCCGCATGCGAGCCCGGTGTTCCACGCGATCCAGTACCTCTTCGGCAATCAGACCCGCGATAAGCTCGAGGATTTTCGGGCCTTCGGTGGTGCCCAGAGCTATCCGTCGCGCACCAAGGACAGCGACGACGTCGACATCTCCACCGGCTCGGTCGGGCTCGGCGTCGGCATGACGCTCTTCGCCTCCATGGTCCAGGACTACGTGCGCTTCCACAAGCTTGCACCCGACCAGCGCCCGCCCGGCCGCATGATCGCCGTCATGGGCGATGCCGAGCTCGACGAGGGCAACGTCTTCGAGGCGCTGCTGGAGGGCTGGAAGCACGATGTGCGGAACCTCTGGTGGATCATCGACTATAACCGCCAGAGCCTCGACCGTGTGGTCTCCGACCGCCTGTTCCAGAAGATCAAGGACTTCTTCCAGGCGGTCGGCTGGAAGGTGGTGATCCTGAAGTACGGCCGCCGCCAGCAGGCCGCCTTCGCCAAGCCCGGCGGCGAGGCGCTCCGCCAGTGGATCGACGACTGCCCCAACGAGCTCTACTGCGCGCTCACCTTCAAGGGCGGCGCCGCCTGGCGCGAGCGGCTGACCCAGGACATCGGCCACGTCGCCGGCATCAAGACGCTGCTCGCCGGCTACGACGACGACGGCCTGCAGGACCTGATGACCAACCTCGCAGGCCACGACATGGAGGCGGTGCTGGAGGCGCTGCGCGAGGTCGATACCGACGTGCCCCACTGCTTCATCGCCTACACCATCAAGGGCTTCGGCCTGCCCTTCGCCGGCCACAAGGACAATCACGCCGGCATCATGACCGAAGAGCAGATGGCCGACTTCCGGGCCGCGATGCATGTCGACGAAGGCGCCGAGTGGTCTCGCTTCGCCGGCCTCGGGCTCGACGAGAAGACCCTGGAGGCGTTCATCGGGGCAGCCCCCTTCAACCGCAAGCCGGGCCGGCATTCGGCGCCGGCGGTGCCGCTGCCCGATGCGCTGCCCTTCCGCCCGGGTCCCCGCATGTCCACGCAGGAGGCCTTCGGCCGCATTCTCAACGAGCTCGGCAAGGGCGACAGCGATCTCTCCCAGCGAATCGTCACCACTTCGCCCGATGTCACGGTCTCCACCAACCTCGGCGGCTGGGTGAACCAGCGCGGCATCTTCGACCGCGCCGACCGGGAGGACGTCTTCCGCTCCGAGAAGGTCGTCTCGATGCAAAAGTGGTCGCTCAGCCGCAACGGCCAGCACATCGAGCTCGGGATCGCGGAGAACAACCTTTTCCTCCTGCTCGCCGCGCTCGGTCTCAGCGACGACCTCTTCGGCTCGCGGCTGCTGCCGGTGGGCACGGTCTACGACCCCTTCATCGCGCGCGGCCTCGATGCGCTCACCTATGCCTGCTACCAGGACGCCCGCTTCATGCTGGCCGGCACGCCGTCCGGCATCACGCTCGCGCCCGAGGGCGGTGCGCACCAGTCGGTCGGCACGCCGCTGCTCGGCATGGGCCAGCCCGGGCTCATCTCCTTCGAGCCGGCGTTCGCCGACGAGGTCGCCGAGATCATGCTCTGGGGCTTCGGCCATCTGCAGGAGCCGGACGGTGGCGCGCTCTACTGCCGCCTCTCCACCCGCACCATCGACCAGCCGGAGCGCGAGATCGATGCAGTGCTCCGGCACGATCTGCTGTCGGGCGGCTACTGGCTGGCGGAACCCGCGCCGGACTCCCCGTTGGCGCTGGTCTTTTCCGGCGCCATCGCGCCCGAGGTGCAGGAGGCGCACGCGGCGCTGGCAGAGGAGATTCCGGGTATCGGCCTGCTCGCCGTCACGTCGGGAGACCGGCTCTATGGCGACCTGATGGCCGCGACCCAGGCCCGCGCGCAGGGCGAGGCGGTGCCGCCGACCCACGCCGAGACCCTGCTCGGCCGGCTGCCGCCCGAGGCTGCACTGGTTACCGTGCTCGACGGCCACCCGGCGGCGCTCTCCTGGCTCGGCACCGTTGCCGGCCACCGCGCCTATCCTCTGGGCGTCACCGGCTTCGGTGAGTCCGGCGATATTCCGGCGCTCTACGCCAAGCACCGGATCGACGTCGACGCCATTCTCGACATGGCCGCGCTTGCCTGCGTCGACCGCGCCCGCCGCCGCGCCTAGTCCACCCTCCGCTCGCGGAGCGCGCTACGCCGCCGTTTCCGCCTCTTTGCGCAGGTAGGCCGGCATCCAGCGCGCTTGCGTCTCGGTGCCGTAGGCGAAGAACTCCGACGGCTTGCGCCGCTGCTTCAGCATCCACGGGTGCAGGATCGGCATGTTGTAGTAGAAGCGCGCCGCCCAGTGGGGCCAGAGGATGAGTGGCCAGGTGATGGTCGACCAGAGCTGGGTGTGCTCGGAGATCGGCCGCTGGCGCGCCTCCCAGCGGGCGAGCACCCGGTCGATATCGTCGGACTCGTGCAGCATGTTGGCGAGCGAAAGGGCGTTCGAGATCGCCGTGCCGCAGCCCTGGCCGAGCCCCGGCGACATGGCGTGCGCCGAATCGCCCACGATCGCCACCCGGCCCTTGTTCCAGGCCTTGAGCTTGATCGTCTCGAAGCGGTCGTAGCGTCCCTCGTCCGGCACCCGGTCGATCATCGATTCGAGGTGCGGGAAAGCCTCGGTCCAGAGCGACTTGGGCAAGGGCAGCCGTGACGCCTCGGTATCGCGTGCGAGCATGATGAAGGCCAGATAGAAGACCTCTCGCGTGCACGGCGTGTAGAGCACCCGCCTGCAACCGTTCCACCACTCGCGGATGGTGCGGCCTTCCTCGGTGTCGGCGTAGCCCGGCTCGTGCGGCACGAGCACGCGGA
>JAPPNV010000334.1 GCA_028818565.1 Rhodospirillales bacterium | reverse complement strand
CCGAGGCTCCTGTAGGCACGGTGGAAGGCCACGACGTCGCCCGGCGCGTAGTTCGCCCCCTGCATCTTCTCGGCGGTGGTGTACCCGCGCGAGACCAGTCTCTGCCCTTCCAGTGCAGGCCCATGGATAACGCCCTCGCGCGCGAGGCGCTCGCGGATGTGGCCGTTGACGGTCTGGCGCATGACATGACTCGGGGCCATCAGCCCGGTGTTCTCGCGCTCCTCCGGCGAGAGCTTCAGCCAGCGGGCCGCCGCTGCGCCGGCGAGATTGTCCGCCTTCACTTGGGCGACACTCTCGCCCAGCTTCCCGAAGGCCGCGCGCACGTCGCCCGCGAGGCTCGCGCGCACCGCCTCTTTCAGCGCCGGATCCTTCTGCCGGAGGATCTCGTCCATCACCACCGTCTGCATCCCCGCCTGCTGCAACTGCGCGAAGGGTTTTCCTGCATCGACGGCATCAAGCTGCTTCTCGTCGCCCACCAGAACCACTCTCGGGATCCTGAGCCTGTCGGCGATCCGCAGGAGATCGCGTGCCTGCACGGTGGAGGCCAGCGAGCCCTCGTCCACCACCAGCACCGTCTTGCGGAAGGAGGCGCGCATCCGGCGCTCGGCCCTGGGCTTCAGGCGTCCCTCCGCCACGCCCGCGTTGCGAGCGAGGAAGCGTTGCAGCGTCTCGCTCCGGATGCCGGCCTCGCTCCCGAGCGTCGCCGCCGCCGAGGCAGATGGCGCCAAGCCGACCACGCGCCAGCCACTCTTCTCCGCAAGAGAGCGCGCCCGGTCCAGCATCGCGGTCTTCCCGGTGCCGGCATAGCCCTGCACGCCCAGAACCCGGTCACTGGACGACAGGATCGTGGTCACCGCCTCCTTCTGGCCCTGGGTCAGGCGGCCGTTGTGGAGCAGCGGAGTCGCGATCCACTTGCGCATGACCCGCTTCGACCGGTCCTGGCCGCGCTCCATGAGCGCGATGGTCTCGGTCTCGTCGAAGAGGGCCTTGTCGGTGGTGAGAGCGTCGCCCAAAACAGGTGTCTTCGCGGCATGGAGGGTGCCCGCTTTCTCCATCCGCCCCACGGCGGCCTCGGCTTCTTCGATGCTCACCTTGCCGGGGCTCCAGGCAAGCGTGGCGGTGAGCAGGTCGGTGCGGGCGAACACGGCCTCCCGTTCGGAGAAGTGCTCGATCGCCCAGGCGGCGGCGCGCGCCGCCTCCGCCGTCACGCCGCGCTCGGCCTCTCGGTCGTGGTCGGCGGAAGTCAGGGACCGGGCCGGATACGCCGCTTGCCAGTGCCGGGCCTCGGCAACCAGGTCGCGCGCGTCGAAGCCCAACTCCGAGGCCTGTCTCTGCCAGCTCTCGCGCAGTGCCTCCTTGTCGACATCGCGCTTGTGCGAGCGCGTCATCAGCGCCGCGCGCTCCGCGATGCGCTGGTTGTCCGCCGGAGCGCCCTGTCCCCGCCCCTCCATGGCAGCCTCGATCTCGGCGCGGCGTGTCGAGAAGGCCTCAATGACTTGGCGCGGCACGCCCGCGGTCTCGAAGCGTCCGTCGGCATGAGTCTTCTCGACCGCGTAGCCGAGCTCCTCCAACCCTCGCGCCAACTCGGCCCGGTAGAGCGCGCCGATCAGCATCTTCGACGCATACAGCTTCTCATTCGCCATGGTGCGCCACTTGCCGGACCGGGGTGTTCCCCCGCACCGGGGCGTTCCCCGGTCTTCGCCCAGCACCATGTTGGCAATCACGGCATGAGTGTGGAGCTGGGGATCGAGATTGCGGGAGACCTCGTGCATGAAGGTGGCGGCGACGATGGACTGGTCGCCGGTGCGCACCATGCGACCGAGCTCGGGATCCATCATCCTGGTCTCGGCCGCGTTGGCCTCGATCCAAGCCAGCGCCTTGCGCACGGCGGCATCGTGGACGCCCGCGATGCGCTCGTCGTCGCCGATCAGCGCGGCCAGGGAGACGGATTTGGGCGCCGAGAACGTGAGGTCCCGGCCGGGGCGGTGCTCGATCTCGCCCTCCCTGTTCCTGCGCCCGAGCCGGAGGCCGGAGCCGTCGGGAACCTCGCCCGCAAGGATGTCGGTGAAGAGGTCGGGATCGACGGTGTCCACCAGGCCGAGCGCTGCCGCGCCCTTGCCGAACCAGGCGCTGGCTTCCCGGTGGGCGGCATCGTCCTTGGCGTAGTACCCGTCTCGTTCATAGTAGGAGACGCCCTGCGCGGCCGACGCGACGGCGCCGATGGAGACCACCATCAGTAGAAGTCCTGGCTGGCCTTGCGGCGCTTTCTCCGTACGCCGAGCCTGGTGCCGAGGGGTCGCTCGTTCGATCCCGGCATCCTCTCATCGGAGGCCGTGCGCCCGTCCTGGGGCGTTGGCAACACGGCATTATCCGAGCCATCGTCGCCTGCCGCGGCGGCGCGTTCCCGCGATCGGTCGAGCACTGGCAGAGCGCCGTCTCCACCGTCGGATGCGGAGGCATCGTTGGAGCCGTGTCCCGGCGAGTGCGGCGTGCGGCTCGTCGGCAGGAAACGGCTCGGGTCGGCAGATCCGCTCTGGGCGGCGGTCGCCGATGCTGTCGCCCCCGCTGGCGATGTTGCCGGCGGGGGTGTGGCAGGAGAGCGGTCGCGCGTTTCGCCACTGTCGGGGTGCCGGCCGAGGGCACGCTGTCGCCGGTCCCAATACGCCTTCGCAGCCTTCGTCCCGCCCCGCCTCGCCGGCCGCGCGGCTTCGGTTGGCCTGACAGTGGGCTCACCCGACACTGCGGGCGCTACTTCAATTCCTCCGCCCTGCCCGAAGCCGCCGGCCGCGGAATCCACCGCACGACGATTGGCGACGGACGGTCTGGCGGCTTCACGCTCCGCGCTGCCGGCAACCGCGTGTCGCGTGATCGACTTCCGCACGAACCGCACGGACGCCGGGAGACAACGCAGTATCCGGTCGAACAAGAGCCCGATCTGCCGTCGGGATGCCAGGGCCGCGCGCTTCCCTTCGGCGCCTCGGCGGCGCTTCCGGGCTTTCTGCCAATGGACGATGCGCACGACGATGACAGCTCCGATCAAGAGACCGGCACCGATGCCGCCGCCCCACTGGGCTGCACCGAAAGCATCGCCCAGCATGCGGTCGCGCAGATCGAGGATGTAGCTGTGCCTGGAGATGGCCTCGATGGTCCACTCAAGGTCTTCCCCGTTAAAGTCGCGGATCTTCTTGGTCTTGTCGGGAGCGAAGGCAACAAGCAGGATTTCGCTGAGCACATAGACGCCGAAGATGTGCCAGTCGTGGGCCGTGTATCTTACGACGGTGGTCCAGATCGCCGCTGCCAACCCGAACACGGCGGCGACGATGACCACGAACAAGGCGAACGGGCTCCAGTCTTCCCAAACCCGCCCGACACGATACAGGCCCCGGTCGATGGCGCGGCCCAAGCCGATCATGATGAGACCTCCTCTTCGGAGGGACCGGGAGGACGCGACCGGTGCCGCCGCCCGCGCGGATCATGATGGCGCGCCCGCCTCGGTCGGCATTGCCGCGCTCTCCCGAATGAGGGGCTTGGCGACATGCGCCGCACGGCCCCTCGAGCCGCCGCGTCGGCATCTTGTCAGGTACCGACTCTCGCCCCCGCCGCTGTTGCGCGCGACCGCACCCGCGATCCGGCCCCCGCCGTCATCGCCGATGCGCAAGCAAGTCGAGAATCTCCCAGGTTGCCTCCCGCAGAAGCGCGACGATCCTGGGCACGCTCATCGTCACGACGACGCAGACCATCACGTAGAGCGTTAGAAGCATCAGGTTCGTGGGGTCCATCTGGCATAGCAGGCTCGTGCAGGGAGGCTCCAGGGGAGCGTCCGGCGGCATCCCTTGAACGAACACCGGCAGAGGCAGCGACGTCTCCGAATACGCCGGATCGACGTCGGGAACCACGGGCGCTGCCTCCACGGCAGCGCCGGATTCCGCACCTGGCGGAAGATCGGCCCCGACCGTCATCGCCTTGACCTCCCGGGGCCTTCGGTGCCGTCCCCGTCCCCGTCATGCTCCTCGTCCCCGTTGGTATCCTCGTCCTCGTCTTCCGGGGCCGGTCTGCAAAGGCCGTCGTCGGAGGTCGAATGCCTTCGCCGCGTTGATGCCCACTTCACGACATCGGACAGCAGATAGCGCACCATCCTGCTGCCAAGAACATAGAACACCGGACCCATGCCGCGAGTGCGGTAGCTCTCCAGCGTGCGCGGGCTCAGGCCCACGTGCGCCGCCACTTGCTCCGTTTTCATAAAGCAGATGTTCTCGTCCATCTCCCAATTCTCCCCACGTATCGCCGCGATCACAGGAACGGCCGATTCGCCGTCCTCGATCGTGGCCCGCACCGCTCCAAGCTCCGCCGGGTCACCTTGTCCGCCATTCAGTCGCTCACCTTGGCGACGGTGCCGAGCGCAGGCGATCGTCCCTTGTCCGGCCTGAGCACGAAGCCGGGATCGCCCAGCGCCGCCGTGCCGAAACCGCTGCGCGAGAGCTGCTCGCGTGCGATATGGGCCGATTGGCGTCCGCAAGTGCCTGAAGGCCACTTGGGGTGATGCGGTGGTCTTGCTGTAATGTGCTCATGAGGGGAACATATGGGGACCGACTGAATCCAGGCAACCGAGCAGCCAAGGGAATTTGATCCGGAATCCGGGGCATATGCGGACAGGAGTACGCGCGAATACGCAGGAGTACGATCCAGCGCGGCGATCAAATTTTCGCGATCTGCAATCGGTGAGGCCTCGCCGCGCGCGACCTCTCGCTCAACCGCCGCCGCAACCGCTCCCACGCCTGCGCTCAGGGGGAATTCGCGGGGCGGGTACGATCACCACCAAGGGCATCGTGATATCTGCCGAACTCCTCGACGGCTAAGCCGGGGAATCATCCCGCGCCCCGAGCCGTCGCAGGCGAGGGGTGCCGACCGAGGACACCGCTATCCGATACTCCGCTCTCTTGCGCCGTTTCGAAATCGCGCCACCCGGCACTCGACAGCATCCATCTCATGATCCTCCTTAGCGGGAGAACCATCCAGCCTCAAGTCCCGAAGGGAACAGCAAGATGAGGTGCTCGCACCGCTCCATCAGCTGGCTGTTTTCCCCTCGAAACAATCATCGACAGGAGGCCGTTCGCTCAGGACATCTCGCGGACCGTGCGCGTGGCGGCGATCCAACTCATCGAGCAACTTCATGCCGTTCCCCTTATCGCCGCGACCTGCTCGCATGCGAAAACGCATCTCGGTGTCGTGTTCCGCCAACGCCCGGCGTGACGATCCGGAAGCTGTCGAATATCGTCCGCCGGCCACGGCATACTTGGCGTTGTGCTCAACGATTCACCCGCCTCACGCCTTTGCCTTCTTCATGCGCATTGCACCGGTCATGTCTCGGTCCAGGGATTGATCAGCGCCACGCCGGTGGCTTCGAAGTCGGACGAGTTGCCGGTGACCACCGTCATCCCGTGCACCATGGCCGTCGCGGCGATGAGCGCGTCCCGTTCGCCCCGCGGGTCCGGCACATGCAGCCCGGCACATTTCAGGGCGACGGCAGAGTCGATTGGCAGTGTGCGCTCCTCAAACTCCGGCATCACGTGTCGGTCCATCCAACCGCGCAGCCGTGCTCCCTGTTCGGCATCACGCCGCTCGATCCGCAGGATGCCTATTTCGAGCTCCATCAGCGTCAGCACGGAGATGTAGAAGCTCGCCGCGTCTTGTCCCGAAATCCACGCCGTCACCCGATCGTCTGCCCTGCCATCTCCGGCCTTGCGCAATTCGGAGACGACGTTGGTGTCCAACAGGAACATCAGGAGAGATCGGACACAGGGATTTCCACGCGCAGACGTGGCGGCTTCAGGTCTATGTCGGACAGTCCCGTCATGGATAGGGCTTCCGCGAGGCTGCGGTGCTCACCTGCCAGCCGCCTGTAATCCTCGATGCTCAGGAGCACATGCGCAGGTTTGCCCCGGTCGGTGATGAAGACGGGTCCCGACTTCGCCGCTCTCTTCGCACGGGCAATGTCGTGGTTGAGCTCGCGGCTGGTAACGGTCGTAATGCTCATGCCAGACCCTCCAAGTCGGATGTAGGCATGTGACTACACACTTGAACGGAGTGCAACCGGCGGACTTGAGCAGGCTCGGCACAGCCTGTCTCCTGGATGACGGTGTCCGCCGTGCTCGCGGACGCTGTCGCCCTGCGCCTCTGAGTCCGGCATCATCAAGGCGAATTGAGCTGCGTCCCGTCGATCCGACAATGTCGGGCGGCTGAATTCGGAGACCATGCGTTCGCCGACGCGGACCTCGACCTGGCGGCCGATGTAGCCCTCGGGTGCGGAGTAGTGATTCTTGTCGAAGCGGATGTGACAGTTCTGCCCGACCTTGCGCT
>JAPPNV010000096.1 GCA_028818565.1 Rhodospirillales bacterium | reverse complement strand
CGAGCCGCTCGATCTCCTCGCGCTCGATCGCGAGCGCACGCTCGTCCTTGTCGACACCCCGCCGGTTGAAGACGCGCACTTCGACCACCGTGCCCATGCCGCCTGGCGGCACGCGCAAGGAGGTGTCGCGCACGTCCGAGGCCTTTTCGCCGAAGATCGCGCGCAGAAGCTTCTCCTCCGGCGTCATCGGCGATTCGCCCTTGGGCGTAATCTTGCCGACCAGGATGTCGCCGGGCTGAACCTCGGCACCGATATAGACGATGCCGGCCTCGTCCAGGTTGCGGAGCCCTTCCTCGCCGACATTGGGAATGTCGCGGGTGATCTCCTCCTGTCCCAGCTTGGTGTCGCGCGCCATCACCTCGAACTCCTCGATATGGATCGAGGTGAAGACGTCGTCCTTGACCAGCCGCTCGGAGATCAGGATCGAATCCTCGAAGTTGTAGCCATTCCACGGCATGAAGGCGACGAGGACGTTGCGCCCGAGCGCGAGCTCGCCGTAGTCGGTGCTGGGCCCGTCGGCGATGACACGGCCCGCCACCACCCGTTCGCCAACCCGCACCAAAGGCCGCTGGGTAATGCACGTGCTCTGGTTGGAGCGCTGGAATTTCAACAGGTTGTAGATATCGACCCCGGCAGATTCCGCATTGCCGTCCTGCTCGCCTTCGGCGCGGACCACGATGCGGGTTGCGTCGACCTGCTCGACCGTCCCGGTCCGGCGCGCGGCGATTGCGGCACCGGAATCTCGGGCCACGACCTCTTCCATGCCGGTGCCCACCAGCGGCGCCTCCGCGCGCACCAGCGGTACAGCCTGGCGCTGCATGTTGGAGCCCATCAGCGCCCGGTTCGCGTCGTCGTTCTCGAGAAACGGGATCAGCGCCGCGGCGACCGATACCAGCTGCTTGGGCGAGACGTCCATGTACTCGATGCTCTCGGGCGCCGACATCACGAACTCGCCGTTGCGCCGGCAACTCACCAGGTCCTCGCTCAACGCCGCGGTCTCGTCCGTCTTCGCATTGGCCTGGGCGATGGTGTACTTCGCCTCCTCGATCGCGGAGAGATAGATCACCTCGTCGGTCTGCCGGCCCTCTTCCACCCTGCGATACGGGCTCTCGATAAAGCCGTAGCGGTTGACCCGCGCGTAGGTGGCGAGGCTGTTGATCAGCCCGATGTTGGGGCCTTCGGGCGTTTCCACCGGGCAGATGCGCCCGTAGTGCGACGGGTGCACGTCGCGCACCTCGAAGCCCGCCCGCTCGCGCGTGAGCCCGCCGGGGCCGAGCGCGGACAGCCGCCGCTTGTGAGTGATCTCCGAGAGCGGGTTGGTCTGGTCCATGAACTGGGAGAGCTGCGACGAGCCGAAGAACTCGCGCACGGCCGCCGCCGCCGGCTTGGCGTTGATCAGGTCGTGCGGCATGACGGTGTCGATATCGACCGAGCTCATGCGCTCGCGAATGGCGCGCTCCATCCTGAGCAGGCCGATGCGGTACTGGTTCTCCATCAGCTCGCCGACCGAGCGCACCCGGCGGTTGCCCAGGTGGTCGATGTCGTCGATGTCGCCGATGCCGTCCTTCAGCGCGACGAGGGTGGTGACGACGGCGACGATATCCTTGCGCCGCAGCACCCTGAGCTCGTCGTTGCCGTCGAGATTGAGCCGCATGCCCATCTTCACCCGGCCGACGTCGGAGAGGTCGTACCGCTCGGAGCCGAGCGTGGCGAAGGCCTCCGTGGGCACCCAGACCGGCTCGTCGATCTCGCCGGGCCGGTTGGCCGCCGGGACGATGATCCTGAGCCAGTCTTGCTCCTGCTCCAGAATCCAGACCTCGCCCATCTCGGCCCGCTTCAGCCGGACGAGCACGTCGGCAGACGTTTCGGGCTCGGCGCGCGCCTCGACCGATTCATCCTTCAGCCGGGCCTTGCCGAAGAACAGGTCGTAGAAGAGCTTTTCGGCAGTCTCGACGGTCGGCGGCTCGCCCGGCCGCATCACCTTGTAGATTTCGAGCAACGCCTCTTCGCGGTTGGACGTCCGGTCCTGCCTGATGGTGTTGCGGATGTAGGCGCCGACGTTGATGTGGTCGATGCCGAGGACCGAGATCTGGTCGATCCCGCATTCCTCCAGGGATTCGAGCGTCTTTTCCTCAATTTCTCCGCCCGCCTCGATCAACACCTCTCCCGTCTCGGGATTGATCATGTCGTCGGAGGCGTACTGCCCGATCAGCTTGTCGGCGCCGATCAGCTGCTCGGTCATGCCGGCATCGCTGAGCTTCTTCAGCACACGCGCGGTTACGCGGCGGCCGGCCTCGACCACCGTCTTGCCGGTGGCCGCGTTCACCAGGTCGTCGAGCAGCTTCACCCCGCGCAGGCGCTCCGGCTCGATCGGCGCCTTCCAGCCGTCATCCGTTCGGGTATGCATCACCTTAGAATAGAAGTGATCGAAGATCTCCTCCGTATCCATGGCGAGAGCGCGCAGCAGCACCGTCACCGGCAGCTTGCGGCGCCGGTCGATGCGCACGAATACCAGGTCCTTGGCGTCGAATTCGAAATCGAGCCAGGAGCCGCGATAGGGAATGATCCGGGCGGCATAGAGGTACTTGCCCGAGCTGTGCGTCTTGCCGCGGTCGTGGTCGAAGAAGACGCCCGGCGAGCGGTGCATCTGGGAGACGATCACCCGCTCGGTGCCGTTGATGACGAAGGTGCCGTTGTCGGTCATCAACGGCATGTCGCCCATGTAGACGTCCTGCTCCTTGATGTCCCGCACCGAGCGGGAGCCGGTGTCCTCGTCCACGTCCCAGACCACGAGGCGGAGCGTCACCTTGAGCGGGGCCGCGTAGGTGATGCCGCGCTGCTGGCATTCCTCGACGTCGTACTTGGGATCCTCGAACTCGTAGCGCTCGAACTCCAGCGACGCCTTGTCGGAAAAGTCCCTGATCGGGAACACCGACTTGAAGACCCGCTGAAGCCCGGATTCGGAGCGCTGGTCGCCCTTCATATCCCGTTGCAGGAAGAACTCGTAGGAGCGCTTCTGCACCTCGATGAGGTTCGGCATCGAGGCAACCTGGGGAATGCGGCTGAAACTGCGACGTAGCCTGCGGTGGGCCTTGCGAGACTGCACCATGATACCCCTCGGACTCTCGGCCTCGGCCGCGGCTCAGATGCCGCGGCGGGCCGTGGGTTAGTCTTTACGCGCGGTGCGGCGGCTCACACCGCGCAGCAATGGCCGCGCGTGTGCGTGCCCGCCCGCGCCGCGGCGCGACGGCGGGGCCGGTGCTACCCGGCACCTGACCGGGCGTGCGCCGGCGATAGCCAATCGTCTCTACTTGACCTCGACGGTCGCGCCTGCAGCTTCGAGCTGCTCCTTTATCTTTGCCGCGTCGTCCTTCGACACGTCTTCCTTGACCGCGTTCGGCACGCCCTCGACCAACGCCTTGGCCTCCTTGAGGCCGAGACTGGTGATCGCGCGGACCTCTTTGATCACGTTGATCTTCTTCTCGCCGAAGGAGGTCAGCACCACGGTGAATTCGGTCTGCTCTTCAGCCTCCTCGGCCGCAGGAGCGGCACCGGGGGCGGCGGCGACGGCGACTGGGGCGGCCGCGGAGACCCCCCACCTTTCTTCGAGCATCTTGCTCAACTCGGAAGCCTCGATCACCGTCAGTGTCGAAAGCTCGTCTGCAATTTTGGCCAGATCAGCCATGTCGTTGGTCTCCTGGGGGCTTGGGCTTTTCTTTGTGTGCGTAGGCGACTAATCGCCGGATGGTTCGCTCTTGCTAGCGGCGTCTCCTTGTTCCGAATAGGCGTTGAGGACGCGCGCGAGCTGGCCTGCCGGCGCGCTCAGCACGGCGGCGATCTTGGTCGCCGGCGCGTTCAGCACACCGACCAGCCGGGCGCGTAGGGTATCGAGCGAGGGCAGCTCGGCGAGCGAGCGCACATCGCCCTTGTCGAGCGCGGCGCCGCCGAGGGCGCCGCCCACGATGATCAGCTTTTCGTTCTCCCTGGCATAGGTCACCGCGACCTTCGCCGCAGCCACCGGATCGTCCGAATAGGCGATCGCGCTGGAGCCCGTGAAGAGGTCCGCGAGCGGAGCGAAAGTCGTGCCTTCGACCGCGCGCTTCGCGAGCCGGTTCTTGGTGACGCGGAAGGTCGCGCCGGCCGCGCGCATCTGGCGGCGCAGGTCGGAGGCCTCCGCCACCGAGAGCCCGCTGAACTGGGTGACGACGACGAGATTCGTGTTCTCGAAGATGCCGCGCAGGACTTCGACGATCTCTTCCTTCTTGAGCCGTTCCACGACTTCCTCCGGCTTATCCGGCGAACGCGAGGCGCGGACGCGCGCCGTTCACGCCGCCCGTCACGATGCTGCCGTTTCCGATTGCAGGGCGGCGACGTCGAGCTTCACGCCCGGCCCCTGAGAGGAGCTGAGCGCCGCCCGCTTCATGTAGGTGCCCTTGGCGCCACTCGGCTTCGCACGGTTGAGGGCGTCCACCAGCGCGCGCGCATTCTCGGCGAGCGCCTTCTCTTCGAAGCTCGCCTTGCCGATGCCGGCGTGGACGATTCCGGCCTTTTCCACCCGGAACTCGACCTGCCCGCCCTTGGCCGCCTGCACGGCCTCGACCACATCGGGCGTCACCGTGCCGAGCTTGGGGTTCGGCATGAGCCCGCGCGGGCCCAGAATGCGGCCGAGCTTGCCGACCACCGGCATCATGTCGGGCGTCGCGATGCAGCGGTCGAATTCGATCTTGCCGCCCTGGACCTCGGCGGCGAGGTCCTCGTCGCCGACCACGTCGGCACCCGCTTCGCGCGCAGCCTCGGCCTTGTCGCCCTTGGCGAAGACCGCGACGCGCACCGACTTGCCGGTGCCGTGGGGCAGCGCCACGACGCCCCGCACCATCTGGTCCGCGTGGCGTGGGTCGACGCCGAGGCCGACGCTCATTTCGACGGTCTCGTCGAACTTCGCTTTCGCCCCCTGCTTCACCAGCGAGATCGCCTCGCCCAGCGCATATGTCCTGTCGCGGTCGACCCGATCCTTGGCCTGCCGCATCCTTTTTCCAAGCTTTGCCATCGCCGCTAGCCCACCACCTGGATGCCGATGGAGCGCGCCGAGCCTTCGATGATCCGGCAGGCGGCGTCCATATCGTCGGCGTTGAGGTCCTCCATTTTCTTCTCCGCGATCTCGCGCACTTGCGCCCGCGTCACCTGGCCCACCGGGTCGATCCGGCCAACCGTCTCGGAGCCCTTCTCGATGCCCGCCGCTTTCTTCAGGAAGAAGCTGGCAGGCGGACTCTTGGTCACGAACGAGAAGGTCCGGTCGTGATAGACCGAGATTACGGTCGGGATCGGCATTCCCTGCTCGAGATTCTGGGTCTGCGCGTTGAAGGTCTTGCAGAACTCCATGATGTTGAGCCCTGCCTGACCCAGCGCCGGGCCGATCGGCGGCGACGGGTTGGCTTGCCCCGCCGGCACCTGCAGCTTGATCGTCCCCGTGACTCTCTTGGCCATGATTCTCCCGCCCTACCCTCAGGCCTTCTCGACCTGTGCATATTCCAGCTCGACCGGGGTCGCCCGGCCGAAAATCGATACCGCGACCTTGAGGCGCGCCCGCTCCTCGTCGATCTCCTCCACCAGCCCGCTGAAGGAGGTGAAGGGCCCGTCACAGACCCGCACGGTCTCGCCGATCTCGAAGATGACCGAGGGCTTCGGCCGCTCGACACCTTCCTTGACCTGCTTCAGCACGCGGTCCGCCTCGTCGTCGCTGATCGGCACCGGCTTGCCGCCGCTGCCGAGAAATCCGGTCACCTTCGGCGTGTTGTTGATCAGGTGCCAGGTCTCGTCGGTCATGCTGAGGTGCGCCAGCACGTAGCCCGGGAAGAACTTTCGCTCCGACTTGACCTTGGCGCCGCGCCGCATCTCCACGACTTCTTCAGAGGGCACCATGACGTCGGCGATCAGGTCATCGAGGCCCTGTTGCCTGGCCTGCTCGCGGATCGACTGCGCCACCTTCTTCTCGAAGCCGGAATAGACGTGGACGATGTACCAGCGCCGCGCCGGACCCTGAGCGTCTGCCACGTTCGTCTCTGCTGCCGGCATGTCCGTCATCCGCCGAGCCCCAGAATCGCCCGCACCCCGATCGAGAGCACCTGATCGATCAGGAAGAAGAAAACCGCCATGATGATCACCATGATCAGCACCATGATGGTGCTGATGGTGGTCTCCTTGCGCGTGGGCCACGTGACCTTGCCGATCTCCTGGCGTGCCTGGCGCAAAAACTCGAGCGGAGGCGTACGAGCCATGGTCAGCACGCGCCCCTACCCGCACACATGGCAGGAGTGGAGGGTCTCGAACCCCCAACCTCCGGTTTTGGAGACCGGCGCTCTACCAATTGAGCTACACTCCTATTCCGTTTGCGTGCCGCGGCGGGAGGCCGCGCTCTACTCGACGATTTTGGCGACGACGCCGGCGCCGACGGTGCGCCCGCCCTCG
>JAPPNV010000170.1 GCA_028818565.1 Rhodospirillales bacterium | reverse complement strand
TGGAGGCCTTGCGCTCGGCCGCGACCAGCGCCACCGCCCGGTCGTAGAGCGGGTCTTCGTCGCCGCCCTCGTCGATGCCGGCGGCGGTCGCTTCGGGCTCTTCGGTGATCCCCTCGATGTAGTTGGGCCGCCCGTTGGCACGCAGGAAGTCGGTCACGCGCTCCACCTCGGCATCGCTCACGAAGGGTCCGTGCACCCGCGCCACGCGCCCGCCGGCACCGAGATAGAGCATGTCGCCCTGGCCCAGCAGCTGCTCGGCACCGGCTTCGCCGAGGATGGTGCGGCTGTCGATCTTGGACGTGACCTGGAAGCTGATCCGCGTCGGGAAGTTGGCCTTGATGGTGCCGGTGATGACATCGACCGAGGGCCGCTGCGTGGCCATGATCAGGTGGATGCCGGCGGCGCGCGCCATCTGCGCCAGCCTCTGCACCGCGCCCTCGATGTCCTTGCCCGCGACGAGCATGAGGTCGGCCATCTCGTCCACGACGACGACGATGAACGGCATCGGCGTGAGGTCGATCTCGAATTCCTCGTGGATCGGCGCGCCGGTCTCGGCGTCCATGCCGACATTGACCCGCCAGGTGAGCTGCTCGCCCTTCGTGCGAGCTTCGGCGAGCCGCTTGTTGTAGCCGGAGATATTGCGCACCCCGAGCTTCGACATCGCCTTGTAGCGGGACTCCATCTCCCGCACCGTCCACTTCAGCGCGACGACCGCCTTGGCCGGCTCTGTTACCACCGGCGTGAG
The DNA here is from genome assembly GCA_028818565.1 of Rhodospirillales bacterium. Classification (GTDB taxonomy): domain Bacteria; phylum Pseudomonadota; class Alphaproteobacteria; order UBA828; family UBA828; genus WTGU01. The sequence continues at coordinate 5,736 of JAPPNV010000170.1, read as the reverse complement.
CAGGTGCGGGATGTCGTCGTAGACCGAAAGCTCCAGCATCTTGGGGTCGATCAGGATCAGCTTGCACTGGTCCGGCGGCAGCCGATAGAGCAGCGACAGGATCATGCTGTTGATGGCGACCGACTTGCCCGAGCCGGTGGTGCCGGCGACCAGCAGGTGGGGCATGCGCGCGAGGTCGGCGACCACGGGGTTGCCGCCGATGTCCTTGCCGAGCGCGAGCGTGAGACTGTGCTCGGTGCTCTCGTAAGCGGCGCTCGCCAGCAGCTCGCGCAGCAGCACGGTTTCGCGTTGGCCGTTTGGCAGCTCGATGCCGATGACGCTGCGGCCGGGGATCGTGGCCGCACGAACCGAAATCGCGCTCATCGAGCGCGCGATGTCGTCGGCGAGTCCGATCACTCGCGAGGTGCGCGTGCCCGGCTGCGGCTCGAGCTCGTAGAGCGTGACCACGGGCCCCGGCCTGACCTGCGCAATCTCGCCGAAGACCCGGAAGTCCTCGAGCACGGAGACCAGCATCTCCGCGTTTTGCCGGAGCGCCTCTTCGCTTGTGCTGGGTGCTGTGCTGGCGGCATCGGCGTCGGCCAGAAGCGCGAGCGCCGGCAATGTGAATTCTGCGCTGTCCTCCAGATCGAGGGCGGGCTGGCGCTCTTTCTTCTCCCGCTTGCCGGGCTTCACCTTGCGCTGAGGCTTCTCGACGATGCTGGGCTCTGCCGGCCGTTCCTCGACCTCTCCTGGCGGCAAGGGCAGCAGGCTGGGCTCGCGCCGCTGCGCTCGCCCGGTCCTTTCGGCCGTGCGCTCGCTCCGGCGTGAGCGGCGCGCAACGGCGGCTGGCTCGTCGTCTTCGACGGCCGCAGCATGATCACCGCCCTTGCTGTGTGCCCCGCGGGCGACCCAAACAGCGCCGGCGGCAGCCTGCCGCAGGAGCCAATAGACGCCCCGGAACAGCACGCGCCATTCGCGCCACGGCACGCCGAGCGCGAAGATCAGAGCAATTGCGGCAGCGATCAGGAAGATCGCACCGACGCCGGCGGCAGCCATCCCGGAGCCACCTCCCAAATCGAGGCCTTCGAGCCCGAGAGGGCCAAGCGCGGAGAGCACCATCTTGCCGGCGGCCCCGCCGGCGCCAGCCGCGGTTGGCCAGTCGGCAATGCCCAGCGACGCGCAGCCGACAGCCGCGAGCAGAATGGAGAGAGGCGCCAGGGCGAAGCGCACCAGCCGCCGGTTCAGCCCGCGGTGGCTGAGCAAGGACCAGGCCCAGGCCGCGAGGATCGCCGGCACCAGGGCGGCGGCAAGGCCGAGCCACTGCAGCAGAAGGTCCGCGCCATAGGCACCGGGGCGGCCGATCAGATTGGCCGATGCGTTGCTGCTTGCGCTGTTGAAGGAGGGGTCGACCGCCGAATAAGAGACCAACGCGACCGCGATGACGGCGGCGAGGGCGATTAGCGCAAGCCCTGCCAGCTCACTCAGACGGCGGGCGAAGAACGGCCCCGAGCCCGAGGGGAGGAGAGGCGTGCGCGCATCGCGTGCGGCGGTCGCTACCAACGTGGGCTCCTGCTGGCGTCCGGTGCCGAATCAAACATCGCACCCATTACAGACACTTATATAGTTCAGTTACGGGAGAGTCAAAGCTGTGTCCGCATGTGGACCAAACCAAGTACAAACACGTGCGGGGCGCTATTTCCCGTCGTCAGACGTAGCTGACCACCTCGTCGAGCGGCTTGCGACCGATGTCGGGCACCATCGCGTCCTCGTCCGGGTAGCCCACCACCAACAACAGGAAGGGCCGCTCGGCGGAATTGGGACGCCCCAGGATCTCGTTCAGGAACTTCATCGGGCTCGGCGTGTGGGTAAGCGTTGCCAAACCGGCGATATGCAGGGCCGCGATCAGCATTCCGGTCGCGAGCCCGACCGATTCCGTGGGATAGTAGTGCTTGACCCTGCGGCCGTCGGCGAGGCGCCCGTACTTCTGGGCGAAGATCGCGATCAGATAGGGCGCGCGTTCAAGGAGCGGCTTGTTCTCGTCGGTGCCGAGCGGCGCCAGCGCATCCAGCCACTCCTGAGGCGCCCGGTGTTGGTAGAAGTGGTGTTCCTCCTCCTCGGCGGCTTCGCGAATCCGCCGCTTCGTCTCCGCATCGCTCACGACGACGAAGTGCCAGGGTTGGAGGTTGGCGCCACTCGGCGCCGTCGCCGCGGCCCTCAAGCAATGGTCGATGATCGCGCGCGGGACCGGACGGCTCGAGAAGTGCCGCACGGTGCGCCGTCGCTTCAGCTCCTCGTGAAAATCACGCGCCCGCCGCATCATCTCGTCTTCGGGATATTCCCGATAGTCGCGCAGCGGGACGAAGGGATACTCGTCCATCTCGTCTCCCGTTCGTCTGTAACCCGGTTTCGATCGGCGCCGTCGTGTGTACCGGCCGAAATGCTAGTTGAGCGCTGTTGGCAAGGCCAAGTCCGAGGCGCCTGACCCCGGCACATCCGGTATCTCACGCCGGATGGGTCGTCGACACCGGTTTCCGCAATCGCTTGGCCAGCGGTAAGATGCGGCAGGGAGACAGCGCGACGCGCGAGGGGGAGACCATGGCACTGCATCCGCAGGTTCAGGAGTTCTGCGACGAAATCAACGCGATCGAGGTGCCGCCGCTCGCGGAACGGCCGCTCGACGAAGTGCGGGAGGCCTTCAACGATCTGGTCATGGGTCTGCAGGCGCCGGGCGTTGACGTCGGCCGGGTGGAGGACCGCGACATCCCCGGTCCTAACGGACCAATCCGCATCCGACTTTACTGGCCCAAGGGCGCGGACCCCGCCACACCGCTGCCCGTCTACGTCAACTATCACGGCAGCGGCTACGTGGTGCTCAGCATCGACACGCATGACGGTGTCTGCCGCGCGCTCTGCGAGGGCGCCGGCTGCATCGTCGTCGGCGTCAACTACTGCAAGGCGCCGGAGAACAAGTTTCCGAAGCCCACGGACGACGCCTGGGCGTCGCTCTGCTGGGTCGCCGAAAACTGTGCCGAGATCGGCGGCGATCCGGCACGCATTGCCATCGGCGGCGATTCTGCCGGCGGCTGCATTACCGCCGTCACCGCGCAACGGGCGAAGGCCGAGGGCGGGCCGCCGCTGGTCTTCCAGCTCATGGTCTATCCCGTCACCGATACGGACGAGGAGCGCCCGTCCTACAAGACCTTCGCGGATGGCTACGTGCTCACCGCCGAGGCCATGACCTGGTTCTTCGACTGCTACTTCAATGACGACTCCGAGCGCTCGGACGTGCGGGCCGCGCCGATCCTCGCCGACGACCTGAGCGGTCTGCCGCCGGCGATGGTGATGACGGCGAGCCACGACCCGCTCTTTGACGACGGCCGCGAATACGCCGAGAGGCTAAGGGCCGCGGGCGTTCCCACCGACTACCGCAACTACGAGGGCCATATCCACGGCTTCTGGACCGCCACCGGGCGCTTCGACGTGGCCGCCGAGGCGCACGCCACCGCCTGCGCCGCGCTGCGCAAGGCGTTCGGCACGAGCTAGGGGAGGGACGCGAGATACTGCGAGTCGGAGTCGATACGGGAGGCACCAACACCGATCTCGTCGCCATCGACGAGGACGGCGGGATCGTCGTCGCCAAGCGGCCGAGCACCGCCGCCGCGCCTGAAATTGGGGTGCTCGACGCTCTCGACGGCTCCGGCATCGCGCCGGAAGCGGTGCGCCACTTCGTCCTGGGAACCACCATCGCGACCAACGCGCGCCTTCAGGGCTCGGGGGCGCGGGTCATCTATCTCGCCACCGCGGGTTTCGAGGACATTCCGCTGATCGGCAGCATTTCCCGCCCCCATGCCTACGACCTGAGCTGGCGCCGGCCGGAGCCGGGCGTGGCGCGGCGCGACTGCCTGGGCGTGCGAGAGCGGATCGACTACCACGGCCACGTGATTACGGCGCTGGAAGACGCCGAGATCGCCCGCGTCGTCGACGAGGTGTCAGCCGTGCTTGGCGAGAGCGGCAATGGCGCCAACGGCACAGGCGCAAGCTGCTCCATCGCGGTCAACTTCCTGTTCAGCTACCGCAATCCCGCACACGAGGCGTCGCTTGGCGCGGCGCTCCGAGAGCGCTTCCCCGGTCTCCCGGTCTCCCTCTCTCACGAGGTCGCTCCGATCTGGCGCGAGTACCACCGTGCGACCACGACCATCCTGGCAGCCTCGGTGCGGCCCATCCTGCAGAGCTTCATTACCGATCTGGAGCGGGAGCTGGAGGCACGCTCGCTGTCGGCCCGGCTCGCAATCATGAAGTCGAACGGCGGCCAAATGCTCTCCGAACGGGCGCCAGACCGCACCGCGGAGATCTTTCTCTCCGGTCTCGCCGGCGGGGTGATCGGCGGCCACTACTTCGCCGCCGCCGAGGGCGCCGAGAATGCCGTTACCTTCGACATGGGCGGCACGAGCTGCGACGTCGGCATGATCGAAGGCGGCGACTATCGCTCCGTGCCGCAGATCGACCTCGACTGGGGAATCCACGTCGTTGCCCCGCATATCGACTTCACTACCATCGGTGCTGGCGGCGGCTCGATCGCCTACGTGGGGCAGGACGGCCTGCTCAAGGTGGGGCCGCAGAGCGCCGGCGCGGAGCCCGGCCCGGCCTGCTACGGCAAGGGCGGGACGGAGCCCACGGTGACCGACGCCAACGTGGTGCTGGGGCGCATCGACCCGGACTACTTCCTTGGCGGGCGGATGCCGCTCGACAGTACCGCGGCGCGCGCGGCGGTGAGCACGGTGGCGGAGCCGCTCGGCCTCACGGTCGAGGAGGCGGCGCTCACCATCGTGGAGACTGTCAACGACAACATGGCGACGGCGGTGCGCCGCGTCACCATCGAGCGCGGCCTAGATTATCGCGACTTCGACCTGATCGCCTTCGGCGGCGCGGGCCCGGTCCACGGCGCCGAGCTCGCGCGCGCGGTCGGCATGCGGCGCACCCTGGTGCCACCCTACCCGGGGCTTTGCTCCGCCTTCGGCACGGTGGTCGCCGATGTCCGCGTCGAGAAGAGCCGGACGGTCGCGTTCCGCTCCGAAACGATGGTGCTGGGCGATATCGCCGAAGCCTATCGCTCGCTCGAAGAGCAGGCCGTGCGCGAGCTGTTGGAAGAGGGGTTCGAGGGCGAGCCGGTGATCACGCGCAGCGCGTCTGCCCGCTACCGGCTGCAGAGCCATGAGATCGAGCTGCCGGTGACGCCACGCGTGCTGGCGGGCACAGCTGTGGAGCTGGTGGAGACCTTCCACGCCGAGCACGAGCGCCGCTTCGACTTCAAGACGCCGGGCCACCCGGTGGAGATCGTGCGGCTCTCGGTGCTCGCGCTCGGCACGTCGGCGCCGCCGCGCCTGCCCGGGCTGGAGCCCGGCGAGACGCCCGAGCCGGCGACCAGGCGCGCAGTCTGGTTCCGCGGCGCAGGCGCGGTGGAGACGCCGGTCTACCGGCGGGACACACTGTGCGCGGGCGTCACGATGGAAGGCCCGGCGGTCATCCTCGAGGAAGACTCCACGGTGATCGTGGCGCCCGACGACAGGCTGATCGTGCATGGCTCGGGCGTGCTGGAGATCGCGCCCGCGCGCGGCGCGCGCCGGGCACAACGCCGGGGCAAGAGCGCGGCCGAGGACATGGTGACGCTCAACGTCATCCGCAACCGGCTCGATGCGATTTGCGAGTAAGCGGTTAAAGTAAGACGTCGAGGCCCCATCAGGGCCGGATTTTCGTTTG
>JAPPNV010000259.1 GCA_028818565.1 Rhodospirillales bacterium | reverse complement strand
AATCGTTCGAAACAATCCGGGAAACCCGTGGTCAGATGATCTGCGAAACAACACGGCCGTCGGCGGCGTTCCGGAGAGCAAGCGCCAGCTCTATGCACGCGGCGAGTTCCCGGGCTTGGTGCATGCGGATACAACTCTTGAGGAACACGAGAAGCATCAGAGCGAGCCCGGTCAGAACAATGCACAAGATGGTCGGATCCTGGGTCAGTAGAGACTAGAATTGAGGCGGCGAAAGCGTGTCGGAAATCAGCGCCGTGGTGGTGCTGTAGACAAACAGCACGACGGCCAAGACAGTCGTGATGATCCAAGTGTTCGCCTTAAGGGCGTCGCGGAGAATCATCGCGTTTTCCCGTGAAACATCGCGAAGGGCGCAGAGTACCAACTTCTCCTCCGGACGAAGGATCGCGGCAGCCCTCTGCCAGGCGCGAATGTGATTGCGATGCCAGGTGACCTGATCGTTACCGAAATTGAAAAGAGTAAGGACGATTTCGGAACGACGCGAAAAAAAGCATCCGCCAGTGGAAAGCAGTGCACAGCTGACTCCAGATGGCGAGGACATCGTGATTCTGTGATTGTTGCATGTTGGTGACGGGCCTCCATGGTCGTGAACGTTTTGCCATTGTGCGTCGGCGCGTCGCGGATCGTGCTGAGGTCCACTCTTGCGCTGCGGCGGGTCCGGCGCCCGTTCGGCAATACGTATTTTGGCCGGGCGTTTGAAGAAGGTCCTAATGCGTCACTCGGGCGAACCATGACCGGGGTAGGAGTGGGCGGTCGGCGGTCGCCCTACTTCGGGCGAACTGGTGGTTGCGGCGGGAAACGAACTGCGCCGTGCCTGCCGCGCGTTGCAACGCGGGCATACAAGCAAACGCTTCCGCCCGGTGGCTGCTATTCGGCTTCGCAACCGCTGTCAGACCACTGCCGGCTGAATTGTCGCTGTGAGCAGTGCATCGTTCGGCCACGTACGGGCGGAGATGGATCGATCGTAACGGGTTGAGGTGAGACGGGTCAGTTGCACTTTATTGTGAAGCAAAACAAGTGGCAGGGGAACGATACCCACTTGATTTCTTTGTCGTCACTCCAATCAATCGGACAAATCCTGTGTTTTTCGGGAGCAATTTTCCATGCGAAGACGGCATCCGGAATGGGAGACAGCTTCCGCGACCAATTTCTCAGCTCAACTTGTGTGAATTGGTTGACATGCGCAGACCTAATGGTCTTGCGATTCTTGCTTCGACGACGAATTGTAACGGTGTGCATGCCGATGAAGTATGTATGGGCCCAATATTCTTCATAATCGGGATCGTGCGCAATGCCCTGTTTGACCTCAACGATTTGGTTGACTAGGTCTTTCCAAGGATCGCGGATTGTCTTGGGAACGGTGCAGCCGTGCATGTGTGCGGGTGAAAGATAGCCACGTTTGAACTCCATGAAATACTCAAACCCGTCGGAATAGGACCAGAGGTCGACTCGTCCGGCTCGGTGCCTGGGGCGATCGCGGTTTGCAGGCTTACGGTAGTCTACCCGCTTGCTCACGCTCATTTCCGACTGATGTATCGGCGTGATGCGGTCCATGGCGGCGGCCATCAGTGAATAGGAGCCACGCTCATTCGTCAGGAGGCCATAGTCCGGATAGCCTTGGTCCCGAAACCATTGGCGCCTGTACTGACCGGATCGGTTGGCAATGCTTTGGACGAATCGCTGCAAGAAGGTATGCAGTCGGGCTTCCTGAGTGCCCTGATACTTCTTAATCGTGATGATGTTGTTTGGCACTGGCGTCCTTTCGTTCTGTCTAAGGTTGGTGTCTTCCGAGAGCGGGCCAAGGATTGCCACCGACAATCGGACAGACCCCAGCAACAGGGCCGCGCTTATTTGCGCACTTTGCAACGTCTTCTTCAACCGGCGATGCCGTCAGAACTGCGAGCGCTTCAGCTTCTTCCGAAAAGCGACCGAGCCATCTGCGCGGGCGCCGTGCAGTTGGAATGTGCGCTTTGCCAGGTTGACACCGATGATGGCAACATTCTGCATGTGGATGTCCTCCCTCTGCAGTGAGGTTCAACGAACATCACCTTAGCACATTGCGATGCCGTCGGGTGAGGGCATCCACACCAAGAAGTTGGATCTAATGTGGGAAAGTCCGTTCGGAAGAGGAAGTTTCGATGCATTCCGAAGAAATCATGCGTACTGTTCGGCGGGCGCTCGACGGCCTCAACATTGCTGCGCGAGCCAGCAGAAGCGATTGGACGGCGGCCGTCGCGGCGAAACTATGTAGAGTCGGCAGGCAGTGTGACTGCTGGGTATACGCCTCAAGCGTTCCCGACAGGCGGCGCGACGGCCATGGATGGCTCTATGACGTGACTTGGCTGAGCTATCAACCGGATGGAGAGAAGTACCTATTGGATGCCGAGCTGGTGGCGGAGTGCGAATGGAACTCCGGCCTTGATTACATCGACGAGGACTTCCAGAAGTTGCTCATCGCGCGCGCCACGGTTCGACTGATGATCTTCGACGGCGGTGACGCCGCTGGTGCCAACCGCATCGCGAAGCATCTGGCCCAGCAGGTGGCGGCGTTCAGGCGCTCCGGCAAGAACGATGCTTGGTTGCTCGCGGCTTGGACTTGGGACGATATGGACGAGCGGGGCTGGTCGTTTCACTGGTTCACGATCAAGCAAGGGGAAGCTGTAATCCACACAGGAGACGCCTGATGGATGAGCGCTTGGCTAGCCCCAACTTACTGTCGGCCGATGGCTTGGCTGTGTGAGGAACTGGAGCCGACTGGAGACGGAGGTCTCGCTGCCCGCTGCGTGAAGAACAAGAAGGTGGTGTTCTCATGTTGTCTTGTTGCTAATGGTTTCGTAAGCGGAAGACGTCATGCCGCACGGGGCGAGACTTCACGATGTATCCTTTGCCGCACTGTGCGTTCGGCTACGTCCAGATCGTAACGAGATTGCAGATTGACCCAGAACTCCGGCGTTGTGTCGAAATAGCGTGCTAGTCGCAGCGCGGTGTCGGTAGTTACAGAGCGGCGTCCATGCACGATTTCGTTTAGCCTCGGGCGGGAGACCTTGATGTCCCGGGCCAGCCGGTAAACGCTGAGTTTCATCGGTTGCAGGAACTCATCGCGCAGAATCATCCCCGGGTGCACCGGCGGTAGCCGCCGTCCCGACGCAACGTCGGAGAAGTCAACCCTGAGCCGGTCCACTGCTTCTCGGTCGATGGTCATGTTCGACAAAGCTCCATCAGTTAGTGATAGTCGACAATGTCGACCTCCCAAGCGTGACCGTCACGCCAGACGAAACAGATGCGCCATTGCTCGTTGACACGAACGCTATGTTGACCGAGGCGGTTGCCACGAAGAGCTTCCAGCCGGTTGCCAGGCGGAACCCTCAGATCGTCAAGGCGGCCAGCCGCGTCGATTGCAATCAACTTAGCCCGAGCCCGTCGTTGGATTTGCCAGGGCAACCTGCGAACAGCGTAGCCCGCGAAGATGGCCGCAGCCCGCTTACTCACAAAGCTTTTGATCACGGACCAGCGTAACGATAGACGTTACGTCATGTCAAGTGCCGTGGAGTGTCGGTATGGGGCGGGCGTTTATGCTTTCAGGTACGCTTGGTCACCGCGCGCCCATCCGAGTTGGAGCTTGACTCCGCGCGACACCCGCACTTCGGTCATCCGGTCGGGTTGCGGTGAACCACCCAATGTTGTGACGAAAGCGGCGTAGTCCTCGAACCACTCGTCTTCCGGCGAAAACGAATGCACGATCATCGCAGGCGCGTGCGCCCGGAATCGCGTGCATTCGATCACTGCCGAGGCAGCGCGATGAAACAACTGATATCGCAGATGACGCTCGGGAGGAAAAGGCATTTCCAATAGTCTGCAGAGATACTGAAGACGTTCGGTCTTGCCTTCGCTCGGAACGGCATACCATTGCTCGATCGTATCGCCAAAGGGCTCGGAGACCTTGCCCTCCACTGCCGCTACCATCAGGTCTCGGCCGACGCCGATCAGAGCGATGACGTCGTTCTGGCTGTCTCTGCGTCCTCCGGGAAGCGGCACCTTCCACTCGGGCACCGCCAAGAGCAATTCAGGTTTTTCGTGTTCATATCGCGGAACGGTCCTGATGAGGGAATCTATCTCGTGAGGGAGGCGATCTTCCGCTTCCCAGGAATGCGCGAGCGTCTTGGCAGAGTGCCCCGTTTTCCAGTGCTTGTCCGGCTCTGCGAGAAACCCGCGCCATGAATCGGGACCGTCGCTGGGTATGTAACAACGCGCCATGAACTACTCCGTCGTGATCAATTGGTCTTTGTCCGCGGTTGCAGGCCAAATGTTCAGGCGAGCGACCTGACGAGCACCGGGAAACATTCAATACGATCGACCACAATGCCCAGTCAATGATCGGAACTACATGCTCAGCCCCCGGCTCCTTCGCATGTGCCTGCCGAGCTTGCGGTCGCGCTGCTCCGCCTTGTCGCGCAGCTCTCTAAGCTTCTCGGGATCGTCGAGAATATGGGCGAATCCCTTCCGGCTCTCGCTCGGGTCCGGGGACTCGGCGGGCGGCCTGTCGAGCTTGTGAGCGAACCCCTGCTGTTGCCCTTCGCCCGCCCGGCCGGACCGCGCTTCGGACTTGCGGCGTTCTTCGAGGATGTGAGCGAAGCCCTGCTGCTGCTTCGGCGTCGGCTTGCGCCGACGCTGTGATACCTCCGGCTTCGCGGCGCGTGCGCGGTTCTCGTCGAGCCGGTTGCGCAGCTGCTCGACTGTAAGCCGCGTGCGCTCCCTGCCGATGGTCATCACGTCGAGGTAGGCGCCGTACCTGTCCTCGTTGGAGAGGACGGCCTCGCCGGTGGTCGCAAGCATCTCGGCCGCCTCGCGCCATCGGGGCCAGGCGTCGAGACGGGCGACGGGGAGGCCTCGCTCGCCGGCATGATGCTCGAGGACCCTGTACGCTTCGACGTGCCGCTCCGCCGCCTCCAGATAGCCCTCGGCAGTCTCGCGAGCGACGGTCTCGTCGTCGTGGTATGCGAGAAGCTCGTCGATCACGCCGCGCGCTCGTTCGGAGAGACCAGGGTGATCGGCGAGGGCGCGGACGCGATGGATCAGCGCGTCGTACCCGTCCATCAAGGGTAGCGGCAGATCGGGTTCTTCGGCGCGCTGGACAAGATCGTTCCAGTCGCGCTGCAGATCATTGTAGAGCGTCCGCCAGTCGGGCGAGGCGTCGCGTTCCGGGCCGGGCGCGCCTGCTTCCGAGGTCCGGGGCGACAGGGATTCTTCGGGAGCGGGCCCGGCGGCAGGAACGGCAAACCCGGCTGCGACAGCCTCGGCGATCTCCGCTTCTTCGCGCGGTGCGTCCTGGCGCTTCGCCTCTTGGCGCTCTGCGTCCTGCCGCGCCCGGTGAGCGGCCCTGGCCGTCACGGATCGGAGGTACTTGCCGGCGCGTGCGTGCTGTTTGCGAAGCTCATCGAGCTCGCCCTGGCCGATCCCGGCGCGCTCGGCCAGCAGGCGCTCGAACACCTGCGGACGGCGGCGGAACGATGCGGCCTGCTTCATCAGCGCGCCGTGCCGGTCGAGGGTTTTGCGGAAGGCCGGTGTCAGCGCCACCGCGTCGCCCTCGGCGTGCGCGCGCCGGCGCAGCTCGTCCCACGTCTCCATGACCTCGGCACGCTCGGCCGCGAACACGTCGATGGCGCCGCCGTGGCGCCAGCCGTTGACGGCGTGACGGATTTCCTGCGCGATGCGCACGATGGCGTTGTCGTTCGCCGCCGCCGCCGTCGCCGATACCTGTGCCTCGACCGTTTCTCCCTGGCGTTGGCCGTTTCCCTCGTGAACCACACCCGGCTGTCGACTCTCTCCGCTCCCGATGTCCACCCGCCCGCCAGGCTGCGCGCGGAGCTGAGCTCCCTCGCTGGCATCGCGCCACATGCCCTCGGTGGTGTAGTCGAGCGCCGCCTCCTTGGGCCGGGAGCGCGACCAGCGCTCCGCCAGGTACGCCCGTACCTCGCTGTCCAGTACCGGCCGTTCCGTCTCGTCCTCGGGGCGGCTCTCGGCGATGTCGAAGACGATGGGCGCGCGGTTGACGTAGACGTCGATCCCTTCCCGGTGCCGGGTGGCGGCGGGGTAGACGGTCTCGCGCGAGGGCCGGTCGTCGATCAGCAGGAAGGTGCGGTCCACCGTCAATCCCTGGGCCGAGGCGATGGTCATGGCATAGCCGTAGTCGAGGCGGATGTTGTCGTGGTAGTCGCGGATCTCGTCATGGCGGAACGTCACGCGCCGCCCGTCATCGGTACGCGCGGTGATGTGGACCGAAGGCTCAGCCTTCAACTCGTTTCCCGACTCAGCCTTGAGTTCGTCTCCCGCCTCCGCCCCCCGCTCGGCGCGCCCGGCGGCCAGTCGGTTCCGGGCCTTGCGCGAGACTGCCGCCCCTTCCTCGTGCCGCACCTCGATGTCCTCGACGGTGACGACGGTGCCGTTGAAGAGCTGCTTCTCCCACTGCGTGGCGCCGATGCGGAG
>JAPPNV010000194.1 GCA_028818565.1 Rhodospirillales bacterium | reverse complement strand
GCGTCATCAGCCGGATGAAGGCGTCGATCTTGGTGCCCTTTCCGGTCATCTCGAAGACGAACGAGTCGATTTCGCTGTCGACCACATGGGCGCGGAAAATGTCCGCGATCCTGAGCGATTCGACCCGCTTCTCGCCGGTGGCGACGACCTTGATGAGTGCGAGCTCGCGCTCGATGTAGGGGCCTTCGCTGCCGAGGTCCGAGACCTTATGGATTGGCACCAGGCGGTCGAGCTGCGCCTTGATCTGCTCGATGACCATGGCCGAGCCCGAAGTCACCAGATTGATGCGCGAGAGGCGCTTGTCGTGCTCGACCTCGGCGACGGTCAGGCTCTCGATGTTGTAGCCGCGGCCCGAGAAGAGCCCGATGACGCGCGCCAGCACGCCGGGCTCGTTCTCCACGAGCACGGAAAGCGTGCGGCGCCCGGCCTCGTCCGTCACGGCCATTCCCTCCGTGCCGCCTACGGGCGGTTGTCCCGCGGCGACCGGCGGCCCGGCGCGCCGGTCGGCGGATTGGCGATGTCGGTCATGGATCGGCTCGATCGGGGTGACGGGGCCCTAGACGAGCACCATCCCGTCTTCCGAGCGCTCTTCGAGTTCGCCGTGCTCCGGCCCAAGCTTCATCTCGTAGTGCGCGGCACCGGCCGGGATCATCGGAAAGACGTTCTCTTCCTTGTCGACGAGGATGTCGGCGATCACGGGGCCCGGCGTCTCGATCATGGCCTCGATCACGTCGTCCACCTCCTCGGGCCGGCGGGCGCGCAGGCCGGTGGCCCCGAACGATTCAGCCAGCTTCACGAAGTCGGGCAGCGAATCCATGTAGCTCTCGGCGTAGCGGCCGCCGTGGAAGAACTCCTGCCACTGGCGCACCATGCCCATGTACTCGTTGTTGAGCAGGAAGGTCTTCACCGGCAGCCGGTATTGCACCATGGTCGACAGCTCCTGGATCGTCATGAGGAGCGACGCCTCGCCGGCGATGTCGATGACGAGCGAGTCCGGATGGGCCACCTGCACGCCCATCGCGGCGGGGAAGCCGTAGCCCATGGTGCCGAGGCCGCCCGAGGTCATCCAGCGGTTGGGCTCCTCGAACTTCAGGAACTGCGCCGCCCACATCTGGTGCTGGCCCACCTCGGTGGTGAAGTAGGCGTCCCGCCCCTTGGTGGCCTCGTAGAGCCGCTGCAGCGCGTATTGCGGCTTGATGGTGGTGCTGGAGTTCTTGTAGCGAAGACAGTCGCGCCCGCGCCACTTGTCGATCTGCCGCCACCACGCCGCCGCTTCCGCGCTTGGCTTCGCGCCGCTCGCCTCCCACTCGGCCAGGATGGCGTCGAGCGCGAGACCTGCGTCGCCGATGATGGCGACGTCCACCGGCACGTTCTTGTTGATGGACGAGGGGTCGATGTCGATCTGCACCTTGGTCGAGCCGCGCGAGAAATCGGCGAGCCGGCCGGTCACGCGATCATCGAAGCGCGCGCCGACCGCGATCATCAGGTCGCACTCGGCCATCGCCATGTTGGCTTCGTAGGTGCCGTGCATGCCCAGCATGCCGAGGAAGAGCGGGTCGGACCCCGGATAGCAGCCGAGCCCCATCAGCGTGTTGGTGATGGGATAGCCGGTGCGCTGCACCAGCGCCGCGAGACTCTGCGCCGCGTCGGGCCCTGCGTTGATGACGCCGCCACCGGCGTAGAAGAGGGGGCGCTTGGCGCGTGCCAGCAGCTCGGTTGTGCGCTTGACCGCATCGGCATCGGGCGCGCGCTGCGGCCGGTAGGAGCGGTGCTCCAACCCGTTGCCCGGCGCCGCACAATCGGGGGCGTAGGGCGCCTTGGCCATGACCACGTCCTTCGGCAGGTCCACGACCACGGGGCCGGGCCGGCCGGCGCTCGCGATGTAGTAGGCCTCGCGGATCACCTGGCAGAGATTGTCGACGTCCTTGATCAGATAGTTGTGCTTGGTGCAGGGGCGGGTGATCCCCACCGTGTCGGCTTCCTGAAACGCGTCGTTGCCGATCATGTGGGTCGGCACCTGCCCGGTCAGGCAGACGACGGGGATGCTGTCCATCAGGGCGTCGGTGAGGCCGGTGACGCTGTTGGTGGCGCCCGGCCCCGAAGTGACCAGCACCGTGCCCACCTTGCCGGTGGAGCGCGCGTAGCCCTCGGCCGCGTGGACCGCGCCCTGCTCATGCCGCACCAGAATGTGGCGCAGCTCGTTCTGCTTGAAGATGGCGTCGTAGATGGGAAGTACCGCGCCGCCGGGGTAGCCGAACACGACGTCTACGCCGAGATCGACCAGCGTGCGAACGACTAGCTCGGCCCCGGTCAGCTCTGCCGGGGCATGATCCTCGGCATCCGTTGTCACGGCGATCTCCCTTCCGCACAAGCGCGAACGGCCCACCCTTGCGGCAGGGTCGGCCGGCCGGCATTGGCGCGCCTTACCGCGCGCCCCGTCTTCGGAGGGCGGACAGTAGTCCTTCACCCCACGCCGGTCAATAGCAGGCGTTCCACGAAGGCGAGAGATTCCCGTTTCGATTCCGGGCGATAACGGTCCGTCATACGGGCGTCGCCAGGCATCTGGGTGCGAAACCAGGTTGTCTGACGCTTGGCGTAGCGCCGCGTCGCCTGGCGGCCGAGTTCGATGGCCCGCTCGAGCGTTGTGACGCCGTTCAGGTGATCGAGCAGGGCGCGGACGCCGACCGCCTTCATGATGGGCAGGTTGGCGTTCAAGCCGCGCGCGCAGAGACGCGCCACCTCCGCCAGCGCGCCTGCCGCCATCATGCGCTCGAAGCGGGTGTTGCACGCGTCGTAGCGCGCATCCCGCGGCGGCTCGAGCACGAGCACGGCCGCGCTACCGGTGTAGCGATCATGCCGCTCCGCCTGCCACGCAAGCAGCGAGCGCCCGGTGGCTTCGATCACTTCGTAGGCCCGCATCACTCGCTGGCTGTCGCCGGGCTCGAGCCGCTGGGCAGCCTCCGGGTCGCGCTCGGCAAGGCGTGCGTGGAGGCCGGCGCTGCCTTCTCGCTCATGGAGCGTGCGCACGGCCCCGCGCACGGCATCGGGAATCGACGGCACCGGCGCCAGGCCGTCCAGCATCGCCCGCAGGTAAAGCCCTGTTCCCCCAACCAGAACCGGCAGCGCACCGTCCTCGTGGATGCGATCGATCTCGGCCATCGCAAGGGCACGCCAGCGGCCCGCCGAGCAGCGCTCGGCGCCGTCGAGAACGCCGTAGAGCCGATGCGGCGCGCGCGCCCGGAGCGCATCGTCCGGCCACGATGTGAGGATCGGCAGATCGCGGTAGAGCTGCATGCTGTCGGCGTTGACGACCACGCCGCCGAGGCGCTCGGCGGCATCGGCCGCGAGCGCCGACTTGCCGCTCGCCGTCGGGCCGCCGATCACCAGGATCGAGGGCCTGTCGCCGGCTGGAGCGTGCCTCGGCACCGTCAGGACGTGACCAGCGAGACCAGTCCGTCGGCGAGCTTGGGCTCGAACCAGGTGGTTTTGGGCGGCAGGATCGCGCTGGCGTCGGCGACCGCCATGAGATCCTCCACCGAGGCCGGATAGAGTGAGAAGGCCACCGAGGCCTCGCCGCGGTCTACCACCGCTGCGAGCGCTTCGATCCCGCGCCCGCCGCCAACGAAGTCGATCCGCGCATCGAGCCTGGGATCGACAATGCCGAGGATTGGCCCGAGAACCAGGCGCGCAAGCAGCGAAACGTCGAGACGGTTGACCACAGGGCCCCCGGCGGGCGCCAGGCCCTCGGCTGCGAGCCGATACCAGCGGCCCTCGACGTACATGCCGAATTGCGCCGGCGTCGCGGGCTCCACCGACCCGTCCGCCGGCTCGCAGCTCAGCGCCTTGCCGATTTCGTCAAGGAATCCTGCCGGCGTGAGCCCGTTCAGGCCCTGCACGATCCGGTGATAGCCGAGAATCCGCACCTCGTCTGCGGGGAAGCTCACCGTCAACAGGCGGCCGGCGGCTTCTCCCGTCCCCGCTCCCATCGCCTGGGCCGCCATCTGCGCGGCGGCGGCGCGGTGGTGACCGTCGGCGATGTAGAGCGCGCCGATCCGGTCGAATTGCTCTGTCAGGGCGTCGATCTCGTCCGTGCCGTCTATTGGCCACAGCGTGTGGGTCACGGCACCGTCGAGCACGGCGCGGCAGAGCGGCAGGCCCGCGCAGGCCGCAATGATCAGGCGGCGAACCTCTTCGTCCGGCCGGTGAATTGTGAGGACGGGGCCGGTCTGCGCGCCAAGCGCCGCGATGTGCCGGGCCCGGTCTTCCACCTTGGTCGGCCGGGTCAACTCGTGCCGCTTGACCGCGCCCTCCTCGTAGGCGGCGAGGGAGGCTGCCGCCACGAGCCCGGTCTGCGTGCGCCCGGCCGCCTCCATGCGATAGGCGTAGTAGCGGGGAGCCGGGTCGCGGATCAGAACTCCGCTCTCGATCATCCGCGCGAACGCCGCCGCAGCTCCATCGTAGAGCGCGGGGGCGCCAGCCGGCGTCTCGGGCGGCAGATCGATCTCCGGCCGCGAGACGTGGAGGAAGCTCGACGGCCGGCCCTCGGCGGCGGCGCGGGCCTCTTCCGTCGACATCACGTCGTAGGGCGGCGCCGCCACCGCATCGGCATGCTCCGGGGTCGCGCGAAGCCCCGCAAAGGGCGCCAGCAGCCGTACGCTCATCTGCCGCGCGCTCCTCTCATCATGTCCGGCCCTTTCGCACCTAGTTGACGAGCCACACGAGGAGGAGGCCAACCAGGGCCGCACCCATGCCGATGGCGCGTATCCGGCCCGAGGGCTGAGCGAGCACGCGCGCGATGCTGCGCCGCATCGCCTCCGGAAACAGCGCGTAGAGCCCGCCTTCGATAACGAAAATCAGCCCGATCGCAGTCAGGAATGCGGTGAGCCCGTCGCTCATGGTCGGATCGTGGTAGACGGCCGTGTGTCGGCAGTGGGCCGGGCTGCGGCCCGGAGGCGTCACTCCGTCGCAGCAGGGGCGGGTGCCGGGGGCGACACAATGTCGTCGAAGAAGCGGAAGAACTCGCTGTCCGGCGACAGAACCATGCTGGTGTCGTTATCGCCGAGGGATACGCGATAGGCCTGCATGGTCCGGTAAAAGGCGTAGAATTCGGGATCGCGGCCATACGCGTCGCGCGAGATGCGCAGGGCCTCTTCGTCGCCCTCGCCGCGCAGGGTCTGGGACTCGCGCTCGGCCTCGGCCAGGAGGACCACGCGCTCACGGTCTGCGCGCGAGCGGATGCGCTGCGACTCTTCCTCGCCCT
Organism: Rhodospirillales bacterium; assembly: GCA_028818565.1. Classification (GTDB taxonomy): domain Bacteria; phylum Pseudomonadota; class Alphaproteobacteria; order UBA828; family UBA828; genus WTGU01. The sequence goes on along the minus strand of JAPPNV010000194.1, from coordinate 1,281 downwards.
GGGCCCTGAACTCCTTGGCCTCGCGCTCACGCTCGGTCTGCATGCGCTGATAGACGGCCTGGCTGTTCTCCTCCGGCAGGTCGGCGCGGCGGATGCGCACGTCGATCACATCGACGCCGAAGCCGGTGGACTGCCGGTTCACCTGGTCCCTGATCTCGGTCATCAGCTGCGCACGCTCGCCCGATAGCACGGTGATCAGCTCGACCGTGCCCAGCACCTGCCGCGTGCTGGCGTTGAGAATGGCGCCGAGCCTGGCGCGGGCTATCGCCTCGTTGCCGACGGACTGGAAGAAGCGCAGCGGATCGATGATCCGGTAGCGGATGAAGGCGTCGACCACCAGCCGCTTCTGGTCGCCGAGGATCATCTCCTCCGCCGGCGCGTTGAAGTCCAGCACGCGCTTCTCGAAATACTCGACGTTCTGGACGAAGGGCGTCTTGAAGCGCAGCCCCGGCTCGTCCGTACCCCACTGGTTCACCACATTGATGGGCTCACCCAGCTGGAGGAGGATCGCCTGCTCGTCCTCGCGCACCTTGTAGGTGGAAATCAGAAGCAGGATGATCGCCACGAGGATGACCGCGGCGGCGATGATGAACTTGACCCGGGTACTCATGGCCTATTGCGTGCCCGTGGTTTCCTGCCGGCGCTGAAGCTCGGGCAGGGGCAGGTAGGGAACGACTCCACCGGATCCTTGGGCCGAGGAGTCGATGAGAACCTTGTCGATCCCGCCGAGCACCTCCTCCATCGTCTCCAGGTACATGCGACGGCGGACGACATCCATGTTTTGCGCATACTCGCCGTAAACCGAGAGGAAGCGCGCCGCCTCACCCTGGGCCTTGGCGACCACCTCTTCCTTGTAGGCCGTGCCCTCTTGCACGAGGCGCTCAGCGGCGCCGCGCGCACGCGGGATGATATCGTTGCGGTAGGCCTCGGCCTCGTTCTTCGCCCGCTCCTGGTCGGCACGCGCCGCCTGCACGTCGCGGAAGGACGCAATCACGGCCTCCGGCGGCGCGATGTCCTGCGGCTCGACCTGGGTGATCTCGATGCCGGCGCCGTAATACTCGAGGATCGACTGCGTGAGCTCGTGCGTCTGCTGGGCGAGCAGCAGGCGTTCCTCGGCGAGGGCCGACTGCAGGCGGGTCTTGCCGATCACCTCGCGCATCGCGCTCTCGGCCGCGTCCTTCACCGTGCGCTCCGGCGCCTGGATGTTGAACAGGAACTGCCCGGCGTCGCGGATGCGCCAGAAGACGGTGAACTTCACGTCGATGATGTTCTCGTCGCCGG
>JAPPNV010000095.1 GCA_028818565.1 Rhodospirillales bacterium | reverse complement strand
GGCGCCGGCCGGTCGCGCCGGTAGGCGCGCGGAATCGCAGGACGGCCGGCTGCCGCGAGCGACAAAATGTTGGAGCGGTTCCGTGTGAAACGGAAACGCTCCAAATGCCGCCTCAGGCCTTGCGCGCCGGGGGCGCCGGCGCTATCAAGCGCCCACCTGCCGAAGGCGGGAATTCACACGCGGAAGACGGCACTCGTGACGAGCGTGCCGATCCGGTGCCCGGCCCAGCCGGGGCATGATCCGCGGAGGACGAACCGGAGAAAGGACGGCCAATGGCTTTGCCAGAGTTCACCATGCGCCAGCTTCTCGAAGCCGGCGTGCATTTCGGGCATCAGACCCGGCGCTGGAACCCGAAGATGCGCACCTATCTGTTCGGCGCGCGCAACGGCGTTCACGTCATCGATCTCGAGCAGACCGTGCCGCTGCTTCACCAGGCGCTGGTCTCGCTGCGCGACGCTGCCGCCGGGGGCGGGCGCATCCTCTTCGTCGGCACCAAGCGGCAGGCCTCCCGCCCGATCGCGGAGACTGCCAAGCGCTGCGGCCAGTACTACGTCAACCACCGCTGGCTGGGCGGCATGCTGACCAACTGGAAGGCGATCTCGGGCTCGATCAAGACCCTTGCCGATCTCGAGGCGACGCTTGCCGACGAGTCCGCTGGCCTGACCAAGAAGGAAATGCTGCAGCTGGTCCGGCGCCGCAACAAGCTCGACCTCGCGCTCGGCGGAATCCGCGACATGGGCGGCGTGCCGGACATGCTCGTGGTCATCGACACCAACAAGGAAGACATCGCGATCCTGGAGGCGCGCAAGCTGGGCATCCCGGTGGTCGCGATCATCGACAGCAATTGCGATCCCGATTTCGTCACCCACCCGATTCCCGGCAACGACGACGCGATCCGCGCGATCAACCTCTATTGCGACCTGTTCGCCCGCGCCGTGATCGACGGCCTGCAAGAGGAGCTTGCGGCCTCGGGTGCCGATATCGGCGCCGCCGAGGAGGGGCTGTCCGAGGATCTGCCGCCCGTCGATGCGGACGCGGCCAAGGAGGCGCCGGCCGAAGCCGAGACGTCTGCCGAGGCTCCCGCCGGCGCGCCCGCCGAGGCAGCGGAGCCATCCGGGGAGTCCGAGCCTGCAGCCACGACGGATGCGCCTGAGGAAGCGGAGACGGCCGAGCCTCAGGCTGCGGAGACCGCCGAACCTGAGGCGGCGGCGGATGCTTCCGAGGCAGCAGAAGCGGCCGAGGCTCCGGCAGCACCGGAAGGCAGCGAGGCAGAGCAGGCTGCGGGCGCGTGAGCGCGCCGCACAGTTGGGAGTAGCGAAGAATGGCTCAGATTACGGCCGCGCTGGTCAAGCAGCTGCGCGACAAGACCGGCGCCGGCATGATGGATTGCAAGAAGGCGTTGACCGAGACTGACGGCGAGCTGGAAGCGGCGGTCGACTGGCTACGCAAGAGCGGCCTCGCTCAGGCGCAGCGCAAGGCAGGGCGCACCGCAGCCGAGGGGCTGATCGGGCTGGCGACGGCACCGGGCAAGGCGGCGATGGTCGAGATCAACGCCGAGACCGACTTCGTCGCACGCAACGGCGACTTCCAGGCGGTGGTGCGCGAGGTCGCGACGCTGGCGCTGGATTGCGACGGCGATGTCGAGCGTCTCTCCGCAGCGTCCTATCCCGGGACGGGCCGCACGGTCGCCGAGGAAATCACCAATCTCGTCGCCACCATCGGCGAGAACATCCAGCTGCGGCGGACGGCGGTTCTCTCTGCGCCGGCGGGTGCCGTCGGCGACTACATCCACATGCCGGCGACGCCGGGGCTGGGCCGGCTCGGCGTGATCGTCTCGGTCGAGTCAGACGCGCCTGCCGACAGCCTCGCCCGTCCTGCGCACGAGTTCGCCATGCACATCGCGGCCGCGAGCCCGCATGCGGTATCGCGCGATTCGCTCGATCAGGCGATGGTCGAGCGCGAACGCGCGGTCCTCGCGGAGCAGGCGCGCGCCGAAGGCAAGCCCGAGAAGATCATCGAGAAGATGATCGAGGGCAGGCTGCGCAAGTTCTTCGAGGAGGTCGTGCTGCTTGAGCAGACCTGGATCCTCGATGGCGAGAGCCGGGTGAAGGCGGTGCTGGAATCGCTCGCCGCCGAGCTCGGCACGTCGATCTCCGTGAGCGGCTTCGTCCGCTATCAGCTGGGCGAGGGGATCGAGCGGGAGAGCAAGGATTTCGCCGCCGAAGTCGCCGAGCAGCTCGGTTCTTGACAATCAGCCCTCTGCCCCGGAGCCGGCAATGACCGCCTCTCCCCGTTTCAAGCGCATCCTCCTGAAGATCTCCGGCGAAGCGCTGCGGGGAGACGAGCCCTACGGCATCAACGGCGACGCGGTGGACCGCCTCGCGGGCGAGATCGCCGAAGTCCACGAACGGGGCGTGGAGGTCTGCGCCGTCGTCGGCGGCGGCAACATCTTTCGCGGCTCCTCCCACGAGTCCGCCGGCATGGAACGCGCCACGGCTGACTACATCGGCATGCTGGCCACGGTGATGAACGCGGTCGCCATGCAGCACGCGCTGGAGCGCATGGACAAGGAGACCCGGGTGCTCTCCGCGCTCCCCATCGCGCCGGTCTGCGAGCCCTATATCCGCCGGCGCGGGCAGCGCCATCTGGAGAAGGGGCGAATCGTTCTCTTCGCCGGCGGCACCGGCAATCCCTTCTTCACCACCGACACAGCCGCGGCGCTGCGGGCGGCGGAAATGGGCTGCGACGCCTTGCTCAAGGGCACCAAGGTCGACGGAGTCTACGCCGCCGACCCCGAGATCGACGCCGCTGCGACTCGCTTCGAGCGGCTCTCCTATCTGGACGTGCTCTCCAAGGATCTGAAGGCCATGGACGCGTCGGCGATCTCGCTGGCGCGGGAAAACGACATTCCGATTGTGGTATTCTCCATACAGAAGAGGGGCGGGCTTGCCGCCGTGCTGGACGGGAACGGACCCTTCACCGTCATCTCAGACTAGGACTGTCGCGATGGCCGACCCTGATCTCGACGACTTGGAACGCCGGATGAACGGCGCCGTCGAGGCGCTTCGGAAGGAGTTGGGGGGGCTTCGCACCGGGCGGGCATCGTTGAGTCTGCTGGAGCCCATCGTGGTCGAGGCCTACGAGACTGAGATGCCCCTCAACCAGGTCGCGACCATCAATATTCCCGAGCCGCGCATGCTTTCGGTCCAGGTCTGGGACAAGACGCAGGTGAAGGCCGTCGAGAAGGCGATTCGCTCTTCCGATCTCGGGCTCAACCCGATCGTCGACGGCCAGTCGCTCCGCATCCCGATCCCGGAGCTGAACGAGGAACGCCGCCACGAACTCGCCAAAGTTGCCGCCAAGTATGCCGAGCAGGCCAAGGTGGCGGTGCGCAACGTGCGGCGCGACGGCATGGACCAACTCAAGAAGATGGAGCGCGCCGGCGAGCTCGGCGAGGACGAATCGCGGCTCTGGGCGGGCGAGATTCAGGAGATGACCGACGGATTCGTGAAGAGGATGTCAGAGATGTTCGAGGCCAAGGAACAGGAGATTCTGCAGGTCTGAACATGGCGCTCGCGCAGTCATTCGCCGATCGGCAGGATGCGGGCCTGCACGTCGGCATCATTCTGGACGGAAACGGACGCTGGGCGCGGTCGCGCGGCTTGCCGAGAGCGGCAGGGCACCGGCGCGGCGCCGAGGTCGTAAAGAAAATCCTGAGGGGCTGCCCCGACCGCGGCATTCGCTACCTCACCATCTACGCGTTCTCATCCGAGAACTGGAAGCGGCCCGAGGGCGAAGTCGCTGACCTCATGGGGCTGCTGCGGCTCTACCTGCGCCGCGAGGTTGCGGACCTGCAAGGCAACGGCGTTCGGATCGCCTTCATCGGCGACCGCTCGCGGCTGAGCAGGGAGATCAACGCCCTCATCGACGAAGCCGAGGAAAACACCCGGCACAACGCCACGCTGACGCTGACCGTCGCCGTCAACTATGGCGGTCGTCAGGAGATCGTCGATTCGGTGCGCCGGATCGCCGAGCAGGTCCGCGACGGCGCGCTCGATGCGGACGAGATCTCGGAGGAGACCGTCCAGCGCCACCTCCAGACCCGCGACCTGCCGGACCTCGATCTGGTGATTCGCACCAGCGGCGAGCAACGCCTCAGCAACTTCCTGCTGTGGCAGTCGGCCTATGCCGAGCTCGTCTTCGTGCCGACGCTATGGCCCGACTTCACGCTCGAACACCTCAATCAGGCGATCGGCGAGTTTCAGAGCCGCGATCGGCGTTACGGCGGCGCCCGGAGCTAGCCGTTCGGCCGGGGCCGCGCCGTTCGGCCGGGGCCGCGCCGTTCGGCCGGGAGAAGAGAATGACCTTGTCTGCGCGCGAGCTCTGCACTCTGACCGCCACCGAGGCGATCGCCGCGTTCAAGGCCGGGACACTCTCGCCGGTCGCGCTCATGGAAGCGACGCTGGCGCGGATCGAGGCGGTCAACCCCGCACTCAACGCTTTCACCGAGGTCCATGCCGAGCGTGCGCTCGACCAGGCCCGCGCGGCCGAGATCGCGTATGGTCGCGGGACGGCACGGCCGCTGGAGGGGATCCCGGTCGCCATCAAGGACTTTCATCCGGTGGCGGGCGAGCTCACCACCTTCGGCTCGAAGGCGTTCGCCAACCACAGGCCCGAGCGCACCGCGCCGACCGTCGCCCGCCTGCTCGACGCCGGCGGCATCATGCACGCGCGCACCACCACGCCGGAGTTCGCCTACGCGCCGATCACCGCGAGCCCGCTCTGGGGTGTTACCCGCAACCCCTGGAGCCTGGATCACTCTCCCGGCGGCTCGTCGGGCGGTGCCGGGGCTGCGCTCGCCGCAGGCATGACCGTGCTTGCCGACGGCACCGACGCGGGCGGCTCCGTGCGCATCCCGGCCGCAGCCTGCCACATCGTCGGCTACAAGCCGCCGTTCGGGCGCAATCCTCTCGACGTCGATCATCCCATTGAATCGCTGCTCCACTACGGGCCGATGACGCGGAGCGTCGGCGACGCCGCGCTCATGCAGAACGTGATGTCGGGTGCGCACGGCGACGACATGTGCTCGCTCAGGGAGCAGATCGTCCTGCCCGAGAGCCATGCGCCGATCGAGGGCTGGACGATCGGCGTCTCGATGGACCTCGGCATGTTCGAGATCGACCCCGAGGTCGCCCGCAACACGCAAGCCGCGGTGGACGTGTTTCGCCGCCTCGGTTGCACGATCCGCGAGGTGACGCCGGATTGGGCCGGGTTCGACCTGCCGCATCCCTACCTGCGCTATTGGGAGGGCATGGCAGCGTCGAGCCTCGGCGGCATGGTCGACAAGTGGCGCGACGAGATGGACCCCTACATGGTCGGGATCATCGAGAATGGCCGCGCGCACTCGGCGGGGACGCTCTACCGCTGCAGCATCGTGCGGGGCGCGATGTACCGCTCGCTGGCGCCGATCCTGGAGGCGTGCGACGTGCTGGTGTGCCCGTCTCTCGCGGTACCGACGGTGGCGGCTGAGCACGACTGCGGCGCGGAGGATTTCCGGGTCAACGGCAAGCCGGTTCACGCTTACCTGGGCTGGAACCTCTGCTACCCCTTCAACATGGTGAGCCAGTGCCCGGTGATCGCGGTGCCGAGCGGGCTTACCGCCGCCGGCTTGCCCACCGGCATCCAGATCGTCGGGCGGACCTACGACGATCCGAGCGTCTTCCAGGCCGCGGCGGCCTACGAGGCGGCCAACCCCTGGCGGGACGTGCTTCCGCCAATCTGACCAGCCGCCCGTACACGCACAGCGAACATCGAAGCCGGGACCGAGCCATGACCGACGACCTGCTGACCCGAGACGCGCGCACCATCGCCGATATCGAGCGGATTCGCTTCTTCCCGGCAACGACCGTGGGGGGCGAGGGGTCCTACGTGATCGAGGAGGGCGGCCGACGCGTGCTCGACTTCAGCGCCTCGTGGGGCGCGGCATGTCTGGGCTACGGCCACCCGGCGCTGGCCGAGGCGGTGAGCGAGGCCGTGCGCAACATGGGCGCGGTCAGCCTCGCCTCGTGCGCGGTGGGGCACGCGGTCGGGCTGGCCGAAGACCTGCTGGCGCGCTTGCCCGACGACCGCGACCGGCGAGTCTGGTTCGGCCACGCGGGCTCCGACGCCAACGACGCCGTGGTGCGCCTGCTGGAGGCGGCGTCGCCGCGCCGCGGCATCCTCTCCTTCGTCGGCGCCTATCACGGCGGCAGCGCCGCCTCGATGTCGGTCTCCGGCCACAGCTCGCAGAGCCACGCACCGGCACGCGCGGGCCTCACGCGGCTGGTCTACCCCGATCTCTACCGCCCGCAGTTCACGCCCGACCTGGTCGAAGGCGCGCTCGCCGATCTCGACCGGCGCTTCGAGAGCGAGCTTCGGCCGGACGAGATCGCCGCCGTTTTCATCGAGCCGATCCAGTCGGACGGCGGCCTGATCGTGCCGCCCGCCGGCTTCCTCAAGGGGCTGGAGGAGCGCTGCCGCGCTCACGGCATCCTGATCGTGGTGGACGAGGTCAAGGT
>JAPPNV010000432.1 GCA_028818565.1 Rhodospirillales bacterium | reverse complement strand
GCGCACGGCCGAAACCTTCGCCCGGTTCTCCGGCGTGATGGGCGAGGGGCTCGAGATCATCGGCCCGCGCGGCACGGTGACCGGGCGCAAGGCGCTGGTGGAGGAGTTCGAGTCCCTGCACGGCGAGCTCGCCGCCGACGCCGGCGCATTCGAAATCTGGATCGAGAACTTCCGTTGCCGCTGGACCGCGGGCGATCATGCGCTGGTCACCTACGAGGAGTGGCACCGGCGGCAGGGCGCGGAATCGGCACGCCTCTCGACGGCGCTCTTTTGCCGCGCGGAGGGGACGCCCTGCGGCGTGGCATGGTTGCACGTTCACGAGACCTGGCTGCCGGGCCGCGCACCCGAGGGCGGCGAACGCTTCCCCGAAACCGCCTGAGCACGCCGGAGCGAACGCGACGCGCCATGATCACACCGCCGTCCATCGAGCCTTCGACACCTGCACCGCCGGCCGGCGATGTGCCGCTCGAAGCGGTTCACACGCGCGAGCGCCAGTTCACCCGCATCTTCACCACGATGTACGGCCAGAAGCACCGCGCCCGGAACCGGCTGCCGGTCAAGACGCAGGCCGTGCGAATGCACGAGGCCGGCGGCCCCGAGGTGCTGCGCGTCGAGGACCTCTGGGTGCCGGACCCCGGCGCCACCGAGGTGCGGGTCGCGCAGAAGGCGATCGGACTCAACTTCCTCGACACCTACCAGCGCCGCGGAGCCTTCCCCTCGCCGGGGTTGCCCTGGGTCATCGGCTTCGAGGGCGCGGGCGTCGTGGAGGCCGTCGGCGGCGCGGTCACGACCCTGAAGGAGGGCGACCGCGTCGCCTACGCGAGCGCCCCGCCCGGCGCCTATGCGGGGCTGCGCACCATCGCGGCGGATGCGCTGGTCAGGCTGCCCGATGCCATCGGCTTCGAGCAGGCCGCCGCCGCCATGCTCAAGGGCATGACGGCGGAATACCTGGTCCACAAGAGCGGGGCGGTGCGGCCGGGCGATACCGTGCTGGTCCATGCCGCGGCGGGCGGCACCGGCCTCCTGCTCTGCCAATGGCTCGCGCATGCGGGCGCCACGGTCATCGGCTGCGCCGGCGACGCCGAGAAGTGCGGGCTCGCCGAGGCCCACGGCTGCCGCCACGCGATCGACTACCGGCGGGAGGACGTTGCCGCCCGCGTCGCCGAGCTCAGCAGCGGCGAGGGGCTTGCCGTGATCTACGATTCCGTCGGCCGCGATACCGCCGAGGCCTCCGTCGCCTGCCTTCGCTCCGGCGGCACGCTGGTGCTCTACGGCAGCTCGTCGGGCGCCCCTCCGCAGAGCGCGCTTGCCGCGGCGGCGGCGAAGTCCATCAGGGTCGTGCGCCCCGGCCTCTTCCAGGAGAACGACACGCCGGCCGCGCTCCAGGCCCGCGCCGGTGCGCTCCTTGAGGTGCTGGAGAGGGGCGCGGTCGCCCCCCTTATCGACCGGCGCTATGCGCTGGCCGATGCGGCAGACGCTCATCGCGACCTCGAAGCGCGGCGCACCACCGGCCAGAGCGTGCTGATCCCGTCATAGAGCGTGTCCGTCTTTGACGGATGCGCGACGCGGAGGCGCCGGCCGGTCGCGCCGGCAGGCGCGCGGAATCGCAGGGCGGCCGGCTGCCGTGAGCGACAAGAGGGGGGCGAGAGCGTTTCCCTGCGAAACGGAAGCGCTCTCGCTCCCCGCGCGTTGAGAGTGCCGAAGATATGCACTATCACGGGGCCCCACTCACACCACCTAGCGGGCACGGGAGTCTTTCATGAGCAAGCCGACAGTCATGATCACGGGCGCCGGAATCGGCATCGGCAAGGCCACGGCACTGGCCTTCGGCCGGGCCGGCTATCACGTCTACGTCACCGACGTGCTCGACGAGGAAGGGCAGGCGACCGCCGCCGCGATCGAGGCGGAAGGCGGCAGCGCGAGCTTCAGCCGTGTCGACGTGACCGACAGCGCCAACGTGAACGACGCGGTCGCGGCCGCGGAGGCCGCCACCGGCCCGCTCGACGCTGCCATCGCCAACGCTGGCATCGCCCACAAGGTGCCGCTCACCGAGATGAGCGACGAGAAGTGGGACCACACTCTCGACGTCGACCTCTCGGGCGTGTTCCGGCTGCTGCGCGCCGCCGCGCCGTCGATGCGCGAGGCGAAGCGCGGCGCGATGGTCGCCGTCTCCTCGGTCATGGGCACGACCTGGGGCTGGCACGATCACGTGCAGTACAACGCGGCGAAATCTGGTGTGGTCGGGCTGGTGCGCGGCATGGCCTGCGACCTGGGCGGCGACGGCATCCGCGTCAACGGCATCGCGCCCGGCTTCATCAAGACCGCGCAGGCGCTCTCGACCGTGCACTCGCTCGGGATGGCGGGGCTGGAGGCGGCCGCCGAATACATCCCTCTTGGCCGCTACGGCGAGGCGGACGACATCGCCGACGTGATCCTCTTCTTATGCTCGGACGGTGCGCGCTACGTGAGCGGCCAGACCATCATCGTCGACGGCGGGGTCACGGTGGGGCGGTATTGAGGGGGGCGGAGGGCGCCTACGTCAGTCGTCGTCCTTCGCCGCGCCGAAGGAGCCGATGACGGCGCCGTTCGTGAACTGAGCGTCGAAGGTGCCGGCCACGCCGGACGGGAACGTGGACTGTTTGCCCGTCGTCGTACCGTCGTTGTCGACGTCGACGGGTCCGAAGAACCGGCCATCCCAGGAGCCCGCATCTGCGCCGGCATCGCCCACGGTATCTCCTTCGAACATGGCGCCCTGTTGACTGCCGAACATCGCTGCCTCCAGATCGACACTCCAGCTGGAGTCGATGGCTCTGTCCCGCCGGTCCACGAAGCCTGTGATCGTGCCGACGATCGAGTAGTGTTTGTTGACGGCCACGTCGTCACCGCCAAAGTAGGCCGTCAGCTTCGCATCGGCGGTAAATTGGCCGCCAGTCCGGTTCTGGACTTCACCGTCCAATGTGAAAGTTCTGATCACGTAGAGGCCCGTCGCTGCCCCGGTGTAGCTGGCTTGACCCTCGAGGCTTTGAACGGTGCTGATCGGGGACTCTTCGGTTCCGCCGGCAATGGCGGCGGCCATGATGACGGGCTGGTCGTTCTCTTCCGCCTCATTCATCCAGTAGCCGAAGTGGACGTAGTCGGAGTCCGGCACGGACACCGGAAACTCATCGTCGTCGGGTGCGAAGGTCCAACTGCCGCCGACGGCGTTCAATTGGGCATCCACGCCGGTTGAGAGAGTGCACATCGAAATGCAGGTGTAGGTGCCCGGTGCGCCGTCGAACATGCCCATGAACGTGTCGTCGTCCATGAATGGCACGTCCACTTGATTGACTGACGACGGGAACTCGGCCACGCCGCTGACCAATCCCACGTTGGAGGTGTCGAGGACCAAGGAATCGTTGCTGTCGAGCGTGTGAACCATGCGAAACGCCGTGGGCGTTGGCTCGCCCTTGTTACTGTAAATCACGAAGGAATCGGTTGAGGCCGGCGTGCCTGCTGTTTGATCCGCTTCGTTCGTTCGCTCGTACACGACGTCGGCCCAGCGGTCGAACTTGGCTCTGGCTGCGTCCGCCGTCTCCTCGAGCATGGTGTTGTCGGCGGGCGTTCCCGAGCCGTCCGTGCGCAGCAGCTCCGGTATCGGTGGCGCAGGGACCGCGGTGATTGCCGCGTCGAGCGCCTCACCGCTGGCTATGGTCGCCGGCGGAGAGGACGACCCACCACCACCCCCGCCGCCGCAGGCGGACAGGGCCCCTACCGAGCTGCCAACCATCAAAAGTGCTGCAAATGTGCGAAGGGATCCGATTTGGCGTCTCATGGTGTTTCGTTCCTCAGTAGGGCGGGTGGGTCGGCGGCAGCGGGCCTGACGAGGGAGTACGGCACTCCGCCAACTCCAAGCGAGCGTTGCAAGCGCGCGACATTCAGGGAGCGACCTCTCGAAGCATCCCAACGGCGTCGCGACTCGAGAAAAGCATGCCGAAAACGGTGGGGCGCCCAGAACGGCAAGTCAACACGGCGTGGGGAGGGAGGCACGTTCCGAGCGCCGGCCTTATGCCGAGACGGACGATGCGGCGCCGAACCTAGAGGACGGCGTCGGGACCCAGCAGTGCGGCCCGAAAACGGTCCTTGAGGTAGGCGCCGTCGCGGGGCGGTAGGACGCGGGGGAGAGGCTCGGCGTGCACCTTCACCGTGAGGAAGGTGGGTCCCGGCACTTCGTGCACCAGCGGGAGCGCGGCGCGGAGGCCGGCTTCGTCCGCGACCTGACGCGTCTCGGCGAAGCCGCAGGCGGCAGCCGCTGCGGCGAGGTCCGTGCGGTGCGCCGTATGCGTGGGCTGCATCCCGGTCTCGCCGTGACGCTCGTTGTCGAGCACGACGAGGGCGAGATTGGGCGGCGCCTGGGTCGCGATGGTGGCGAGGCTTGCGAGCCCCATCAGCATGTCGCCGTCGCCCGTCAGCACCAGCACGCGCCGCGCGGGCTGCGCCAGCGCGAGGCCGAGGCCGATCATCGACGCGTTGCCCATGGCGCCCCAGAGCGAGAAGCGCAGCGGGTTGTCGCCGGCCGCGGCGCAGTCCCAGGTCGCGGAACCCAGGCCGGGGACCACAAGCACGTCGTCGCGGCCATCGAGCAGAACCACCACAGCGTGGCGCCGGTCCAGGGTCGTCTGCGGCTGCGCCCGGTGCGTCATCCGTCGAAGCTCTTGGCGCCGATCACGCGCTGGCCGATGAGGACCGCGGTGGCGCCTCCGCTCTCGAAGGCGATGGCAGCGGCGGCCTCGATGGTCTGAAACGCGTCTTCCGCGTCGTCCACGCGATAGACCATCACGCCGCATTCTTCGAGGTGCGCCTGCGTCCCCTGGCCCATGGGGAGCTGCCACGGATTGGTCTCGCCCCAATCGCCCCGCATGGTGACCAGCGAAAGGAAGGGGAGGCGGCAGGTGCGGATCAGCGAGAGCGCGGCGACGGTGTTGCCGGCCCCGCTCGATTGCATCAGCAGCGCCGCGCGCTCGCCGCCGAGCCAGGCGCCGGCGACCAGCGCCGGGCCTTCCTGCTCGTGGGCCAGCAGCACCGTGCGCATGGTCTCGTCGGCCTCGCACAAGCCGAGCAGCGCAGACAAGCCCCCGTCCGGCACGTAGGCGATCTGGCGCACGCCGGCCGCGCGCAGCGCCCGATGGGCGTGAGCACCCCAGCCGGAGCGCTGGTTGTCTGCGCCCCTGCCGGGGGCGACTCCGCTCACCGGCGGTGCCGAACGTCGAGGATTGAGAACGTGGACGCGCGCGGGCTATTCGGCGCTGACCTGGCCCTTGGCCTCGTCCAGCAGGCGCTCCATCTGCGTGCGGATCAGATGCTCGTCGGCCTCGATGCCCTTCTGGGTCAGGTCGCCCACCACCTTGCGCACCACGTCGTCGTCGCCCGGCTCCTCGAAATCGGCCATGACCACCTGCTTGGCGTAGGCCTCGGCATCGTCGCCCGCGATGCCCATCTTCTCCGCCGCCCACAGGCCGAGAAGCTTGTTGCGCCGGGCGATGACCTTGAACTGAAACTCCTGATCGTGCTTGAACTTCGCCTCGGCGGCTTTCTTGCGGTCATCGAACGTGTTCATACCCCAGGCTCCCAGCCGATGATTGGACGCGCGCGCATTGTGCCAGAGCGGCCCGCGCCGGTCCACGGCGGGCGCGGCCCTTTCCGCGCGTAAGCGGCATGTGCACCCTCGTGATCCTGCGGCGCCCCGGCCACGACTGGCCGGTCGCGATCGCCGCCAACCGCGACGAGATGATCGACCGGCCGTGGCTTGGGCCGGGCCGCCACTGGCCCGACCGGGCGCATGTGGTCGCGGGCCAGGACGAGCTTGCGGGCGGAAGCTGGCTCGGCGTCAACGACGACGGCCTCTGCGCCGGCATCCTGAACCGCACCGGCGCGCTCGGGCCCGCAGCGGGCAAGCGCTCGCGCGGCGAGCTGGTGCTGGATGCGCTGGACCATGCCGACGCCGCGGCTGCGGCCATGGCGCTCGCCGATATCGACGGCGCGGCCTATCGCCCCTTCAACCTCGTGGTCGCGGATTCGGAGGAGGCGTTCTGGCTGCGCCATGACGGCGGCAAGGCCCCCGTCTTTCATCCGCTGCCCGAGGGCCTCTCCATGTTCACCGCGCGCGAGCGCAACGACTTTGAATCGGCCCGAATTCGCACGCATCTTGCGGCCTTCGAGGCAGCGACGCCGCCCGATCCCGAGCGCGGCGCCTGGGAGGACTGGGCCGCGCTGCTCGCGCGCGGGGCGGGCGACTCGGGCGGCGATGCGGAGGCCGCCATGTGCATCGAGCCGGTCGGCGGATTCGGGACGGTCAACGCCTCGCTGATCGCATTGCCGCGCCCGGGCCGCCCCGGCATCACCCCTGTGTGGCTTTTCGCGTCAGGGCCACCGAATCGTCATCTATTTGAAAACGTTGAGAGTTAGAGCGCTATCGCGGCGGCCGGCACGCCCGGCCCGCCCGGACCGACCGACGACAGGCAATTGTACTGGCCCCTTGTTCTGACTATGTTGGCAAGGTAACGGGCGGGCACAGCGCCAACCCGGCGCGACGCTCCCCACATTGAGGATCCCCACCATGTCCCGTCGCAGGCGGATCTACGAAGGCAAG
>JAPPNV010000110.1 GCA_028818565.1 Rhodospirillales bacterium | reverse complement strand
TCGTTCGAAACAATCCGGGAAACCCGTGGTCAGATGATCTGCGAAACAACACCCGGCCACAATTCCTTCAGCACGATCGCGTCGAGCTCGCGCTCTGCCGCCGGATTGCTCAGCAGCGCGCACCTGTGCTCCGGCCATCTCTTGCCGGCCTGTTTCATCAGCATCCGTTCGAGCTGTTCCGCCTGCCAGCAGGCGTGCCGATTGGCGTTCATGGTCTGCCACGCGCGCTGGCGCCGGTAATGATCGCGATCGTGGCGACGATCATCAGCGACTTGTCGAGCCACCTGGTCGCGCCATGTCTGACGCTGCGGCATCCTCTGCCCGCTATGGCTGCAGAGCATCGCCGGTTACACGTCCACATCAGAACAGATGGCTCCAACTGGAGAGCAGAGCCAGCTCCGGGTTTGCGGTCTCGCGGTCGAGCGGCATGCGACAGCGGCACGCTGTGCCGCCCAAGCCGATACGCTCTATAGATCGGGACAGATGCTCTCGATGCACCGTTCGAGGAACACCTCGCAGCCGATCTCACAGACCTCTCCGTCTGCCTCATCAGAGATCCTGCTCCAGCAGTCCAGAACGCAAGTGAAGTACTCGTCCGCACACTGCGCGACGCAATCGCCTTGAAGCTGAGCCAGTGTTGCGCTCGGACCGGCGACGAGGACAGCGGCCAGCAGTGCCGATCGGCACAGAGCTGAACCGGATCTGCGGTGAAGCATAACGCTCTCCTCGCTCATCGTGACGTTCCGGCAGGCGGGACCCCTCACCGAAGGGCATGCCACCGACGGCAATGGCGGCGTTGACGGCGCTCATGACCGCGCCGCAGCATCGCCGTGATGCCGGTGACATGCGCATCAAAAGCGGTGCTGCCAGAGAGGAAACGCGACGCGGAACATGTGTCCGGGAAGCCGAAGGCTCCCCATGACCACTGAGGTCGGTACTGGCGCGGGCGGTTCATCCCCTGGCTCCTGTCAACGCGGCAGCAGCTCGATACACGGATTCGCCCCGCCGGCGACGGCATTTAGGTGAGACGCCGAAAAATGCACGTGAAGCCGCGCCAGATCGGCCCATCCCCCGCTTCCGGCAGGCAGCGGTGCCGTTGTACTCTCGGCCAACATGATCGTCGGCACTTCGGAGTGAAACGCCATGTCCCTTGCCTTCAGGATGCACGAGGACGTCTGCGTCTTCGCCCACCCGCCCGGAGACGACGAAGCCGTCGCGGAGCTCGACGATCTCCTGGAGGGGCGCGACGCCGGCACCCTCCCGCAGGAGCGCTACCTCGGCGCGCTGGAAGAGCTCGCCGCCCGCCATCCCCGCTTCGTCGACGGCCACGCCCACCTGGGCAACGCCCTCTACGATAGGGGCAGCGTCGAGCCCGCGCTGGAGGCCTATACCCGCGGCTTCCTGCTCTGCATGGAGGTCCTCCCGCCGGGCTTCGAGGCCTTCATCGAGTGGCGCCACGTGGAGAACCGCCCCTTCCTGCGCGCCGCCTACGGCGTCGCCCTCTGCCGGCTCAAGCTCGGCCACACCGGGGAGGGGCTGTCGATGCTGGGAAGGATACTGTCGTGGAACCCGGACGACGATCAGGGGGTTCGCCTCGTCATCGGCTCGGAATACCTGCGGGCCGGAGAGGAGGAGAAGGCGCGCTCGTTCTTCGAGACCGAGGCGTCGCAGTATCCGCCCTACCTCTACGAGCTGGGCCTGCTTCTGTTCCGGCGGCAGGACTACGTGGCCGCCGCGACCGCCCTTCGCGCGGGCTTCGTCGAGAACGGCTACGTCGCGGAAATCCTCTGCGGCAATCCCGACCCGCTGCCGGTCGGCATCTGGCACGGCCACGGGTTGTCGATGCCGCAGGCGGCGAAGGACTACGTTGCCGACTACGGCCGCCTGTGGCGCGAGACGCCGCACGCCACCGCCTTCCTCCGCTGGCTGCACGCCCACCCCCGCGTCATGGCGGAACGCGCGGGCATCCTCAGGTACGACGAAGCGATCCTCTGGGAGCCCGATGCCGAACGGCGCGCCGCTCTCTCGCGCACCCGGAGCGCCGCGGCACGCCGGATCGACGATGCCCTCTCCAGGGATATCGCCGTCGAGCGCACCGACCTGCACGGCCGCACCACGCTGCCCTGGCTCCATGACGCTGCTCATCGTGCGCGGTGAGGGAAAATAGCAGCCCTCACCGTGGCGCCGCCATCCGATGTCTAATCCCGGCTGACGGCCCCGAAACTCCCCATCACCTGGTTGTCGTTGTTATGAAACATGCCGGCCACTTCCTCATGGGCCGGGCCGAAGAAGGCGCCCTCCACGTGGCCCCGGTCGTAGCCGTCGAAGGTGCCGTCGGAGGCGAGGGGGATATCGGCATAGCCGAAGTCCGCCACCGTGCGCGCGCGATCCATGCTTGTCACATCGGCGAAGTCGATGTCGACCTCGCTGGAGAAGAGCGACACGCTCACCGTGGCATCGCCCTGCACGAACGGATCCCCGCCTGCCTCCACACCCCACTGATGGCCGACCATCACCCCTTCCCAGACCGCGTTGCCGGGCGGGCGCGTGCCCGAGAGGTCGCCCTGGAACCCGGTGCCCTGCGTGGACCAGGTCCGCAGCGCACCGTCCTCGCCTTCCCAGTTGTCGAACCTGTGGAAGCCGGTCCCGAACGCGGCGTGCGTCATGGTGCCGAAATAGCCGTCCTGGCTGTACCGGCCCCTGCCGCCATCGGTGATTGCAGCGGAGCGCCGCGCGATCCTGATCTCGCCAAGATCGGCGTGCAGGTCTTCTGCAACCCAATCGCCCCAGCCGGCGGTCCACGTGAGCACGCGCTCCCTGGGCGTCATGTCCTCCGTGGCGCCGACCTCGTACCATTCGCTCTCCTGCCGCCACCACTCGAACCTGCCGTCGCAGTCGGAGCCGGACCCGCACCTGAAGCGGTACCAGCCGTCCTGATCCCCGCTGAAGCCGCCCTGGTACATCTTGCCCCTGACGTGATCCGCGCCTTCGATCACGTCGAGCCAAGCCGGTCTCTCGTCATGCCTTGCACCGAAGCTCGCGAGAAGGCCCGCGCGCGTGTCGTCGAGCGTGCCCGCGACCTCCCCGTGGCGCGGGCCATAAAAATCGGCCACGAGCGACACGCCGGATGCCTCGTCCCTGATCCCGTCCGCCGTCACCGCGATCGGATAGTGCAGGCTGCCCCCGCCGAAGACGTGGCGCCCTCCGTCAAGCTCCGTCTCCAGAGAGGTGAAGCTCGCCTTGCCCCTCAGATCGTCGAGGCCGAACGACAGGCTGGCGTCGCCATAGACCGGCGGAAGGCACTGGATGTCGACGGCGGTGCCGATCAGCCCGCCCGCGTAGCGCACCGTGTCGGTCAGCGGGAAGGAGCTTGCGAGACTGCCGCTGCTCTGCCGGCCGAAGGCATCGGCCTCGACCCACAGCAGGTCCACCGTCTCCAGCTCAGACCACGGCGCGCCGTTGTTGAAATAGCGGGGCTGGGGATCGGCGAGAGATACATCCAGCTCGCGGAACACGGCAACCGTGAAGGCCGAGTGGTCCATCCAGCCGGCGTGGCCGTAGGTCTCGGGCCGCTCCGTCTCTGACACCAGTGTCTCGGACACGAGTGTCCCTGACTCTGGAGTCTCCGGCACGCGTGTCTCCGGCCTTATCGTCATGCCGATGTCGGCGAGGAAAGCGAAGTCGATCTCGGCAGGCAGGAATGCCGGTATGGCGGCACCGCCGGTGCAGTAGGCCATCACCGACGAGCACACCCCGCTGTGGTAGAAGTCGATATGGCCCGCGTCGGGGCTGCGCTCGCCGTCGTGCCAGCCATGGACATCGGCAGCGTCCTGGAACGGCGCGGGGCCGCCGTGGACGGCCTCCACGTGAGGGCCGGTCCAGGTGCCCGCCTCCGGATCCACCTCGGGCCTGTAGCGCCCGTACTTGTCGGCGCCGTACCAGGCGCCGAGCACGTGGCCGATCTCATGGACCATCGTGTGGAAGAGCTGAGCCTCACCGGCCTCCTCGATGTGGTCCTTGTCGAAGGCCATGGCCCCGGTGTGCGGCTCCCAGCCGTCGCCCGGCCGAAAGTTACGGGGGCCGGCTATACCGCCCGCATCGCCGAGCTGGGCATCTGTCACGTAGATGGTGAGGCCGGTGCTGGTCTCGCCCTCCGGCCCGACGCGAACCTCCCGCCCGTCCACGCCGTAGTCTCCGATCAGCCGGCCCTTGATCTCGGCCGCCCGGCGCTTCCACTCCTGCCACGTGTCGTCGATCCGCCGGCTCCACATCTTCCCGGCGCGCTCCAGCGCGGCCCTGAACGAGGCGTTCTCCTGCAACTCCTCCGTCGCGTGCTCAAGGTCGAACGCGATGGAGAGCGTGTCCGCAGGACCGCCGGACCAGCGCCCGTACGTCACATCGCGGCGCTGGCCGAGCACCGTGACCGTGTCGCCGTCCTGAAGGCCCGGCACGAAGGTCTCGGCGCCCACCCCGCGCGCGGCCTCGAGCAGGTCCTCGAATTGGGCGACATCCTCGTCAGGGTCCTCGACCTGCGCGAGCAGCCCCGACAGGTGCGCGGTGGGGCGGTGGCCCCAGTGATCCAGAAGGTCGTCCGCAGAAACATTGTCCATGGGGCGCAGCGACACGTGCCGGCCAGCACGCGGCGTGTTGTGCGCAGGCACCGCGTCGGCGGCTGGATCCGAAGCGGTAAGCTCGGCATCGGGCTCGCCGGAAGCGTCCGAATGCGAGCCAGAATCCGGAAGACCTGCAGAGGGGTCCGCTGCCGGCGCGTGCAGCGCCCCATTCTGAGCCACGGGCGCCGCCGGCTGCGAGCCGGGCGGGCCTGATGTCCCGGCTTCCGTGGAGGCGAGCGTCACGCCGTGCTCACCCGTCGGCTGGCCCGAGCCGACACAGGAGGCGAGAACGAGCGCCGAGGCAACCGTCAGCACCGGGAGGCTCCACCGCCCGCCGACGTGTCGGTGATCGCCCAAAACCGCGCATGCCCGATCGTTTCCGTGAGATAGCGCGGAACACCGGCGCGCCCGCGGCGCCTTGCGCCGGAATGACGCCGGCCGCCTCGGCATTCGGAGCGCCGTCTCCAATCCCTGCAGGCTCATGCGCTCATCCCCGGCCGGAAGGGTCTTCGCGGGGCAGGGTAGGGAGCATGCACGCTCAACCTGCCAGGACCGGCGCCACACGGGGAAAGCCCGTTGGGCGCGCGAGGTGTCCCGCCGGGCGTCGGTGCGCGCACTCACTCTTCCAGCGTGGCACCGAACGCCCCGATCATCCGCCCGATGCCGCCGTAGGCCGCCTCGAACGTCCCCGTGGCGACGCTCGGCACCTTCTGCGCGTCGACCTCGTGAAGCTGGCCGCCCCAGGTGGGAGCCGTGCCGGAAGCCGCCCCCGCCGCCCCCTGGATCGACCACACCGTCTCGGCCGTGTTCGTGCCGTCGGCAGAAATCGACCCGTCCGCGCCGATTGCCGCAGTCCCGAGAGTGACAGCCCACGGCATCTTCTCGCCGCCAACCAGAAACTCGTCAACCGCTCCGTCGATCGTCCCAAGCGCGGTACCGTCGCCGAACTCGGCCTTCAGCACGGCCGTCGCCGTGAAATCTCCCGCCGACGCGGCGCCTACCTGAGGCGCCAGCGAGAACTTGCCCACAACCGGGCCGACATAGCGCGCCGGGCCCTGAAGCGCCGGCAGGGCCGCAAACTCGTCCTCGGCGCCGCCCTCGCCCGCGTGGAAGACACCCACAGCCTGCGCGTCCGCCCGGTCCCGCAGCCACCAGCCGAAATACCGAAACTCCACATCCCGCACCTCAACCATGGCCCCGGGCGCCGGCACGAACCGCCAGCCCCCGCCGCCAGAAAGCTCATACCCCCCGCCGTGACGCAGCGACGACGTGCACGGGCTTTCCGCCGCAGGCGTGCACACGTAGGCGCCGTCCGCACCCTCGAACGTGCCGGAAACCTGCACCGTGCCGTCATCGCCCTCCTCGTGCGTCCTGATCCCCGCAGACGACGGGAATCCCGGCGAGGCGATCAGCGTCACGTCCGTGCCCAAAACGATCGGCAGGCTGCCGTCCGCGACAAGCCCGTTCGTGGTGTCGTACCTGCCCCCCTCGCCGCCGAACGGCTGACTGCCGGACGCCTCGATGTCGGTGTAGAGCACCACCGTATCGATGATCCCCGTGGCATTGTCCGCCGCCCTGTAGGTCCCGCCCGTCCAGCCCGACACAGTCACCGTATCGCCGCTCGCAGTGGTCGCAAGGCCCCTGACGGCGACTGGAGGAGTCCCCGGCACCGTGCCGGACAGGATCGGCGCCATCCCGTACGCCACAGTGGCCTCGACAGCGGATATCCGCTCCATCGACGACAACGCCGCAGACAGCTTCTTGCGCTCCGCCTCAAGCTCACGCCGGCGCCCCTCGCGGGCAACCACGATGAGCGATCGCGCCAACGCAAGGCGTCCCTCGATCAGCCGGATCGAGGTCTCGAATACCCCTTTCTCGTCGGCGCTCAGCGTCTCGGCCTCTTCGACCTCCTGCTTCGCGGCCGCGATCGCCGCCACCGCCGCATCGACATCCTCGTCGCTCGATGACCCGTCAAGCGCCTCCACGGCTGTGTCGGCCGCCCGGATCGCCCGCGCGATGTCCCCCCGTTCCGCAACCGCAGGGTCCGTCTGCTCCGTTTCCGGCGTGTCGTCTCCGCCGGTGCACGC
>JAPPNV010000456.1 GCA_028818565.1 Rhodospirillales bacterium | reverse complement strand
GCGCTGGAGGAGCCGACCCGCCCCGTGATCGCCATGACCGGCGACGGCGGCCTTCACATGTGCCTGGCCGAGCTTGCGACCGCGGCCCGCCTCGGCTGCCGGATCGCGGTCCTGGTGTTCAACGATTCCGCCCTCTCCCTTATCGATATCAAGCAGCAACGGCAGCAGCGGGAGAGCCGCGGGGTGCGCTTCGGCGAGATGGATCACGCCCAGGTCGCGGCGGGCCTGGGCTGCCGTGGCTGGCGGGTGGGCGCCACCGATCCGCTGACGCCGGCTTTGGCGGAAGCGTTCGCCCACGACGGACCGGTGCTGGTCGACGTGATGGTCGATCCCGACGCATACAACGCGCAATATGAGGCGCTGCGCGGCTGAACGGTGGGAGTATACGGAATTCGACTTGTCCTCAGAAATTATCACTATTCGGCATCTATGGGGCACGTGTAGATGGGCACTGATCAAGCGATGCTCCGCATCGGCACCTGGAATACCCAATGGGCGGAACCGGGAAACCCGGTTGGCAACGCGGTTCGAAGAGATTTGGCCGGCCCCAAGTGCGACATCCTGTGCGTGACGGAGGGGTGTGAGAATCTCGTTCCAGATAATCGCAATATCCTCGATGCCGGACCGGAGCGGAGCTCGGACATCTCGGCGGAACGCAGGAAAGTCCTGCTCTGGAGCAAGCAACCATGGTGCAATGTTGATGAGATCAGATGCGAGGAACATCTCAAGGGACGATTCGTAGCAGGGATCACCCAGACCCCCTTGGGTCCGCTGACTGTGATTGGTGTTTGCATTCCTTATCGCTTTTCTCGCCAGAAGGTTGGTCACAAGCAATGGAAGGACCACGAGGCATGGCTTAGGGAATTCGAAAGACTTCCCCATCGACAGTTTACAGAGAGAACCGTCATTCTGGGCGATTTCAATCAACGAATCCCTCGAAAATGGCAGCCTCAACAAGTGTACGCGTCGCTACTGCACGCCTTCGAGGGATTCTTGATTCCGACAGCGGGAGACGTAGCGGGAGTGCCAAGTCTCGTGATTGATCATATCGCTCACACGCCGGATATGGCGCTGGTGGGCGATATTGGGCTCTGGCCCATTCGTGTCGTAGATAACAAGCCCATCAGCGATCATATCGGTGTATGGGGCGACTTCGTTCTCTCTTAGACCAGCGGGGCGATAACGAAGGAATAGCCATGTCGGAGGAAGACGCGGTGCTCGCCGCCAACCAGGAGTTCTACCGGGCCTTCGCCGCCCGCGACCACGCGGCGATGGATGCGCTCTGGGCCGAGGAAACGCCGGTCGCCTGCATCCATCCGGGCTGGGATGCACTGGTCGGGCGCGAGGCGGTGATGGAGAGCTGGGCCGCCATCCTCGGCGGGCCGGGCGCGCCGCAGATTCGCTGCGAGGTGCCGCGCGCGTTCGTCCTCGGCCCGAGCGCCTTCGTGATCTGCCGCGAGGTGCTGGAGCAGCAGGGTTGGCTGATCGCCACCAACGTCTTCGCGCGCGAAGAGGGCGGCTGGCGCATGGTCCACCATCAGGCCGGGCCGGCCGCCCAGCCCCAGCCCGCGTCCGCCACGAGCGAGCGTCCGCCCGAGACGCTGCACTGAGCGGCTGAACTGCGGCCGGGCGTTCTGCCCGGCGCCGCTCTGGTGTATCGTGCCGCCATGACCCTGAACACGCCGAGCCCGACCTTCCCCGCCATCGCGCTGCCGCAGTTCGAGAACGAGCGGCTGCCGCCGGTGATGCCGGTGGCGCTGCACCATCCCGACGTGCCGGCACTTCCCGATGTGGCCGCCGCTGCGCGCGCCGCGCTCGATCAATCGCGCCAGCTCACCGCGCTCGCGGCAGGCGCGCGCGTCGCGATCACCTGCGGCAGCCGGGGCATCAGGAGCAAACCGGCGGTGGTCAAGGCGGCGGTCGACTGGCTCAAGGGGCGCGGGCTCGACCCCTTCATCGTGCCCACGATGGGCAGCCACGCCGGTGCGGTTGCCGCGGGCCAGGTGGCGCTTCTGGCCGAGCTCGGCTTTACCGAAGAGGCCATGGGCTGCCCCATCGAGGCCAGCATGGAGGTGGTCCGGCTGGGCGAGACCAGCGCGGGCGTTTCGGTCCATTTCGACCGCCACGCCTTTGATGCCGATGCGGTGCTGGTGGTGGGCCGGGTCAAGTCCCACACCTCCTTCGACCGGGAGGTCGAGAGCGGGCTCACCAAGATGGTCGCCATCGGCCTCGGCAAGGCAGAAGGCGCGCGCTTCGTGCACCGCCTCGGCGTGCGTGGCTACATGGAGGTGCTGCCCGAATGGGCGGCCATCGCCATCCGCGAAGCCCCGGTCGCCTACGGTCTCGCGATCGTCGAGAATGCCAAGCGCGAGGCGGCGATCATCGAGGGTGCCGAGCCTGAGGACTTCTACGAGACCGACGCCCGCCTGCTGAAGACGGCCAAGGGCTGTGTCCCCAAGCTGCCCTTCGAGCAAATCGACGTGCTCGCGGTGGAGACGCTCGGCAAGAACATCTCCGGCACGGGCATGGACCCGGCGGTCACCGCACGCTTCGACATCCGCGGGCGACCCAACCCGCCGGCGCCGGTGATTACCAAGCTGGTGGTGCTGGGATTGACGCCGGAGACCCACGGCAACGGACTCGGCGTCGGTAACGCCGACTACACGACCAAGGCGGTCGCCGACAGCCTCGACCTCTACGCCATGTACATGAACGCCTGTACGGCGACCTTTACCGAGCGGGTGCGGATCCCCGCCGTGCTCGCCACCGACAAGGCGGCGCTGCAGGCCGCCGTCGGCACCAGCTGGCATCTCGACGGCGCCGATGCACGGCTCTGCCTGATCCGCTCGACCCTGCACCTCGACACGATTCTGGTCTCGCCGCCGCTCGCCGCGGAGCTCAACGGCGCAGGCGAGGTGCTGGGCGAGGCTGAGCCGTTCCGCTTCGACGAAGACGGCCGCCTGCTCACCCGCTGCCCTGTGTGAGGGCGTCGTGCGCGGCGGCATAGTCATCGCGGTGATCACGGCCGGATTGCTGGCCGCGTGCATGCCGAGAGGCAAGCCGCTGTCCCCGGAAGAGGCCCGGATCGTGCAAGCGAACCTGGTCCAGATGGAAGCGCGCGTGACCCAGCAGCTGCGAGACTCCCTCGAGGCGCGCGGCCTGCGCCCGGCAACGGCCGAGGAGGTCGTCGCCCGGCTTACGGGCAATACCACCTCCATGTCGGGCGGCGGCGGCACCCTCGTGACCTATTACCTCCCCGATGGAACGATCAAGGTCCAGCTTACGACCCTGAAGGGAGAATACCGCTCGGACGGCACATGGACCGTGGACGGTGATGGCATCCGCTGCGTCACCGTCGACGAGCTGCGCAAGCGCCGCGGATACGACTACTATGACGACCAGCTCTATTCGGGCCGATATGACGGCCAGCTCTATTCGGGCCGATGGGCCACAGTGCACGAGACCAACTGCTACGAGGTCTATTTCGGCGGCCCGATCGAGTACTGGTTCAGGGTGAGCGGGCCGCACCACCTCGACAGCGGGGAATCCGACATCGTCCAGGGGCGGGCGTTCTACCTGTAGACGGCGCCGCCCCCTTGTAAGGGTCGCGGCGCCTGCGGACTCGCCGGAGGCGGGCCGCTATACTGGCGGCTTTGAATGACAGGGGGGACGTTGCGCGATGCAGAATCGGGGCATCACGCTCGACGAGAGCATTCTCGAAGAGATCAGGAAGACACGCCGGGCCCTCGGCCAGGCGCGGCATCTGCCGGGCTTTCTCTACACGACGCCAGAGATCTTCGACTACGAGGTCGACGCCATCTTCATGAAGGAGTGGCTCTGCGTCGGCCGGGTGGAGGAGTTCGAGAACGAAGGCGACTACCGGGCTATCCGCATCGCGGGCGAGCCGCTCCTGATCTGCCGTGACGGTGCGGGCCGGCTCAACGCCTTCAGCAATGTGTGCCAGCACCGGGGCGTCGAGGTCACGACCGGCGAAGGCAACCTGAAGAGCTTCCGCTGCCCCTATCACGCCTGGGTCTACGACCTTGAGGGCAAGCTGCTGGGGGCCCCGCACACCAAGGAGGTCGAGGGCTTCGACTTCTCGACCTGCGCGCTGCCGCGGGTCAATCTCGACACCTGGGGCGGCTACATCTTCGTCAATTTCGACCCGGATTGTCGCAGCCTCGCGGATTGCCTTGACGAGGACGGAGTCAGGGACTTCGCCGCCTTCCTCCAACCGGAAAACACGCGCACGTCGGACAAATACGTCTTCGACGTGCCCTGCAATTGGAAGTTCATCCCCGAGAACCTGATGGACATCTACCACGTGGGCGTGATCCACAAGGACTCCTTCGGAGGCCACTTCCCGGTCAACGATTTCCGCTTCAACCTGCAGAGGAACGGCTACAACGCCGCCTACGAAAGCTTCACCATGGCGCCGAAGGGAGCGACGCTCTTCGACACCATGCCCTGGCTCAAGGGCAAGGTGACCGACAAGTTCGCCTGCACCACCTGGATCAGGCCGACCATGAACATCTTCGGCCGCCACGACATGATCCAGCCCTGGGTGGCGCATCCGATCGACCACGCTACCACCCGGATCATCATCTACACCCAGCTGCCGGTCGAGTATTTCGACGCGCCCGCCTTCGATGAGAAGAACCAGATCTATGCCGACTTCATCCGGCTGGTCGCGAACGAGGACCGGGCGATGCTGGAATCACTTCAGAACGGGGTCGGCTCGCGCGCCTTCCGACCCGGGCCGACGGCGAGGCTGGAGCGCGCCATTCACCATCTTCTCAACTACTATCTCGACAAGCTGTTGAGCGAGGACGACGAGGCCCGCGCCAGGCGCCGCCAGGACGGCGAGAACGCGCTGCGTGAGAGCGCCTCGCGCAACCGGGAGCCGCGCGACGGCGGCTACACCGCGCTGGTGAGCGCGGCGGAATAGGAGCCGGAATCATGGGCACACAGCAGGATCAGGCACGACTGACCGAGTTGTTCCGGAGGAACCTCGAGCTCTGCGAGGTGGGGCCGGGCGAGACGGTCGCCGTCCTCTCGGAAGGCGATCAGCTCGGGAACTACAGGCAGGCGTCGCTCGCGGCGGCGCGCGACCTCGGCGCAGACGTGGCCGACGTGCACCTCCCCTCGGACGGCGCGGAGGACCCCGCGGTCAGGATCGCCAACATCGGGCAGAACGCGCTGAGCAAGCATCCCGAGGCGATGCAGACCTGCAAGGACGCCGACATGGTCCTCGACCACATGCTCCTGCTCTTCTCGCACGAGCAGATCGCGATGCAGGAGGCAGGCTCCCGCATCCTGCTCATCGTCGAGCCGGAGGAGATTCTGGAGCGCCTGTTCCCGACCGCCGAGATGCGCGCGCGCGTGGAGGCCGGGGAGCGGCGGCTGAAGGCGGCGCAGAGCCTGCGCTTCACCAACGACGCCGGCACCGACGTGACCTACACGCTCGGCGACAAGTTCATCCTGACCGAATACGGCTTCACAACCGAGCCGGGGCGCTGGGACCACTGGCCGGGGGGCTTCCTCGCCACCCTCGCCGCCGAGCAAGGCGTGAACGGCCGGGTGGTGATGGAGGCGGACGACATCGTCTTCCCGCTGCGCGAGTTCACCGGCGAGCGCATCGCCTTCGACATCAGCGACGGCATGGTGACGGAGATCTCGGGCGGCGCCCGCGCCGATAATCTGCGCGGCTTCATCGAGGGCTACAACGACCCGCGCGCCTATGCGGTCTCGCACATCGGCTGGGGGCTCAACCATCACTGCATCTGGCGGCCCGACCTGCCGGGCATCGGCATGGACGGCCGCGCGCACTACGGCAACGTGCTGTTCTCGCTCGGCCCGGACACGGAGTTCGGCGGCGAGAACGACACCGCCTGCCACCTCGACCTGCCGATGCAGGGCTGCTCGCTCTGGCTCGACGACGAGCTGATCGTGGAGAACGGCGCGGTCGTGCCGGAGGACATGCGGGCGCCCGCCCACTAACCTGCCGAACGGGGAGCAATGGGCGTTTGCGATTTTATCGCTGGCCCGTAATATGCCCTCCGCACGGAAACGTTATGGTATGGGCGCCGGCGAAGTTCACCGGCGCCCTCGCCGATATTGGGTCCATGACCAAAGGGAGAGAGGACTATGTGGAAACTGACTCTAGGCGCCGCCGTTGCGGCGGGCATGGCCATCACCGGCTTTGCCGCGTCCGATGTGCAGGCACAGGACGACGGCGTCTGGTGGCCGGCAAAAGTCGAGATTTACAACCCGTCCTGCACCGACGGCGACCCCGCGTGCTGGACCGATCCTGCCAACCAGAACCTCGAAGTCGTGGACTACGTGCCGCTGATGCCCGACGAGGTGGACGCCAAGCACCATATCTGCGTGTCCTTCCCCCACCTCGTTGACTCCTACTGGGTCGGCGCGGCCTACGGGATCATCGAGGAAGGCAAGCGCCTCGGCCAGAAGATCTCCCTGATCGAGGCCGGCGGCTACGACAAGCTGGAGAAGCAGCTCTCGCAGGTCGAGGACTGCATCGCGAACGGCGCCGAGATCCTCGTGCTTTCGGCGATTTCCGCCGAAGGCAACATCAAGCAGGTCAACGAGCTGCGCGCCAGGGGCATCAAGGTTGTCGACCTGATCAACGGGATCAACACCGAGGTCGATGCCAAGTCGCTCGAGAGCTATTACAGCATGGGCCGGATCGCCTGCAAGTGGATCGCCGATCAGCATCCGGCAGGCAGCGGCAACGTCAAGCTGGCCTGGTTCCCGGGCC
>JAPPNV010000137.1 GCA_028818565.1 Rhodospirillales bacterium | reverse complement strand
GCGTAGCCCTGGCCGTTCTGCGCGCCGCCCTGGATCTGGCCCTCGACCGCCGCCGGGTTGATGCACTGGCCGACGTCGTGGGCGGCCACGCTCTTCAGCACCTCGACCTCGCCGGTCTCCACGTCGACCGAGACCTCCACGGCGTGGGCGCCGTAGGCATAGTCGGGATGGGCCTGGCCCTGGCCGGTCTCGGGATCCAAGAAATCCGAGAACGGCGCACGGAAGATCGCGAGCTCCGAGCGATGAATGCCCTCGGCCGCGCAGATGCGCACCAGATCGACCAGCGGCATGGTCTTCTCCGGCTTGTCGATGACGAAGACCTCGTTGAAGGCCATGTCGATCTCGTCCGGCGTGACACCGAAGTGCTGCGCCGCGCGTTCGGCCAGCCGGGCGCGCAGCCCTTCGGCCGCCTGCTTGGCGGCGTTGCCGGTCATGTAGAGCGCGCGGGTCGCCGTGGTCGTGCCGGCAAGCGGGGTGACGGCAGAATCGCTGTTGTAGATGACGACCTTGTCGAGGGTGACGCCCAGCACCTCCACCGCGATCTGGCCGAGTGCCGAGATCTGGCCCGCGCCGATGTCGGTGACGCCGGAGCGGACAACCACGGTGCCGTCCATCTCGACGCCGACCCAGGCCTCCGACGTGTCGTGCAGGAAGGTGAGGCGGCCGTAGCTTTGCTGGTAGCAGGCGAGGCCGCGGCCGGTCCGGATCGGCCCCTCATCCGGCGTGGGCTCACCAAGCCCCGCCCAGGCCTGCTCGGCGCACTGCTCGGTCCAGATCGCGCTCGGCGGCACGAAGCCGGTGGACATGGGCTCGCCGGTCTTCAGGTAGTTCCGCCTGCGCACCTCCAGTCGGTCGATGCCGAGCGTCTTGGCGATCTCGTCCATCTGCTGCTCGTAGGCCGAGCAGGCCTGCAGCGCGCCGAAGCCGCGAAACGCGCTCGTGTACATGTTGTTGGTGGCCACGGCCTGGGCGAAGACATTGAGATTGTCGACCCGATAAGGGCCGGGTGCCGCGACCAGCGCGTAGAGAACGACGTATGGGCTCAGGAACACGTAGGCGCCCGCATCGGCGATCATCTGCACGTCGAGCGCCGTGATCTTGCCCTCCCTCGTGACCCCGGTGCGGTAGGTCAGGATGAAGGGGTGGCGCTTGCCGTGTCCCACGAATGAGTCCTCGCGGGAATACTCCAGCCGCACCGGCCGGCCGGTCTGCTTGGCGAGTAGCGCCAGGTAGACCTCGACGGTCATGTCCTCCTTGCCGCCGAAGCCGCCGCCCACCAGCGCGCCCCGCACGCGGACCTTGTTGTGCGGCACGCCGAGGGCATCGGAGATGGGCCGGAAGTGCTCGATCACCTGGGTCGAGACGCGGATGTTGACCACGTCGTTCTCGTCCACCCAGGCGAGGCCCACCTCCGGCTCCAGGAAGGCGTGCTCCTGAAACGGCGTCTTGTAAGTGTTCTCGACGATCAGATCGGCCTCGGCGAAGCCCGCCTCGAGATCGCCCTTCTTGATTTTCCGCTCGGCGACGATGTTGTCTTCGCCGTAGACCAGCGGCGCGCCGGGCTTCAGCGCCTCCAGCGGATCGTAGACACCGGGGATCGGCTCCAGCTCGAACTCGATCAGCTCCGCCGCATGGTCGGCGATGTCGCGGGTCTCCGCCGCGATCAGCGCGAGCGGCTCACCGAAGTAGCGCACCCGATCCTTCACCAGGATCGGCTGGTCGGTATCCAGCCGCTTCTGGCCGGTCTGGCCGGGGATGTCGGTGGCTGCCGTGCGATCGGCGAGGTCGTCGGCGGTGAGCACGCAGGCGACGCCGCGGAGCGCCCGTGCCTTCGTCACGTCGAGGCGCGCGAGCCGGGCGCTCGCGATATCGGCGCGGACCACCCGCATGTGCAGCATGTTCGGCATCACGTAGTCGCCGGCATAGGGGGTGCGTCCGGTGACCTTGCCCGGCGCGTCGGTGCGGGTCAGCGGCTTGCCGACCTGCCGGAACTGGACGTTGGCCAACGTCCCCGGATCGATCTCGGTGCCGCTCATGATGCGCCTCCCTCGGCGCGCATTTCGTCGGCGGCGTCGGCGATGGCCTCGAAGATCTTGGTGTAGCCGGTGCAGCGGCAGAGATTGCCGCTGAGGCCTAGGCGAATGTCGTCCTCGCTCGGCTCCGGGTTGTCGTCGATGATCGCCTTCGCCGCGATGATGATGCCCGGAATGCAGTAGCCGCACTGGGCGGCGCCGCCGTCCGCGAAGGCGCGCTGCAGCGGATGCGGCGAATCCAGGTCGCCGAGGCCGGAGACGGTGGTGACCTCCTTGCCGGCCGCCATCCAGGCGAGCGTGAGGCAGCTATCCACGGCCATGCCGTCGAGCAGCACGGCGCAGGCGCCGCAGTCGCCCTTCTCGCAGCCGCACTTCACCTCCATGTGGCCGAGGTGCCGCAGCGCCTCCAAGAGTGTGCGGTGGGCGGGGAAGCGGCCATCCTCCTCGCGGCCGTTGATGCGGAGCGTGATGGTCCTTGTCTCGGGCATGTAATTCACTCCCTCAGGCCAGCCGGTTCCACGCTTGGGTCACCAGGCGCCGGGTCAAGGCTTCCACCGTGTGGCGGCGGTAGCCGGCGGAGGCCCGGATGTCGTCGATGGGCGTGCAGGTCTCGGCCGCCGCCTCGGCCGCCTCGGCGATCAGCGCGGGCGTGAGCGCCCGGCCTTCCAGCGCCGCCTCGGCCTGCTTGGCGCGGAGCACGATGGGCGCGACCGAGGCAAGCGCGATCCGCGCCCTGGTGCACGTGCCGTCCGCCACCGACAGCGCCACCGCGACGCCGGTGACGGTGATCGCATCGCCCTTGCGCCGCGCGAGCTTGTAGAAGGTGTTCGCCGAGTTCTCCGGCAGCCGCGGCCAGGCAATCCGGGTGATCAGCTCGTCCGGCCTGCGCGCGTCCTGCTTGTAGCCGAGGTAGTAGTCGTCCAGCGCCAGCGTTCGCGTGCCTGACTCGCTCGCCAGCGTCAGCTCCGCGTCGAGCACGAGCAGCGGCGGCACCAGGTCCGCCGCCGGCGAGCCGCTCGCGATGTTGCCCGCGACCGTGCCCGTGTTGCGCACCATCAGCCCGCCGAAGAGACGCGCGGCCTCGATCAGCGAAGGCGCCTCCCGGGCGATCTCGGGCGAGCGCAGCAGGTCGCTCACCGTGGTGCGCCCGCCGAGGGAGATGTGTTCGGCCCCGAACTCCATGCCAAGCAGCTCGTCGACCTCGCCCAGGCCCACCATCCGGTCGGGCCGCTCCCGCTTCGCGCGAATGTCGACGATCAGGTTGGTGCCGCCTGCGATGGGCAGCACGGTCTCGCCGCCACCGTTCGCGAGCGCCGCGAGGGCGCCGTTGAGATCGGTCGGAATGTCCAGTTGAAACGGTGCGTACATCCTGACGCCTCCCGCTATCGCCTCAAACGTCCCAGCCGCCGTCGACGGTGATGGCCTGGCCGGTGATCTGGCGGCTGTCCTCGCTCGCCATGAACAGCACGGCGTTGGCCACGTCCTGGCAGGTGGTGACGCGCTTCAGGCACATTTCCTGCACGTACTCGTCGTAGACCTCGTCGATGGTCCAGCCGCGCACGCGCGCTTTCTCCTCGCAGAGCTTCTGCATGCGCGGCGTCTCGACGATGCCGGGGCAGACGGCGTTGACGTTGACGTTGTGCTTGCCGACCTCCAGCGCGACCGTGCGCGTGATCCCGCGCACCGCCCACTTGGACGCGCTGTAGGCCGTGCGCATGGCGTAGCCGCGCAGGCCCGACGTGCCGCCGATGTTGACGATCTTGCCGCTCCGCTGCGCGATCATGGTCGGCACCACGTGCTTGATGGGCAGGAAGGTGCCGATCTCGTTGTTCCTGATGACGTAGTCGAAGTCGGCCACGTCGATATCCTGCACCGGCGTCTCGATCGGGCCCGTGACGCCGGCGATGTTCACCAGGATGTCGATGCGCCCGTCGAAGGCCGCGAGCGCCTGATCGACCATGGCCTTGACCTGCGCGTCGTCGGTGACGTCGCAGCCCACCACATGGGCCGCGCGTCCCAGCCCGCGCACCTCGTCCGCGACCTGCTCCAGCGGCGCGGTGTCGCGGGCGGTCAGCACGACGTCGGCGCCTTCGCGCGCGAGTGTCGTGGTGATGGCCGCGCCCATGCCCTTCGCGGCACCGGTGACGATCGCCTTCTTGCCATCCACTCTCACGGCATTGTTCCCCTGTCTGAGTCGATCATTGGTTGGTCGTCTCGGCCTGCCCGTAACCGCCGCCGCCGCAGCTCTCGACGATCACCACGTCGTCCCTGTCGAGGCGGAGGTTCGCCTTGCCCGGCATGTCCTCCCGGCGGCCGTCCGCACGCGCGATGGTCACGCGGAAGGGTGCGCCGTCCTCGCCGCCCTGCAGGCCGTAGGGCGGCACCACGCGACGCTCGAACATCGAGGTCACCGACATGTCGTCGGTGAGCACGCGATACGCGCGGTGCAGTCCCTCGCCGCCCTGCTGCCGGCCCACGCCGCCCGAGCCCTGGCGCAAGCGCTGGCACTCGATCCGGATGGGGAACTCGGCCTCCACCACCTCGGCAGGCGTGTTCATCACGTTGGACATGTGGACACGCACCACCGGCGCGCCGTCGCGGTCGTGCCGCGCGCCTTCGCCACCGCCGTGGACCTCGTAGAGCGTGGTCCACGCGCCGTCGGCGCGCCTGCCGCCGAACAGCACGAGGCCCGACGTGGTCGGCCCGCCTGCGGAGATCCGCTCCGGCCCCACCGCTTCGAAAGCCTTGAACACGGCGTCGGCGATCCGCTGCGAGGTCTCGTGGTTGCCGCCCACCACCGGGCTTTCCGGGGACGGATCGAGCAACGAGCCGGGCCGGGTCACGATCTCGAGCGGCCGGTAGCAGCCGCCGCTCGGCTGGATGTCGGAGCCGAAGAGCGTCTTGACCACGTAGAAGACAGAGGCTGCGGCGATGAAGGGCGTGGTGTTCACCGGCCCCCGCGCCGCGTCATCGGTCCCGGAGAAGTCGAAGCGGGCGCCGTCGCCCGCGATGGTCACGCGCACGCGGACGGCGACCGGCCCGCCGCCGCCAGCGTCGTCGTCGAGCCAGTCCTCGCCCTCATAGGCGCCGTCGGGGATGGCCGCGAGCGCGGCGCGCATCTGTGCCTCGGCCCGGTCGTGGATCGCG
The DNA here is from genome assembly GCA_028818565.1 of Rhodospirillales bacterium. Classification (GTDB taxonomy): domain Bacteria; phylum Pseudomonadota; class Alphaproteobacteria; order UBA828; family UBA828; genus WTGU01. The sequence goes on along the minus strand of JAPPNV010000137.1, from coordinate 1,648 downwards.
GCGACGGCGGCGAGCACCGTCTCCGTGCCGTGCTCGGCGCAGATGTGGTGCACGCGCTCCTCGGCAGCGCGGCTCGCGGCGACCTGCGCCAGGATGTCGCCCTCGCGTTCGTCGGCGCCCCGCACGTTGGCGCAGACCATGTCGAGCTTCTCGCGGTCGGGACCGGCGGCGGTGAAGAGCCGGAAGGGCGGGATGCGCAGGCCCTCCTGCCAGGCGTCGGTGGCGCCGGCGACGTAGCTGCCGGGCACCGCGCCGCCGATATCCGCCCAGTGCGCCAGGCTCGCCGCGAAGGCCACGATGGTGCCGTCCACGAAGATCGGCCGGATCGCCTTCACGTCGGGCAGGTGGTTGCCGCCGACCTCGGGCAGGTTCAGGAACCAGACATCGCCGGGCTCCAGCCGCTCGCGGGGCACGCGCTTCAGGAACTCGCGCACGGTGAAGCTCATCACCCCCATGTGCATGGGGATGTCGCGCCCCTGGGCGATGAGGTGGCCATCGGCGTCGGTGAGCGCCGAGGAGAGATCGCCGGCTTCCCGCAGCAGCGGCGAGCGCGCGGAGCGCATGACCACGAGCGACATTTCCTCGGCCGACGCCGTCAGCGCGTGGCGGATGACCTCAAGGGTGATCGGGTCCACGGCGCCGCTCATGGGCCGGTTCCGGTGGCGATGTGGAGGTGGCCGGCGTCGTCTGCGGTGAGCGTGGCGCCGGGCGGCACGACCACCGTCGACCACGCGTCGTCGACGATGACCGGCCCTTCGAGCGCGCTGCCGGGGCCGAGGCCCGCGCGGTCGTATCGCGGAGTCGGCACCGCCTCGCCGGCCTCGAAGGTGCAGGGCAGCGTCTTGGTGGGGGAGGGGGCTTCGTTGGTCTTCGCGGCTGAGGAAGGAGCCTCGCCGTTGCGGGGCGCAGAGACGCGCATCCGGATCGAGACCAGCTCCCACGGCTCTTCCGTGGCGAAGCCGTAGAGCACCCGGTGACGATCCTTGAAGGCGCGGCCCAGCGCCGCAGGGTCGTCGAAGGCTGCATCCGCGATCTCGATGGCGTAGCTCTGGCCGCTGTAACGGACCATCGCCACCTCCTCGACCGCGAGCCTGCCTTTCCCGTGGCCGGCTGCGGCGAGCGGCGCCGAGAGGGCCGCGCGGAGCTCCTGCCTGGCGCGCTCCACGCGCGCCTGATCCCACGCGTCTGCGGCCACACGCAGCGTGCGCTGCTGCGCGTAGCTCATCTCCGCGCCGACGCAGCCGAGCGCCGAGAACATGCTGGAATGCGCGGGCACGACCACCTTGTCGATGGAGAAGGCACGCGCCAGCGCCACGGCGTGCATGGGCCCCGCGCCGCCGAAGGCGAGCAGCGTGCAGGAGCGCCCGTCCACGCCGCGCTCCACCGTGACTCGGCGGAGCGCCCGCAGCATGGCCGCGTTTGCGACCTTCACCACGCCCAGGGCCGCGGCCTCCGCCGTCATGCCCATGGCCGCACCGAGCGGTGCGATCACGTCGCGGGCCGCATCGGTGTCCAGGCGCACGTCGCCGCCGAGGATTCTGTCCGCGTCCATGTAGCCGAGCGCCAGGTTGGCGTCGGTCACGGTCGGCCGGTCGCCGCCCTTGGCGTAGCAGGCGGGGCCCGGAAGGGCGCCGGCGCTCTCCGGCCC
>JAPPNV010000296.1 GCA_028818565.1 Rhodospirillales bacterium | reverse complement strand
ATGAACCTCAGCCTGGTCGAGCCGCTGCGCTCGCTCTTCAAGGACGAGGTGCGCGCCCTCGGCCGCGCCCTCGGGATGCCGGAGGCGCTGACCGGGCGCCACCCCTTCCCCGGCCCCGGCCTCGCGATCCGAATTCCGGGCGAGGTGACCGCCGAAAAAGTTGCTGTCTTGCAGCAGGCCGACGCAATCTTCATCGAAGAGATCCGTAACGCCGGCCTCTACAACGCCATCTGGCAGGCCTTCGCGGTGCTGCTGCCTGTCCAGACCGTTGGCGTGATGGGCGACGCACGCACCTACGAGCATGTCTGTGCGCTGCGCGCCGTCACCTCGGCAGACGGCATGACCGCCGACTTCTATCACTTCGACATGAGCTTCCTTGCCGGTGTCGCGAACCGTATCGTTAACGAGGTAAAGGGCATCAACCGCGTGGTCTACGACGTGACCTCAAAACCGCCGGGAACGATCGAATGGGAATGAATGCGCGGATGCGCCGGCGCAAACGCCGGGTGCTCGCGGCCCTCGCCGTCGCGGCCCTCGCGCTCTGCATCGGGCCCGCCGCCGCCGATTGGGACGCGGGCCAGGCCGCCTTCGAGCGGGGCGACATCGCCGCTGCGCTCGAGACGTGGCGGCCACTCGCCGAAGAGGGTGATGCGCGGGCGCAGGCGGCGATCGGCAGCCTCTACATTCACGGCAGCGGCGTCGCGGTCGACTATGCGGAAGCGTTGCACTGGACCCGGCGCGCCGCCGAGCAGGGCGACGTCACCGGGCAGTTCAACATGGGCACCATCCATGCCGGCGGCCTCGGTGTCGAGCGCGACTATGCGGAGGCAGCCAAGTGGTTCGCCCTCGCCGCCGAACAGGACGATGCTGCCAGCCGCTTCAATCTCGGCGTACTCCATGCGCGCGGCCTCGGCGTGCCGAAGGACGATGAGGAAGCGATCTTCCTACTCAGCACCGCGACGATCATCGCTGGCGACCCCGAGGCCAACTTGCAGGAGATCGGCGCCGCCGCCGAGAACTACGCCTACATCGTGATGATGACGATGGAGGAGCCGGAGCTGACTCGGGCGCTCAAGCGCACCCGCGCTTGGGAGAAGGAGTTCCTGCACCGCTATTTGTCGCGCAGGATTCGTCCCACTGAGCCCAAGAGCGGCCTCGATCCACTCCCCTACGAATAGTCCGGCACCGCAGGGTATCAGTCTAAGACGTACTCCAGACGCTGCGACTCCGGCAGCGCGAGCAGCGCGCGGATGTGGCCCGCGAGGCGCTCCGCCCAGGCCTCGACCGCCTCCGGCGCACGGATTTCGTTATTGCGGATTTCGATGAGCAGCGAGGGCAGCCCGCGCTTCTCGGCGTGAACCGGCAGCGTGTGGTCGGTGAGCACGCCGAAGTCGTAGGGCTCGTTGGCCCCGACGACGAGGCCCTCAGCCCGCAGCCGCTCGATCAGGGGCGTCGACATGCGCTGGTCCTTGTCCCAGCAGATGCCGATCTCCCAGGGCCGCGGAGCGCCGCCGACCAGCTGCGGGGTGAAGCTGTGGACCGCCACCAGAAGAGGCACCTGGCTCGCGCCGGTCATACGGTCCAGCGCTGCGGCGATCGCGTCGTGATAGGGCTCGAAAATCTCCGCAATTCGTGCGTCCACTGCCGCCTGGTCGAGTTCCGTGTTGCCGGGTATCGGAACCGTATCGCTCACCGGCGGAATCCTGTCGGGCGCACCAACGGGACGGTTGCAGTCGATTACCAGACGGGAGTAGCCGGCGAGGATCGCCGGTGCGTCGAGCAACGCCGAGAGCCGCCGGGCAACGGCCCCTGCCCCGATGTCCCAGCCGATGTGCTCGGTGCGCTCGGCCTCGCTCAAGTCGAGGTTGTCGAGCGCGGCGGGAACCCGGCAGCTCGCATGGTCGCAAACCAGCAGCACGCGCGACGTGCTCCCCCCGTTGAGCGTCTCGAAGGGCGGCGGGTCGTCGGGCCCCAGCAGCGTCGCAGGCATCGGCACGCCTAGACCTTGTAAATGCGCCGGGCGTTCTCGACGCCGATCAGCGACGCGATGCGCTCGGCGTCCTCGACCGAGCACTCGTCGTCCTCCACCCAGCGGCCGAGCGCGCGGGCGAGAGCGGTGCGGAAGCGCATCGCGCCCAGGTAGTAGAGCTCCGCGAGCCCGAACGCGTCGGTGCTGAAGAGCTGCTTGGTGAAGGGCACAAGCTCCAGCGCCTCGTCCATGATCCGCTGGTAGCTCGGCCCCACCCAGTTCAGCGCGAAGCCCACGTCGAAGTAGACCTGCGGGAAGTTCTCCGACATCAGGCCTGCTTCGCGGTGGAACGGGTAGCAGTGCAGAAGCGTGATGGGGAAGCCCCAGGGCTCCACCGCCTTGATCCAGGGCGTGAGATGGCTCGGGTCCACGCGATGCAGCTCGATGTCGGGATCGCCGATGCCAATATGGAACTGGACCGGGAAGCCCCGCTCCCGCGCGATGTCGGCGCCGGTCCAGATCAGGTGCCGCTCGAGCACCGGGTCGGTGAGGCGCACCGTGCCGGTCTGCTCGATCTCGGCGAGCCAGCGCCCTGCTGCCGCCTCGACCTCGGCGTCGCCCGGCTTCTCGTAGTCGATGCGGAGCGTCGCGCGGTAGGCCAGTATCGACTTGAGGCCGACGACCTCGTCCCCGAGGGAACCGCGCATCGCCGCCTCGAACGCCTGCGCAAAGCCCGCGGCGGACACCCCGCTTTCCGCGACTCTCTCGGCGACCGATTCCATGCGCACGATCTCCCGCGCCGGCGCGCCGGCGATCGCGCCCACCTCGGCTACGCTGCAGAGCTCCTCCGGCCGGTTGCCGCTATCCACGACATAGGTGCCGATCCCCGAAGCGGTGAGGAATCGCCGGTTCACTTCCGCTGCGCCAAGCTCACGCCGACGCGCCGCGTACTCGGCGGGCGCGCAAAACGGCTCCAGGTCGAGCATCGGCGCGCACCAGCGCCGCAGGCTGAGCGCCACCGGCTTGTCCCAGTGGTTCGTGCCGGGCGGCGCCGGCGCAAAGGCCTCGCTCAGCGAATCGGCAAGCCGCTCGGCATCCAGATCCACGGGAAACAGGCCGTGGCAGTGATGGTCCACCAGCGGCAGTGTCCCGGTGATGTCGCTAATAGGCATCGAGATAACTCCGAATGACTGCGTCGGGGGAAAGCTCGCCCGCCGCTGCGAGCTCATGGCGCTTGAGCGAAACATAGGCCTGCCAGAGCGGATCCGAAAACCAGTCGCGCACCCCTGCCTCCGCTTCCGCCGCCGCGAGCGCCTCCTCAAGCGAGCGCGGCAGCCAGCGCACGTCGAGCGCCTCACGCTCCTCTTCACTCAGATCAGATGGATCGCGCTCGATCAATGGCGGCGTCGGCAGGCCCTCGCGCAGGCCTTCGAGCCCCGCTTGAACCAATACCGACAGCGTTACGTGGGGTGAGGCTGCGGCATCGGCGGGGCGGAACTCGAAATTGTACTGATGCGCGTCGACACCGTCCGGTCCGTGACGGCCGGCGCAGATGCGGAGCGCCGCCTCGCGGTTGTCGGCGCCGAAGGCCGCGGCCCCGCCCGCCCAGTGGCCCGGCGCGAGCCGCAGGTAGGAGACCGGCGCGGGCGCCGTGAACGCGGTGAGTGCCGGCAAACGACGCATGATTCCTGCAACGAAGCTGCCGGCCTGCGCCGCGACGCCAGCCGGCTGCGCCGGATCGTGCGAGACCGGCGCACCGTCGAGGTCCTGCAGGCTCAAGTGCACGTGAACGCCGTTACCGAAACCCTGCGCCGCGATCATCGGCGTGAACGTCACGCGATAACCTTCGCGCGTTGCCACGGCGCGCACGAGCTCGCGCACCAGGAGCGCCCGGTCGGCAGCGGCTAGGCCGAGCACGGGGCGGCAGTTCACCTCGTACTGGCCCGGGCCTCCTTCCGGCTCGAAGGTCTCGGGCTCCAGGCCTGCCGCCCGCAGCGCCGCCACCAGCACGGCACCGAAGGCGAGCGCCCGCTCGTGGGCGATGATGCTGTAGTTGGGGCCGGGCCGCTCCAGCCCCCCCACCAGGTAGAACTCCTGCTCGAAGGCGGCCAGGAGCCGCAGCCCGAACTCCTGTTCTAGAGCGTCCAGCGCGCGCCGCAGCAAGGCCCTGAGGCACGCCTCCCAGGGCGTGCCGTCCGGCGCGATGCCATCGCATACATAGGCATGGAAAGGAGGCTGCTCCGGCCACAGGTCGACTCTGGCGCCGGCGTCGCGGTCGGGCACCAGCCAGACATCGCCGAGCGCGCCCCACGGGCTCGGCGCAAGCGTGGAGAGCGGGCCAATCGCCTGCGCCACCGGAACCCAGCCGATGCCGGTTTCGAGACGTTGGTCGAGATCGGCCGCCGGGAATCCCCGCCCGCGCATGAGGCCGGCCAGATCGGGCCACCCGAAAAAGACCAGCTCCTCACCCCGCATCCGTGCCCTCGCCTTGCCGCGCCGCGTCGCCACTCTAAGGCCGGGCGGGTGGCGAGTCATGCTATCGTCCGGCCGCAACCGGCGGGAGGGGAGCATGGCGATCACGTTACAGGGCAAGGCCGCGATCGTGACCGGCGCGGGCCGCGGCATCGGCAAGGGCATCGCGACGGTGTTCGCGAATGAAGGCGCGAAAGTGCTGGTGGTGAACCGCAGCGCCGAGGCGGGCCAATCCACCGCCGACGAGATCGTGGCCGCCGGCGGCGAAGCGTCGTTCCTCCAGGCCGACGTCAAGCAACGCCCTGATATGGAGCGGATGGCGGCGGCCTGTATCGAGCGTTACGGCGCCATCGACGTCTTCTGCGCCAACGCCGGAGTCTTCCCCACCTCCCACATCGTGGACATGAGCGACGAGACCTGGGACGACGTGATCGACACCAACCTCAAGGGAGTCTTCCACGGGGTCCGGGCCTGCATCCCGCAGATGAAGGCCCAGGGGCAAGGCCGCATCGTCGTCATTTCGTCGATCACCGGCCCCAATGTCGGCTGGCCGGGGCTTGCCCACTACATGGCGTCCAAGGGCGGCGTGAACGCGTTCGTCATGGGCGCGGCGCTGGAACTCGCCAAGCACAACATCACGGTCAACGCGATCTCCCCCGGCTCGATCATGACGCCGGGCCTGGTGGAGCTGGGCGGGGAACAGGTGGAGGAAATCAGGTCTGTCATTCCGGCCGGTTACATTGGCGAGACCGAGGACATCGCTTATGCCGCCGTCTACCTCGCCAGCGATCAGGCGCGCTACATTACCGGACAGGCGCTGGTGCTCGACGGCGGGCAGATTTTGCCGGAGAGCCCGTCGGCCCTCGCCGACGCCTGACCGGGCTTCGCCGCACGCCGCACCGCCCCGATTGACAAACGCCGCGCCGCCGCTATCGATGGGTCCAGCGCGCCCGTAGCTCAGCCGGATAGAGCACTTGATTCCTAATCAAGGGGTCGCAGGTTCGAGTCCTGCCGGGTGCGCCATCTAGATCAATAACTTATAGAGTGCTGAGGGCGACGCAGGACTCTCCGTTTGCTGGCTGTGGATCATTCCGGCCCGTACGAGCCTCAGGGCCCGTCCGGCGGTCGGCAAGTGGAGCCGCGCACCTTGATCTCACCCTGTAACTGGACCGAGGGGATTGGCGTGCCGTCCGTGAGGAAGTCGCAGATCGCCTGCGCGCTCTCCTGGCCCATCGCGGCGACGGGCAAGCTTATGCAGGTCAGGCGCGGATGGCTGTGTTCGGACCAGGAGATGTGATCGAACCCTATGACCGACATGTCCCGGGGCAGGCGGAGGCCGCTCCGCTGAAGCTCGAACAGCGCTCCCAGCGCGACGAGGTCGGTGACGCAGAGCAGCGCTGTGGGCCGCCGGTCCCACGCCAGCGCCTGCTTCGCGGCGGCGACGCCGCCGCCCACGCTCAGCTCCGTCTCGATCGTTCGCAGCGAACCCACGCCCTCGACCGATTCCGCGCCACGAATCCTGAGGCGGGCTCGGTCGTTCTGCGCCGTGGGCCCGGAAACCAGGGCGACATCCCGGTGGCCGAGGTCGAGCAGATGCCGCATGGCCTGGCGCCCGAGCTCGACGTTGTCGTAGCCGATGGTCGGCATCGAGGCGGAGGCCTCGTAGATCGACGTCGCGACCACGGGCGCGCCGAACCGCCTGGCCAGACTGGTGAGTTCGGGTTCGTGATCCAGCCCGGTAACGATCAGCGCTCTGGCGCCCATTTCGAGCAGCGATCGGGCGCGCTCGAGTTCCACACGGGAGTCCATGCCGGTCGTGGCAATGAGCAGGCGATAGCCGTTGGCGTCCAGTCTGGCCTCCAGCGCTTCCAGAAACGCCGCGAAGATCGCGTGATTGATGGTGGGAATCACTGCGCCGACCGTGTTGGTGCCGCCCGCGTTGAGCGCGCGTGCGAGCGGGTCGGGCGCGAACTCGAGTCTGGCGAAGACCCGCAGCACGTCCTCGCGGGTTTCCGGCGAAACGGACGGCGAATTGTTCAGGACCCGCGAGGCGGTGGCGATCGAGACCCCGGCCTCGCGCGCAACGTCCCGCAAGGTGACCCTTCGCGAAGATTGCTTGCTCCGCAGTGGTCTGCGTTCGGGCATTCCGACTCCGGTGTGAATTATCCTATGAGGGCCATTCGCCCTTCTAGCAAGAGGGGCTCTGTCGAGCGCTGCAGGGGCTCACGTGCAACGCGCCCGGCTCCACCTCCTGCGATCGCGACAGCGCCAAACCCGGCAGAGCCATCCATGCACCCGCAGCATATTCCAAAGTCTCGAAATTCTGTCGTTCGGCGATAAATCGGTCAAGCACGGGGGCATAGAGCACAGGGCTCGTTTTTTGTCCGCCCGGCGAGCGGCGTGAGATGATCTTCGGG
>JAPPNV010000219.1 GCA_028818565.1 Rhodospirillales bacterium | reverse complement strand
ATCGCGCTGGTGCCGGAGAACCGGCTCGTCTTTCCCGACATGAACGTGCACGAGAACCTCGTCGCCGGCGCCTACCTCCGGCTCGGCAAGAGGAAGGCGCAGGTGCGCCAGGACATCGACCACGTCTTCGCCCGGTTTCCCAGGTTGCAGGAGCGGTCGAAGCAGCTGGCGGGCACGCTTTCCGGCGGCGAGCAGCAGATGCTGGCCGTTGCCCGCGCCCTGATGGCGCGGCCGAAGCTGCTGATGATGGACGAGCCGTCGCTCGGCCTCGCGCCCCTGGTCGTCGAGGAGATCTTCCGGATCATCCGCGATCTGAACGCGGACGGCACCTCGATCTTCCTGGTCGAGCAGAACGCGCACATGGCGCTGCAGGTGGCCAATCACTTCTTCCTGCTGGAGCAGGGGCAGGTGACATTCAGCGGGAAGCCCGGCCAGCTCTCCGAACACGAAGTGATCCAGCGCGCCTATCTGGGAAAGGGCCCTCAGCGCGAACGGCCGGAACAGGATCGGGGCCTCCCCGGCGGGACGACACACCAGGGCGGCTAACCCGGATTTCTCACCAATGTCACAGCCTGCGTCGCGCCCAGACGTTCGATCCGCCAGGAGTGGGCCGAAAAGCGTATCAGGGAATACGGTTGAGGCCCGCGACGCCGCGGGCGGGCGCCTGGGCGCGACCCGAAGGGCGGCGCCTTCAGGCCGACAGAGTGCGTCAAGCCGTTTGCCCGATGCCCCACATCGCGCTGCGCGGCTTTCCTGCTCTGTCGGCCTGAAAGCACCGCGCAGACCATGACATTGGTGAGAAAGCCGGGCTAAGGCCAATGGCCGGACCTCCGACAGCGACGCGGGAAGAGGCCGGTGGTTGATTTCATCCAGAACTGCCTCGACGGCATCATGCTGGGCTCGTCCTATGCGCTGCTGGCCATAGGGTTCACCCTGATCTTCGGCGTCATGCGCCGGCTCAACCTCTCCTATGGACCGTCGATCATGGTCGGTGCGTTCGTCGGCACGCTGGTCTATCTCGAGTTCAAGGCCAATGCCGTGGCGATTGCCGCGGCCACCGTTGTGGGCGCGGTGATCGTCGGCATCTACGTCGAGCGCCTGTGCTTCCGGGCCATTCGCCGGGGCGCGGCGGTGGCGTCGATGGTCTCGAGCTTCGTCATATGGATGCAGCTCGAAGAGATCGTGACCGTGGTGTTCCCCGACCGGACCTACTTCTTCCCGCCCATGGTCACGGCCGATCCGATCGACCTGGGTCCTTTCTTCTTCAAGGTGGAGTACATCGTGATGTTCGCCGTTGCGGCCGTCATGACCGTGCTGCTCCACTGGCTTCTGCAGCACACGCGATTTGGACTGGCGCTTCGCGCCGTCTCCGAAGACCCGCGCGCGGCGCTCTTCATGGGCATCAACGTCGGCGCGGTCATGTTCCTGGCCTTCGTCATCGCGTCGGCCTTCGGCGGCGTTGCCGCCTATTTGATCGTCAGCGCCGACGGCCAGATCACGCCGCTCTTCGGGCTCTGGGCGACGTTCAAGGGGCTGATCGCGATGATGCTGGGCGGCATGGGCTCGATCCCGGGCGCGATCCTCGGCGGGCTTCTGCTCGGCGTCGTCGAGGCCCATAGCATCTGGTATCTGGGCACCGAGTACCGGGACCTCTCCGCCTACTTCCTGCTCTTCCTGTTCCTGGTCTTTCGGCCCGGCGGCCTCATGGGCCAGCTCGCCGTCGAGCGCGAGCTGGCGGCAACGCGGCGCGTGTGAGCGATGGACGACCTCTATCTCATCACGGTCCTCTCCAATATCGGCATGATCTCGTTCATCGCGCTCTCGGCCTATCTCCTGCTCGTGGTCGGCGAGATTTCGTTCGGCCAGCAGGCCTTCTTCGCCGTCAGCGCCTACGGCTCCGGCATCGCGACCGCGATGTGGGGCTGGCCGATCTGGCTCGGCCTGCTATGGGGCGCGCTGGTGGCCGGGGCGGCGGCGCTGGTGGTGGCGATCCCGACGGTGCGGCTGCGCGGGCTCTACTTCTCCGTGGCCACGCTCGCCTTCGCCGAGATGGTGCGGCTGATCTTCGAGATCTTCACCTATCAAGTCGAGATCGACGGCGAGCTGGTGGGCCCCGACGGCTCCGACGGCTTCCGCGACATCCGCGCCATCTACGACAGCAACGTCTCGGCCTTCGAGTACATGCTGATCATCTATGGGTTGCTGGCGGTGGTGCTCATCGGCTTTCTCATCCTCGAGCGCTCGCGCCTCGGCGCCATCTTCCGGATGATCGGCGAGGACCCGATGCTGACCGAGATGCAGGGCCTCAACGTCACCAAGTACAAGATTCTTGCCGTCGTCATGGCCGGCATCGTCGCAGGCATCGGGGGCGCCCTCTACGCTCACCTTGCGACCTATGTCGAGCCCAAGATCTTCAACGTGATGCTGGGCGTTCACGCGCTGGCTTACGGACTGATCGGCGGGCTGGGCACGGCGTTCGGGCCGCTGATCGGCGTCGCCATCGATATCGGCCTGCTGGAATCCATCCGTGCGATCTCCGGCTACCGCATGATCGTCTTTGGTGGCCTGGTCGCCCTGCTGCTCATCGTGCGCCCGCGCGGGCTGCTGGACGAAGCCGCCATGCACTGGCTGCGCGGGCGCTGGCGAGGGTTGGTCCGTGCTGAGAGTTGAAGGCCTGAGCCGGTCCTTCGGGGGCGTCGCCGCCCTGGAGGCGCTCGATCTCACCGTCGCGGACGGCGAGGTGGTCGGCCTGATCGGCCCCAACGGCTCGGGCAAGACAACGCTGTTCAACGTGATCACCGGCGTTCATGCCGCGGATACCGGCCGCGTCCTCCTGCGCGATAAGGACATTACCAAGAGCACGCCGGCCGGAATCGTCCGCCTCGGCATCGCGCGAACCTTCCAGAACCTCCGCATCTTTCAGCGCATGAGCGTGCGCGAGAATGTCTGGGTGGCGCAGCACAGCCTGCCCGATGTCGGGCCGATGGCGCTTTTGTCGAACCGGTCCGCGGCCGAGCGGGCACGGAGGGCGGAGGTCGATCGGCTGCTCGACGCGGTGGGCCTCGCGGATCGGCGGGACGCCCTCGCCGGCAGCCTGCCGCTCCCCGATCAGCGCCGGCTCGAGCTCGCCCGCGCGCTCGTGCGCTCTCCTTCGCTGCTGCTGCTGGACGAGCCGGCAGGCGGCATGACCCCGGCCGAAACCGCGGAGATGGCCGCTCTCATTCAGGATTTCGCGGTGCCTGGCCGCACCTGCATCGTCATCGAGCACAAGCTCGACCTGATCTCGACGCTGTGCCAGCGCCTCTGCGTTCTCAATTTCGGCCGCAAGATCGCGGACGGCGAACCGGACCGGGTCCTGGAGCATCCCGAGGTGCTCGAGGCCTATCTCGGTGGGGACGCACTGGATGCTTGAGATCCACGACCTGCACCTCAGCTACGGCAAGGTGCGCGCCGTCCAGGGCGTGTCGCTGGAGGTCGCTGACGGCGAGATCGTCGCCCTGATCGGCGCCAACGGCGCCGGCAAGAGCTCGACGATGCATGCGGTGTGCGGCATCGAGCGGCCGTCCAGTGGCCATATTCGCTTTCTCGGCCGGGCGATTACCCGTATGCCGCCGCACCGGATCATGCGCCGCGGCATCGTGCAGGTGCCGGAGGGGCGCTTGATCTTCGGCGGGCTGACCGTCGAGCAGAACCTGCGGCTGGGGGCCCATAACGTGGCAGGCCGCGCCAAGACCGGGGCGGACATCAAGCGCGTATTGGAGGCCTTCCCGATGCTGCGGGAGCGGCTCGATGAGCCGGGCTCGGCGCTCAGCGGCGGCCAGGCGCAGATGCTGGCGCTGGCCCGCGGGCTGATGGCGCGGCCCAGGCTCCTGATACTCGACGAGCCTTCCCTCGGCCTCGCCCCGATCGCCGCGCTGGACGTCTTCGCATTGATCCCCCGGCTCAGGGACGCGGGCGTGACGATCCTGCTGGTCGAGCAGAATGTGCGGCAGGCGCTTGCGATTGCGGACAGGGGATACGTGCTCGAAAGCGGGCGAATAATCTTGGACGGCAAGGCAGCGGAGCTGGCCGAACACGAGCTGCTGGTCAGCGCCTATCTGGGTCTGCAACGAGGAGGCTGAACGATGCGTACCTTGACAGCGGTTCTTGCGCTATCGGCGCTGCTGATGGCGAGCGGTGCCGCCCTGGCGGGCGAACGCGTGGCGGCCGATGTGAGCTGCACGGCGACGGTGGAGAAGCTCACCTACGACTGCATGATCATGCTCAAGGGCAAGAAGAGCGGCGACCCCGTGGAAGGCGCCGAGGTCGTGGTCAAGGCCGACATGCCTTCGATGCCGCTGGCGCACAACGTACGGCCCGTGAAGGCGGCGGCCGGCTCGATGCCGGGCCGCTACACCGCCACGCTGGAGCTCGAGATGCTGGGCGAGTGGGCGCTCACCCTCGACGTCAGCGGCCCGACCCGGGACCGCGTCGTCAAGAAGCTGGATTTCGGCGGCGCGGCGGACGAAACCGAACACATGCACGGAGAGATGAAGGACCACGACGGCGACATGGATCACGGCGAGATGAAGATGGAGGACGCGCAGTAGTTGGTCGTGCTCAGCTCCTCCACCAGGCCGCTCGCAGACCGTCGGTGTTGAGAGAAATGCGATGATTCTCTGGGTGGGCAGCCAATCCTCGGCCGCAACTCACAAGCCGATGTGACCGGGGACCGGCTCATCCACGGCGTTCGCATTGGCGGTCGCCTGTGCTATCCCGGGAACATGGCGGGGATCAGACCGGCGTGTCTATCGGACGCCTCCGCGATCGCCGACATCCAGGTCAAAACGTGGCGTGATACCTATGCCGGACTGATTCCCGATCGGGCGCTTCTGGGCCTGTCCCGCACGAGCCACATCGAGAACTGGCGCCGGATCCTGCGCGACGCGCGGGCGGACTCTATCACGCGCGTGGCCGAGGGACCGGACTTCTGCGTCGTCGGCTTCGCCAATGCCGGCCGTGCGCGGCCGACGAACCTGCCCTATGACGGAGAGGTCTACACGCTCTATGTCCTGCCGGATCACCAGGGTGCGGGTCACGGTCGGCGTTTGCTCGTCGCGCTGTTCTCGGCACTCCGGGCTGCCGGTTGCAAGAGCGCGTTGGTCTGGGTCTTGGCGGGGAACCCGGCTCGCTTCTTCTACGAGGTCATGGGCGGCACCCTCATCGCGACGCGCGAGGAGCCGTTCCACGGCGTCATCCTCAGCGAGTGTGCGTATGGCTGGCCCGACCTCCGCCGCCACATCGAAATTCGCACACAGGCTTCCGACAGCAGCGGTTAGACGGTCTTCGGCTCCCGCCGATGCAGGACCCGCTCTTCGGCGAGCCGTGCGATGTCGGCTGCGTCGTAGCCGAGCTCTTCGAGGATCGTCGCGTTGTCGGCACCGAGCCAGGGCGCGACAGACCGAATCTCGGCCGGGGTTTCGGCGAAACGGGCCGCGGGCCTCGGTTGGCGCACCGGACCGAGATCGGCGTCCTCGCGGACCTCGATGATCCCGTTCTCGACCACCTGCGCATCCGCGATCACGTCTGAGCGCCTGAGCACCGGTGCGGCAGGCACGACCTCGCGGTCGAGACGCGCGAGGATCTCCGCCGTCGGCCACTTCGCGATCTCTTGGTTCATGATCGTCCGGCGCTCGGTCCGGTTGTGGCCGCGCGCGGCGGCGGTCTCGAAGCGCGGGTCCAGGGTCAGCTCCTCGCGGCCGAAGGCACGGCACATCCCTGCCCATTCCGCGTCCGTGACGGCGGCCGCAGTGATATAGCCGTCGGCGGTCCGGAAGATCAGATCGGGCCCCGTCTGCTGTCCCGCCGGGTCCTGCTCGTTGTCGAGGAAGGTCAGCGGCGAGCTCGCCTCCGGCCACAGGTAAGCGACCATGGTATCGAGCATGGCGAGGCGGACGTGCTGGCCCCTGCCGGTGCGTTCGCGCGCGAAGAGCGCCGCCGTGATCGCCTGCGCTGCGGCGAGCGATGTCGTCTTGTCGGAGACGATGGTGCGCACCATGTGCGGGCGGCCCGTCTCGTTGTCGGTCTGGATGTCGCAGAGTCCGCAAAGCGCCTGGATGACCGAATCGTAGACCCGCTGGTGCGCATAGGGCCCCGACTCGCCGAAGCCGCTGATCGAGACGAAGACTATGTCTGGCTTGAGCTCGCGAACGATGTCCTCGCCGAGCCCCATGCGCTCGATCGCGCCCGGGCGGAAGTTCTGCACCAGCACGTCCGCGGTTTCCACGAGCTTGCGGACGATGGCGAGCCCGTCTGCGGTCTTGAGGTCGACGCAGAGCGAGCGTTTCGAGCGGTTGCAGGACAGGAAGGCGGCGGACATGCCGCGGTGGACGACACCGTACTGCCGCATGATGTCGCCTGCGGGCGCTTCGATCTTGATCACGTCCGCGCCCTGGTCGGCCAGCATCATGGTCGCCACCGGGCCCGAGACCATGGTCGTCAGGTCGAGAACGCGGATGCCTTCGAGCGGGCCGGGCATGGCTCAGACCTCCGGCGCGCTGCGCCCGCCATAGTTGCGCGGATAGGTCTCCGCATAGGCGGGACGCGCCCGCATGCGGATGCGGTAATCGCGCAGCCAGTCCGGCAGGGCGAGCTCATAGTGCTCGGCGGCATCCAGGCAGGACATGAAGAGAATGTCGGCGATGCTGATCTTCGCCCCCATCAGGAACGGGCCGGCTCCGGCGATCCGTTCCTCCATGCATTCGAGCTGGTGGTCGAAGTAGTCGATCGCCGCGCTGACGGCGATCGGCGAGGCGCCGTATATCTCGACCAGGTCGCCGTGGCGCCGGACGCTGTAGATCGCGTTGGCGTCGAGCTCGCTCATGGTGAAGAAGCACCATTCGAGC
>JAPPNV010000200.1 GCA_028818565.1 Rhodospirillales bacterium | reverse complement strand
TTTCAGCACGTTAGCACCGCAGGTGCGCCCGCTGGTGTTCCGGGACTCGATGATCGAGAACATCCGCGAGCTGGTGGACGTGGTGCCGCGCCTCAACATTTTTGGGGACCACCGACTCGCGATGCTGTGCCAGGAGGTGAAGGACCGGATCGCCGTCGCCGATCCCGACACGCTGCGGCCCTCGGCCACCTTCAACCCCAACGTCCGGCGCCAGGTGAAGCGCGACGCCGATGCGCTGATGGAGAAGTTCGCGGGGTATTTCGGGACCCCTGCCGTCGACCGGGAGGCCGCGTGATGGCCGCCCGCCAGGAATCGGCGCGCCGCGTCAGCGACTGCGTGACCGCGCTGCTGCGCGACCAGCCGTTCTTCGGCAGCCTGGCGCTGCGGCTTCCGATCCGCCCAGACCCGGCCCGCGAGACGCTGGCGAGCGACGGGCGCGAGATCCGCTATTCGCCCGACTGGATCGCGAACACCGACGCGGATTTCATCAAGACCGCGATCGGGCGCGTGGTGCTGGCATGCGCGCTGAAGCACCACACGCGGCGGGGAATGCGCGAGCCCGGGCGCTGGCAACAGGCCTCGCAGCTCGTCACCCACGGACTCTTGCGCGATGCGGGCTTCAAGCTCCCGCCCGAGGCCGAGGCATGGGACGGGATCAGCGTCGAGCAGGCCTACGACCGCCTGCCCGAGCCGCAGGACGACGACGGTCACGGCGGGGCCGAGGACGGCCCGCCTCCGTCTCCGGGCGCCGGCAGCGATGGCTCGGACGATCCGCAGGACGGCGGTGCCGACCATGATGACCAGTCCGGCGGCGACACCGACGCGTCCGGAGACGCAGATCCGCAAAACGGGGACGATACGGGCGAGGACGACGGGACAGGCGAGGCCCCGAGCGTCGATCCCGCCGGCACCGGCGAGATCATGGACGCCGCCGCGCGCAACGGCGCCGACCCCGGCACCGCCGACGCGTCCATGGACGTCAACGCCGAGGAGCAGGCCTGGGACGAGGCCATGCACCAGGCCCTCAACCTTGCCAAGGCGCAGGGCAAGGCCCCGGGCGCGGTCGAGGAGACCGTTCGCGACGCCCACCGCAGCACCCTCGACTGGCGCTCGTTGCTGCGCCGCTACATGACCGACGCGGCGGCCCGCGACTATTCCTGGAGCGTGCCGAACCGGCGCTTCATCGACTCAGGGCTCTATCTCCCTTCGATCCGCTCGGAGGGAATGGGCGCGCTCGCGGTCATCATCGACACCTCCGGCTCGGTCGACAGCGATGCTCTTGCGGCGTTCTGGTCCGAGATCCGCGAGGTCGCGGCCGAGATCGAGCCCGACCGCATCGTCGTGCTCCAGGTCGACGCCGCGGTGCAGGACGAGGAGCACTATGTGCCGGGCGAGCTGCCCGAGCGGATCGTCGTCAAGGGACGCTGGGGCACCGACTTCCGGCCGGGCTTCGAACGCCTCGCGGAACAGGGCATCCGGCCCGCCGTGTGCCTTTACTTCACGGACATGGATTGCGACCGCTACCCCGAGACCGAGCCGGATTTCGATGTCTTGTGGTGCGACTACGGCTCCGCCGCCGGGCTGTCTCCCGAACCCCCGCCCTGGGGCGAGCACATCAGGATCGACGCTTGACGCCGGGCCGGGGGCTGCCCCGCCGCCGAGCGCCAGACCGCCAGTCAAGGAGCACGCCATGATGCCCACGGCCACCTGCCAGTACTGCGGATGGAACGGGCCGGCCGACCAATGCGGCCCGCTCAAGAACGCCTGGGAGCGCGTCGAGCCGGGCGATGTCATGCCCGCGGGTGAGTGCCCGAAGTGCAACGCTTCGGCGCTGCTCGACGAGACCCGGCACGAGCCCTGCATCAAGGTCATCACCACGCGAGTGCCCGAACGCGCCACGAAGTTCGGAGTGCGCTCCACCGCCCAGAGCCTCGCCAACGTGATGTGGGATTACTCCCGCCCCTGGAGCTACCGCGTGCAGGACCTCGACCGCGCCGGCTTCCGTGTCGCCGTCCACCGCGACACGCAGGGCGCCGGGCCGGACCCGCACGGCTATCTGCGGATCGAGCTGGCGTGAGTCCGGGGCCCGACAGCGACGGGGCGGCATCGAGACCCGGCCGACAAACCGGCCCTTTACAGCTTCGCCGGCTCCACGATGATGCGGCCCCGCCCTCGCCTGATCAGGTAGCCGCCGCGCGGGATCGAGAGCGCGCCCCGCTCGACCATCGGCCAGAGCGTGTCGACGATCGTTGCCGCGTTGCCGTCCGGCTTCCCTTTCGCCGTCGCTTGCAACGCCAGCCACTCGGCGAATGCTCTCTCGCCGACCTCATTCCCCACTGAATTCCTGAGCGCATTGAGTTTGCGAAGCTGCCCCTTCGTCAACGTGGACTCGTCGATCTGTGCCATCGCCGTTCCTCTTCCGGTTTCTTGTGCTGAACGAATCGATGCCCCTGGAGCCGATACCAATAGCAGCGACCCTTCCGTCGGCCTATGTCTCGTTGCCGGTATCGGCCCGGCCCTCCGCGATCCGCATCTTCAGAACCTGAGACGGCCGGAACGTCACGACGCGGCGCGCCTGGATCGGCGCCGGCTCCCCGGTCCTGGGGTTGCGGCCCTCCCGTGCGCGCTTGTCGCGAACCCTGAAACTGCCAAACTCGGAGATCATCACCGTCTCGCCTGCCGACAGCCGTTCCGCGATCGCCTCGATCGCCATGTCCACTAGCCTCGCCGCATCGCGGCGCGGCAGGCCGGTCTCGCGGTGCACGGCGTCCGCCAGATCGGCGCGCGTCACTGTCGCCATTGCGAAACAGCACTCCAGTTTTTCGTCAGCCTAGCCCGGCGACACCCTCGGTAAAACCTCGAGACCGCCCATCGGCTGACCGAGACCGACCAGGGCGAGACACGCGGCCGCTCCCCCGTGCCCCCTCTCCCCCGATAGCGCGACGCACCCTCGCCGCCGGCTGCACCGTCCCGGCTCCTCGGCGAAGCGAGTGGCGGAGCGGGCCCGCCGGGGCAACGGGCCGGGGCCATGGAGAGAGGCGATCGCCTCTCGTCTCGTCTCCCATCGCTGACACAACCGGACGCCGTACCGGCGCCTGCCGCTCGGCCTCACCCGGCTCCGTCCGTCCGGTGCGCGTCGATCCGGACCCCGCAGCAACGAGGACTCGCAATGAACCCACGCACCGACATCGTCCAAGTCGCGGCGCTGCTGGTCGCAGCCCGCACCGTCGTGGCCGATCCCGCGCGCTGGTGCGCGTACCCGCACGCGCTGGATACCAACGGGCACCGGTGCGAGGGGCGGGCGAACAGCGCCGTCTCCTGGGGTGCCCTCGGCGCCCTCGACCGTGCGGCCGCCGACGCCGATGCCTCGCACGACACCTTCCTCGAAGCCCACCGGCAGGTGAACCACGCCTCGGTCCGCGTGGCCGAGGGTTGGACGGGGACGGCCTGGGTCCTGGACTACAACGCCGCGCATTCCATGACCGTCGCCATCTTCGACGAGGCGATCCGCACCATGCCCAGGCCGGAGGCACCCGGTGCGGTCGATATTCTCGCGATCGCCCGCACGTTGATCGCCCGTCCCGAGCGCTGGGCGCAGGGCGCCATCGCCCTCGACAGGATGGGACGCGCGCTCACCACCTTCGACGGCGGCTGCCGATTCTGCGCCGCGGGCGCTCTGGGCCTCGCCACGAACGTGATGCGCGAGGACGACCCCGCCTGCGATCGCACTGGCCCCGTCTTCGAACAGGCCGAGCGCCTCCTCGATTGCGCCGCATTCAAGCTCGGCGAGTTCGAAAGCTACATCGGCCTCAACGAGCACGACACGCACGCCAACGTCGTCGCCATGTTCGACCATGCCCTCGGCATGGCGCGCGCGGGCGCCGCTCCAGGCCCGGAGGCAACCCGGCCATGACCGCCACCGCTCCCACCCCCCGCGACATCCTCGTCGAGGCCCGCACGCTCATCGCCAGGCCCGAAGCCTGGACCCAGGGCGCCGCCGCCCGCGACGCCGAGGGCGAGCCCGTCGGTGTCGAGCATCAGGACGCCGTCTCGTGGTGCGCTACCGGCGCGCTCAACTGCGCCATGTACCGCCACGCGGACTCTCCGGACGTCCCGCTGCCGTTGCAGCGGGCCCGCGACCGCGCCGGGAAGATCCTCACCGACACCGTGCGGGCGCTCACCCTCGGTCACTACACGGAGGCCACGACCTACAACGACCAGACCAATCATCACTGCATCGTCCACGCCTTTGACATCGCAATAGCCGATACCGGCAGGTCCGGTAGCGGGCGCCCGCGAGACGGCGCCAGGGGGAAGAGGCACGCACGATGACCGCCGCCGCGCGCCTCCCCCGCACGGTCCGGAATCCCTACCGCGTGCCGCGTCCGGCGGTAATCAGCTTCTCGGGAGGCCGCACCTCGTCCTACATGCTGAAGCACATCGTCGACGCCTACGGCGGCCGCCTGCCACCGGATGTTGCGGTTGTCTTCGCGAACACGGGCCTCGAACGGCCCGAGACTCTCGAATTCGTGGACGTCTGCAGCCGCGCATGGCGAGTCGATGTGATCTGGGTCGAGTATCTGTGGGACGCGCCGCACCGCACCCGCGTGGTCGACTTCGCGACCGCGTCCAGGAACGGCGAGCCCTATGCGGCGCTGATCGATCGCAAGGGATTCGTCCCGAATCCGACGCTCCGCGCATGCACGACGTTTCTAAAGCGCGATAGAATCGAGTCCTACGCCCGGCACCGCCTCGGCCTGAAACGCTGGCATGCGGTGATCGGCCTGCGCGCCGACGAGCAGCGCCGGGTCCTGCGCATGCGCGCGATGAACTGCGGCTCGAGCACCGGCGCCCACGCCGTGCTGCCGCTCGCCAATGCGGGCGTCCGCGAGGCCGACGTCCTCGACTGGTGGAAGCGCCAGCCGTTCGACCTTGGCATCCCCTCCTACGCCGGCAACTGCGATCTCTGCTACCTGAAGGGCCGCGCCAAGCTGATCCGCCTCATTCGCGAGGAACCCTCGCGCGCCGACTGGTGGATCGAACAGGAGGCCAACGTCGCCAACCGCACCGGCCCGGACGGCCGCGCCTGCGAGTCCATGAAGCGCTTCCGCCTCGGCGAGACCTACGCCGAGCTGAAAGCCGCCGCGCTCGCCCACCGCGACCTGTTCGACGAGGCGGCGGCATCCTTCGGCGAGAGCGCCGACGCCGGCTCCGTCGACTGCCTCTGCACCGACTGACCGACGTCCCGCAGCCGCCCGCCACGCCACGCGGAGAGATCGAGCCCGGCGGCATCCGTCCGAGAGTCCCGGGCGCCCGAGAGAGCGGCCGAGCCTCTTCTTCATGCGCGCGCGGTCGCACCTGGCCGCCCGTCCCAACCACGCGCCGCCCAATCGCGGCCCATCTCCGGAGAAGCCGATGACCGAACCCGTCATCCGATCCATCCCGCTCGACAGGCTCGTGCCCTCGCCCGCCAACGTCCGCAAGACGCCCGCCGGCAAGGCCGCCTTCGCCGAGCTCAAGGCATCCATTCCCATCCACGGCCTGCTCGAGAACCTCGTGGCGCGCTCCGCCGAGCCCGCCGAGGACGGCGGCGAGCGCTTCGCCGTCATCGCCGGCGCCAGGCGCCTCGCCGCGCTCAACGAGCTCGCAAGCGAGGGCGTCATCGAGGCCGACTATCCCGTCCCCTGCCGCGTCGTCGCCAACGGCGCCAACGACAGCGAGATTTCGCTGGCCGAGAATGTGATCCGGGTGGCGATGCACCCCGCGGATCAGGTCGAGGCCTTCGGCGCGCTCGCATTGGCCGGCGCCACCGTCGCCGACATCGCCGCCAACTTCGGCGTCTCGGAGCGCACCGTCGAGCAGCGTCTGCGCCTCGGCCACGTTGCGCCCGAGCTGCTGGACGCCTACCGCGAGGACAGGATCGACCTCGCCACGCTGAAGGCGTTCACCGTCACCACCGACCGCACCAGACAGCTGGCGCTGTGGGAGCAGGTGAGCGAGCAGGGCTACCGGCCGACCGACTGGCAGATCAAGCGCATGCTGACCGAGGACCGCGTTCCGGCCGGCGCCGCGCTCGCCCGCTACGTCGGCGTGGACGCCTACGAGGCCGCAGGCGGTCCCGTGCTGCGCGACCTCTTCGCCGACGAGCACGAGAACGGCGTCTGGCTGGAGGACCCGGCGCTCTTGATGAAGCTCGCCCTCGACCGCCTCCAGATCGCGGCGGACGAGCTGGCGACCCGCTGGAAGTGGGCCGAGGCCCGGCTCGACGTCGACTGGTCCGACCTCGCGCGCTTCGGGCGGGTGCATCCCACCCCGGCCGAGACCACGGACGAGGAGAAGGCCGAGATCGAGCGCCTGCACGTCCGCCACGACGAGCTCGTCAACCTGGACGACGACGAGTGGAGCGACGAGCTGATCGAGGAGGCGGAGGCCATCGAGCCGCGCCTCGCGGAGATCCAGGACGGCATCAAGGCCCGCGCCGTCTTCAGGCCCGACGACATCGCCATCTCGGGCTGCATCGTCACCGTCGGCAACGACGGCCAGGTCCAGGTCGTGCACGGCCTGGTGAAGCCCGAGGACATGCCGGCGAACGGCAAGGGAGACGGCGCCTCCGATGCCTCCGGCCAGGACCGGCACACGGGCGGCCAGCACGCGGGCTCCGGCGTCGCCGCGCCCGGAATCTCCGTCCCGGCCATGCCGCCCGCCAGGCCCGACCCCGAGGCCGAAGCGCGCAAGGAGGCCGGCGTCGGTATCGGTCTCGCCGACGATCTCCGCGCCATCAGGACGACGCTGGTCAAGGCGCATCTCGCCGAGGATTTTGCCGCCGCCTTCGACCTCGCGCTGTTCCAGATGGGCCGCGCGGTGTTCACCCCCGGCTATCACGACCATGCGCTCGAC
>JAPPNV010000389.1 GCA_028818565.1 Rhodospirillales bacterium | reverse complement strand
GGGCTTTACGAGTGCGACACGGAGAAGCTCGCCACGATCTTTCACCCGTCCAGCCGCCTGTTCGCGAACATGGACGGCGAATTCGTCGACTGGCCGCGCGAAGAGTGGTTCGAGATCGTGAGAGGCCGCGTGCCGCCGGCGTCGACGGGGCAAGCGCGCTTCGACAAGATCCTCTCCATCGACATGTCGGACGAGAACACCGCCGTCGTGACCTGCGAGTGCGCGATTCATCCGCGCTACTTCACCGACTTCCTGAGCCTGGTCAGGATCGACGGCGACTGGAAGATCGTCTCGAAGTCCTTCCGCTTCGACGTCCACGAGTAACGCTGCCTGGCGCTATCTCACGGGCTTCGCGTTGTTGCGGAGCCAAGTATCGAGCGCGTCGAACGTGAGTTCGCTGCGGTCATAGAGGCGGGATAGAAACGCCCACGCCTCGTCAGCGCTGGCCGTAAGCTCCACACGGTTGATGGCGAGAAAGGTAAACGTGGCGGCGAAAGCGGTGCGTTTGTTGCCGTCGATGAAGGGATGATTCTGCGAGAGGCTCTCCCAAAGCGCAGCCGCCTCGGCGATCACATCCGCGTAATAGCCGCTCTGCGGACGGAACAGCGCGGCCTCGAGCTGGCCCGGGTCCCGCATGCCCTCCGCGCCGCCGTAGGTCGCGGTCTGATCGGCATGGATGGCGAGAACGTCGGCGACGGTCAGATAGTCCCGCGTCACTTTGCCAGTTTCTTGTAGAGCGGTGCGTAGCGGGCGTGGCTCTTGAGATAGGCACTCATCACGTGCGGGCGGGCGCTGCCCTGGCGACGTTGCTCGATGAGCGCTGCGATCGCCTCTTCGACGAGCGCCTGAATTTGACGCCCCTCTTGTCTCGCCAGCCCTCTTAGGTCCGCGAGAAGGGCGCCGTCGACCTGGGTGGCAAATTTTTCGCGCGTCTGCGACATGGTGAGGTCTCGATTGCTCTGCGCAGACTTATCTTCTCGGATCATGAAATGTCAAGTTCTTGGCTGCGGGACAGCGTGTCTCGCCGCGCGCTTAGCTGCTGCCCGCGCGGTGCCAGGCGGCGAGCGAGGCGAGGTCGTGGAAGGTGATGTCCGGCACCACGTCCACCGGCGGCGTGGCGCCGCCGGGGCGGCCCGCGCGGCGGTCGATCCAGCAGGTGGCGAAGCCGGCGGCGCGGCCGGGCTGCACGTCGTGGAACAGGCTCTGGGCCACGTGGAGCACCTCCCCGGGCGCGATCCCCTCCTTCTCGAGCAGTGCCGTCGCGCGCTCGAAGTGCGCGGGCGCCGGCTTGTAGCTGCCGACATCCTCGGCGGTGACGACGGCGTGGAAAGGATCGCCCAAGCGCCTTGCGCTATGGGCGAATGACGCGCGGTCCACGTTCGAGAGCACCATCAGCAACCCATGCGCGCGCAGGTAGGCGAGGGCCTCGACTGAGTCGGGGAAGGGCGGCCAGTCGGCGATCGAGGCACCGAAGGCTGCGGCCTGCTCGTCGGTCGCAGAATGGCCGAAGTCGGCTGCGATCGCCTTGCAGGCGTTGCTCAACACCTCGGGATAGCGCATCGCCGGGTGCTCTTCCTGGATCGTGTGCTCGTGCCGCGCGAAGGCGGCGAGCAGCGAATCATCGTCGCCGTCGATCCCCGCGAGCGTGCGAAGCGCCCGGAGCATGCCCTGCTCCCAGTCGATCAGGGTGCCGTAGCAATCGAAGGTGAAGGCGCGGAAGGCGCTGGGCGTCATCGTTTCCTCGTTCCGTGATAGGTGCTGTCGAGGCGTGGGACGGGCAGGCTCCAGCCGGTCGGGCCGAGAGACTAATCGTTCAGCGCGAAGGCGGCCCGCAAGATATTTCCGAAGCCCGCGTTGCCCGCAGCGTCGACTCCCGCGCTGGCGGCCGCCGGATACGGCCCGCCAAGGTGTTTCGCGAAGAAGGTCAGCATGCGCGCTTGCGAATCCCGCCGCGCCCCGGGGTTTCCCTGTACCGTGTGGAAGCGGCCGTTCATGCCCTCCACGTAGTAGGGCCCCCGCATGGGCAGGTCGAAGGAATGGTGCGCGTCCGGATAGACCTCTAGCTCCAAGTCGGGTTGAAACGTTGCCTTCTCGGCAAGCGAGTGCATGGCGATACATCGCGAAGCCGGCGTCCAGTCGTCTTTCTCGCCGATTAGAATCATCACAGGACGCCTCAAGGCGTAGGCCCAGGCAGCCTCGCACCAGGGATAGTATGCGACGAGTGCCGCGTAGGACCCTTGCCCCTCTCTGGTGCGGGAATCGACGCTCGATCCCAGCGCCAGCCGCAGCGCGGTGCCGCCGCCAAGGGATTGGCCGACAAAGCCGATGCGGCCGGCATCCACGAACGGCAGCGATGCCAGATGGTCGAAGGCGGCATGGGCGTCGCTGACCTGCACGGAGTAGTACTTGCCACCGGTCTGGCAGCCGTCGGTGATGCGCCGCGCACCGAAACTGTCGACGATGAGCGTGACGTAGCCGTAGTCGTTCAGCAGAGCGGCATGACCGTTCAAGCCACGCCAGACCGTTTGATGAGAGGTGGTCCTTTCGGTTCCGCTGCAACCGTGCAGCAGGACGACGGCGGGGAAGGGGCCCTCGCCCTCCGGCTTGGCGAGCCAGGATGTGAACGTCTCCTCTCCCGCGTCGGTGACAAGCGAGGTCATCGTTCCCGACGTCTGACACGCCGCGAGACCCATCACCAGGGCCGCAGCCAAGGTGCCAAGCAAGCCGAGTTTCCTGGTGATGCTCATCGGTGTGCCTCTGCTCATGCCTCCTAAGGGTGCTGCCGATGACTGCTCGGGTATGCAATTATGTTATATAGTCGCTACTTTGGCCGCTTGACGGCTCCGGCAAAGGGCGCTGCAATAGGCAGGGGAAAGAGGGGGAGTGCGCATTGCACGCACTCCCCAGTGCCAGTGGTTCGTGACCGCGGGAGATAAACGGTCGTCAGGAACAACCACTGGTAGCGCCGCAAGTCACACACTTCATGCAGGTCCCGTTACGGACCAGCGTGAAGTTTCCGCAATCGCCGCAGGCCTCGCCCTCGTAGCCCTTGCCACGTGCTTGGGTTTGGGGCGCGCGGCCGCCCGTCGCCGCAACACTCGCCGCAGGCTCGCTCCGCCGCTCCGGCCGGGGCCGCACCGCCGCAACATCGGCGTCGTGCGCCGTGCCTGCGCGGCGGGCCGTTGCCAGGCCGCTCTCGCCGTTGCCCGCGCCGCCGGCACCGCCGTTGAGCACCAGCAGGTTGGAGCGCACGTAGCCGGCACTCACCGGATCGTCGGTGCCGCCGTTCGCACTGGGGCGCCCGCCTCTGTCGGGCAGCATGGGCGCGCGCACCGTTTGCTCTTCGCCGCCGCCGATGGTGTCCGGCAGCAGGTCCTCGGCCTCGGCATGGGCGAGGTCGCTGCGCCCGAGATAGGAGATGGCGAGCTCGCGGAAGATGTAGTCGAGGATCGACGTGCTCATCTTGATGGCGTCGTTGTTGACCACCATCCCCGCCGGCTCGAACCGCGTGAAGGTGAAGGCGTCCACGTACTCGTCCAGCGGCACGCCGTATTGCAGGCCGATGGAGATCGAGATCGCGAAATTGTTCATCAGGCTGCGGAAGGAGGCGCCTTCCTTGTGCATGTCGATGAAGATTTCGCCGAGCCCGCCGTCCTCGAACTCACCGGTCCTGAGGTAGACCTTGTGCCCGCCGACGATGGCCTTCTGGGTGTAGCCGCGCCGCCGATGGGGCAGGCGCCGCCGCTCGCCCTCGCGAATGACCTGCTTGACGATGCGCTCGGCCACGGCGAGCGGGTCGGGCCGGCTTGCCACGGCCGGCGTCGCGTCGGCAGCCTCCTCGTCCGCCGCCTCTCCGAGCCCGTCGCCCAGTGCGAGCGCGGTCAGCGGTTGGGAGAGCTTGGAGCCGTCGCGGTAGAGCGCGTTGGCCTTGAGGCCGAGTCGCCATGAGAGCTCGTAGGCCCGGCGGCAGTCCTCGACGGTGGCGTCCATCGGCAGGTTGATGGTCTTCGAGATCGCGCCCGAGATGAAGGGCTGGGCCGCCGCCATCATGCGCACGTGGCTCTCGGTCGAGAGGCAGCGGTTGGAGCCGGCGCGCCCGCAGGGGTTGGCGCAGTCGAAGACCGGGAGGTGCTCGTCCCTGAGGTGCGGCGCGCCCTCGAGCGTCATGGCGCCGCAGCAGTAGAGCGTGGCCGCCTCGATCTCGCGCGCGCTGAAGCCGATGGCGCCGAGCAGGTCGAAGTCGGGCCGGTCGAGATCGCGGGCGTCGAGGCCGAGCGTGCCGGTGCAGAAGTCCTCGCCAAGCGTCCACTTGTTGAACGCGAGGTTGAGGTCGAAGGCGGCATCGAGGGCGCCCTCGATGCGACCGATGACGGCCGGCGTGAAGCCCTTGCGCGCGAGCGCGGCGTGGTCGATTGCCGGCGCTCCCTTGAGGGTGCCGCTGCCGACGGCGTAGGCGACGATCGCGCGGATCTGCGGCGCGGTGTAGCCGAGGGTCTTCAGCGCCTTGGGCACCGTGCCGTTGATGATCTTGAAGTGTCCGCCGCCGGCGAGCTTCTTGAACTTGACCAGGGCGAAGTCGGGCTCGATGCCGGTGGTGTCGCAGTCCATCACGAGGCCGATGGTGCCGGTGGGCGCGATCACCGTCGCCTGGGCGTTGCGGTAGCCGTGCTTCTCGCCGAGCTTCACGGCCCGGTCCCAGGCGCGCTTTGCGGCCTTGCCGAGCGCTCTGTCGGGCAGGTTGGCGTGATCCAGCGGCACCGGCCGGATATCGAGGCCTTCGAATTTTTCCGTCTCGCCGCGAGCGGCGGCGCGGTGGTTGCGCATCACCCTGAGCATGGCGTCGCGGTTTTCGTCGAACGCGGGGAAGGCGCCGCGCTCGCCGGCCATCTCCGCCGAGGCCGCGTAGGAGGCGCCGGTCATGAGCGCGCTGATGGCGCCGCCGAGCGCCCGGCCCGCCTCGCTGTCGTAGGAGAGCCCGAGCGACATGAGCAGCCCGCCGAGATTGGCGAACCCCAGCCCCAGCGTGCGGTATCGATAGGACCGGAGCGCGATCTCGCGCGAGGGGAACTGCGCCATCACCACCGCGATCTCGAGCACGACGGTCCACAGCCTGACCGCGTGCTCGAAGCTCTCGATGTCGAAGCTGCCGTCCTCGCGCCGGAACGTGATCAGGTTGAGCGAGGCGAGGTTGCACGCGGTGTCGTCGAGGAACATGTACTCGGAGCAGGGGTTGGACGCGTTGATGCGCCCCCCTGCCGGGCAGGTGTGCCAGGCGTTGATGGTGCTGTCGAACTGGATGCCGGGGTCGGCCGAGGCCCAGGCCGCCTCCGAGATCTGGTCCCAGAGCCCGCGCGCGTCGATGGTCTTCGCCACCTTGCCATCGGTACGGCGGAACAGATCCCACCTGCCGCCGGCCTCCACCTGCCGCAGGAAGGCGTCGGTCACGCGGATCGAGTTGTTGGAGTTCTGGCCCGAGACGGTGAGATAGGCCTCGGACTGCCAGTCGGTGTCGTAGACGCGGAAGTCGATCTCGGTGAAGCCCTGCTCGGCCCAGCGGATCGCGCGGTGGATGCAGGTCTCCGGTACCAGCGCCTTCCGAGCCTCGCGGACCGCGTCGCTGAGCGCCGGGTTGGACTTGGGCTCGAAGCGACCGGCGCCGCTGCCCGCGTGGCAAGCGTCGACGATGGCGTTGAGGCGGGTGTGCAGCAGCTGCGACCCGCTCACCAGCGCCGCAACCTTCTGCTCCTCCACCACCTTCCAGGAGACGAAGTCCTCGATGTCGGGGTGGTCGACATCGACGATGACCATCTTGGCGGCCCGCCGGGTGGTGCCGCCCGACTTGATGGCGCCGGCGGCGCGGTCGCCGATCTTGAGGAAGCTCATCAGGCCGGAGGACTTGCCCCCGCCGGAAAGCGACTCGCCTTCGCCGCGCAGGTTGGAGAAGTTGGTGCCCGTGCCCGAGCCGTACTTGAAGAGCCGCGCCTCGCGCACCCAGAGGTCCATGATCCCGCCCTCGTTGACCAGATCGTCCTGGATGCTCTGGATGAAGCAGGCGTGCGGCTGGGGGTGCTCGTAGGCCGACTCGGCCTCTTTCAGATCGCCGCTCTCGTGGTTGACGTAGTAGTGACCCTGGGCCGGGCCGTCGATGCCATAGGCCCAATGCAGCCCGGTGTTGAACCACTGCGGCGAGTTGGGCGCCGCGACCTGGAGCGCCAGCATGACGAAGAGCTCGTCGTAGAAGGCGCGGGCGTCCGATTCGGCATCGAAGTAGCCGGCCTTCCAGCCCCAGTAGGTCCAGGTGCCGGCGAGGCGGTGGAACACCTCCTTGGCCGAGCACTCACCGCCGGCGGGGCGCTCGTCTGCAGTGTCTTCGGCATCCGGGTCCGGCTCGCTCCGCCACAGCCACTCGGGCACGTCGGCCTCGGGCACCGGCTTGCGCCGGGCCGCGATGCCGGCCTTGCGGAAGTATTTCTGGGCCAGGACGTCGCAGGCCACCTGCGACCAGCCGGCCGGAACCTCGACGTCCTGCTGCGCGAACACCACCGAGCCGTCGGGATTGCGGATCTCGCACGCGGTCGTGCGGTACGCCACCTCCTCGCGGGGCGATCCGTCGTCCGTCGTATAGTGGCGCTTGATGCGCATAAGGCCTCCAAAACTTAACTGAAACCGATTTTCCGCCGAGGCCCCAAAATCCAAGCAATAGACGACATCTGGGGCACTCTATCGTGTTAGGCACCATAAGTGGTAGTGCCCCCCATATTTTCTGTCAAGCAGTTTCCCTAACCCAATGCAAACTTAATCGTCACAAAGGCGACATCCTCACCAAGCCCGTCTGTCGCAGATCGGTTAAGCTAGTGTCCTGTCCGATTAATTAGTTGAACTATATGCGTGTCCATTGTGCAATG
>JAPPNV010000400.1 GCA_028818565.1 Rhodospirillales bacterium | reverse complement strand
CTGCGCAAGAAGGGCGCGGTCTTCGTCGAGGAGATCGACGAGGTGCCCGAAGGCGCGGTCACCATCTTCAGCGCCCACGGCGTCTCCGAGAAGGTGGAAAGCGAGGCCGCGCTCCGGAACCTGCCGGTGATCGACGCCACCTGCCCGCTGGTTGCCAAGGTGCACATCGAGGCCAGGCGCTACGAGCGCGAGGGCCGCGAGATCATCCTGATCGGCCACGACGGGCATCCCGAGGTCGAGGGCACCAGCGGCCGCGTGAAGAACGGCGTCCACATCGTGGCCACGCCGGCCGACGTCGCGAAGCTGGAGGTGGCCAATCCCGACAAGGTCGCCTACGTCACCCAGACCACGCTCAGCGTCGACGACACCCGCGACGTGATCGAGGCGCTGACCTCGCGCTTCCCGAGCATCTCGGGCCCCGACGTGAAGGACATCTGCTACGCGACGCAGAACCGCCAGGCCTCGGTGCGCAAGCTCGCGGAAGACGTGGAGCTGATCCTCGTGGTGGGCGCGCGCAACAGCTCCAACTCCAACCGCCTGCGGGAGATCGGCGAGGAGATGGGCGTGCCGACCCACCTGATCGACGACGCCCGCGACCTCGACCCGACGTGGTTCGACGGCGTGCGCCGCGTGGGCGTGACCGCCGGCGCATCGGCGCCCGAAGAGCTGGTGCAGGACCTGGTCGCCCGGCTGCGGGAGATCAACGCGGTCGAGCTGCAGATCCAGGACGGGATCAAGGAGCGGGTG
Organism: Rhodospirillales bacterium; assembly: GCA_028818565.1. Lineage (GTDB taxonomy): Bacteria > Pseudomonadota > Alphaproteobacteria > UBA828 > UBA828 > WTGU01. The sequence continues at coordinate 6,177 of JAPPNV010000400.1, read as the reverse complement.
CGCTTCAAGCTGCCGGCCGAGCTGGTCGAGGCGAGCGGCAACGGCAAGGCGCATGAGCCGGCCGCCGGTGCGGCGCCCGCCGAGTAGGGGCTCATGTCCGTCCCGCTGATCCAGAAGATTCGCGTCGGCGCCTATATCGTCGGCAAGAAGCTCTCGGGCGAGAAGCGCTATCCGCTGGTGCTCATGCTCGAGCCGCTGTTCCGCTGCAATCTCGCGTGCCCCGGCTGCGGCAAGATCGACTACCCGCCCGAGATCCTGAACCAGCGCCTGAGCGTCGACGAGTGCCTGCAGGCGGTCGACGAGTGCGGCGCGCCGATGGTCTCGATCCCCGGCGGGGAGCCGCTGATCCACCCCGAGATCGGCGAGATCGTCTCTGAAATCATCGCGCGCAAGAAGTTCGTCTATCTCTGCACGAACGCGCTGCTGCTCAAGAAGAAGCTCGATCTCTTCACGCCGAGCAAGTACCTGACCTTCTCCGTCCACCTCGACGGGCTGGAGGAGGAGCACGACCACGCGGTCGACCAGCCCGGCACGTTCAAGCGCGCGGTGGCGGCGATCAAGGAAGCCCGGAGCCGGGGCTTCCGGGTCAACGTCAACGCCACCGTGTTCGACGGCCACCCGGCCGAGCGGCTCGCCGCGTTCTTCGACTTCGCCACGGACGAGCTGGGCGTCGAGGCGATCACGGTCTCGCCCGGCTACTCCTACGAGCGCGCGCCCGACCAGCAGCACTTCCTCAACCGGGCCAAGACCAAGGAGCTGTTCCGCGACATCTTCGCGCGCGGCGCAGGCAAGAAGTGGCGCTTCAGCCAGTCCAGCCTCTTCCTGGACTTCCTCGCGGGCAACCAGGACTTCCAGTGCACGCCCTGGGGTAATCCGACCCGCAACGTCTTCGGCTGGCAGAAGCCCTGCTACCTGATCGGCGAAGGCTACACCGGGAGCTTCCGCGCGCTGATGGAGGAGACCGACTGGGACTCCTACGGCACCGGCCGCTACGAGAAGTGTGCCGATTGCATGGTCCACTGCGGCTACGAGCCGACGGCGGCAGAGCACTCGTTGTCACGGCCCTGGGCGGCGCTGATGGTCAAGCTGCGCGGGATCAGGACGACCGGGCCGATGGCGCCGGAGATCGACCTGACCAAGGCGCGCCCCGCCCAGTACATGTTCGACCGGCACGTGCAGGAGAAGCTGCGCGAGATCCGCCTCGCCGAAGAGGCGGCGTCAGAGGTCCGCGAGAAGGGGCGCCAGCCGGCGACCAACGCGGCGTAGCCGGCGCATCGCCTGCGCTCCGTCGAGCGCGAGCGTCAGCATATCCATACATTCCCACGGGCGCCGCAGCAGCGCGCCCGCGACCGCCCCGCCACTGATGCGGCCGTCCTCGGTGACTCCGACAATGGCCGCTCGCGGAAGCGCCCGGTTGCTCGGGTCGCTGACCACGCGGATCACCACGAAGGGCACGCCGGCCGCTGCCGCCACGCGGGCGACGACGTGGCTCTCCATGTCCGCGGCCCTGGCGCGGGTCTGCGCGAAGAGCGAGAGCTTCTGGTCGCCGTACATCAGCGGGTGGTCGACGCCGGCGAGTGCGCCGGCTTCGGCGCGTTCCCCGAGACCCTGGCTCAGCGCCTCGCGCACGGTTGCGTCCACCGGCAGGTAGTTCTCGTCCGGCGGCGGCTCCGGCGGCCCACGCCCCTCCTCTCGCCTGAAGGAGGTCATCCGCTGGAGCTGGTCGCGCACGCCGCCGCGGTCGGGCGCCTCGACCTCCCCCTCGTGGGCAATCACCGCCTCGGGCAGCAGCAGGGCGCCGGGGCCGAGCCGCGGGTCGATCCCGGCGGCGAGGCCGTAGCTCACCAGCAGGCGCGCGCCGCCCGCGACCATCGCATCGGCCGCCTGCGCCGCCCGCGCGGGGTCGGCCGCCGAGACCGCGATCCGGAATTCGTTTTCGGGCAGGGTCGCAGCTTCGGCCACGAGGCCCGTGACGATGCCGATGCGGGACCGGTCAGCCATGCGCCCCGATCGTCTGGGTTGCTACATGCCGTAGCGCGGGCGGTGGTCGTTGCCGCCCATGAGCGAGCGGTAGCGTGCCAGCGCCCACAGCGGGAAGTAGGCGCTGTAGCCGTGGTAGCGGAGGTAGAAGACGCGCGGGAAGCCGACGGCGGTGTAGTCGTCCTCGAGCCACTTCGCGCCCTGGCGCTCGGCGCGGCAGAGATAGTCGATGCCGCGCTGCACCGCGTCGCTCTGCACCTCGCCTGCGGCCATGAGCGCGAGCAGCGCCCACGCGGTCTGCGACGGGGTGGAGACCACGTCGAACGAGCGCTCGATGCGCTCGGCGTAGTAGCTGTCTCCGGTCTCGCCCCAGCCGCCGTCGGCGCGCTGCTTGGCTTCGAGCCAGGCGACCGCCTTGCGGACGGCGGACGACGCCGGGTTCTCGCCTGCGGCGTTCAGCGCGCAGAGCACCGACCAGGTGCCGTAGATGTAGTTGGTGCCCCAGCGGCCGAACCAGGAGCCGTTCTCCTCCTGCTCGGCGAGGAGATAGGCGAGGCCCTTGGCGACGGTCTTGTGCTGGCGTGAATAGCCGATCTGACAGAGGAAGCTCATGCAGCGCGCGCTGACATCGGCGGTCGCGGGATCGAGCAGGGCGCCGTGGTCGGCGAAGGGGATGTGGTTCAGGGAATAGTGCTCGTTCTCGGCGTCGAAGGAGCCCCAGCCGCCGTTCTCGTTCTGCATGGCGACGATCCACGCGGCCGCCCGCTCGATCGCCTCGCGGTGCGTCTCGGGATCGGCGCGGTGGAGCGCCATGGCCACCACCGCCGTGTCGTCCACGTCGGGGTAATAGTCGTTGCGGTACTGGAAGGCCCAGCCCCCCGGCGGGGCGTCCGGCCGCATCGCCGCCCAGTCGCCCGCGACATCGCGAATCTGGAGGTCGGCAAGCCAGGGGAGCGAGTCGTCCGCCGCGCGACGGTCGTCCTCGCCGTCGCATTCCATCAGGCTCAGTGCGGCGAGGCCGGTGTCCCAGACCGGCGAGACGCAGGGCTGGCAGTACTGGCTGCCGTTCGCGGGCTTGGTGAGCAGGAGGTCGAGCGCGCGGCGGGCGGTGCGGCGGGGCGGATGATCGGACCCGTAGCCCAGCGCATCGAAGGCCATGACCACGTTGGCCATCGGCGGGAAGATCGCGCCCAGGCCGTCCTCGCCGTTGAGGCGCGTCATGCACCAGTCGAGCGCCTTGTCGATCGCGCGGCGCCGCACCCCGCCCGGTATCGCCTTCTCGCCGACCGTGAGCACACGGTCGAGAGTCAGGAAGGACCATTGCGTGAGGGTTTCTCTCGGGAAGAAGTGCCATTCCCGTTCCGGCGGGGTGGTGAACAGCTCGGCGATTCCGATGCCCCGAGGGTTGCGTGCGCGGGGCTTGAGCGCGAGCAGGATCGTGAGCGGCACGATGGTGGTGCGCGACCAGTAGGAGACCTTGTCCAGGTGGAAGGGGAACCAGCGCGGCAGGTTCATCATTTCCACCGGCATCGACGGCACGGCGCGCCACGGCACCTGGCCGAAGAGCGCGAGCGTGATCCGCGTGAATACGTTGCACCGTGCCGCGCCCCCGGCGGCGAGAACGGCCTTGCGCGCCCGCACCATGTGCGGGGCCTCCGGGTCGTCGCCGATCAGCTTGAGGGCGTAGTAGGCCTTGACGGTGCAGCTGATGTCGAACGCGCCGCCGGGAAAGAGGGGCCAGCCGCCGTGATCCGCCTGACGGGCGCGAATGTAGACGCCGAGCCGCGCCTCCGTCTCCGGATCGATCTCATCGAGAAAGTGGTTGAGAAGAACGTACTCGGCCGGGATGGTCGCGTCGGCCTCGAGCTCGAAGAGCCAGTGGCCGTCGTCATGCTGCAGCCGGCGCAGGCTGGCGGCCGCGTCCTCGATAACCTGCTCAATATTGGGGGCGGGAACGGTGCCGTCCTGACTGTCCGACGGCTGGCGGACGATGGTTTCACTCCGCCGGTCTGGCCCGGCGCGCGCAACCTCCATGGGCGTCAGGCGCGTTGCGGCAGGGTGGCCGAGTTGCTGCCCAGCGCACCGAGCGCCGTGTCGACGATGTCGCGCGAGGTGAGGCCCGCGTCCTCGTACATGCCGGCTGGCGTGCCGTGGGCAACGAAACGGTCGGGCAGGAGCATCGGCCGGATCTTGAGGCCGCCGTCGAGGTAGCCCGCCGTGGCCAGGAACTGCATGACGTGTGCGCCGAAGCCGCCGATCGAGCCTTCCTCGATGGTGATCACCACCTCGTGTTCCCGCGCCAGCCTGCGGATCAGGTCTTCGTCCAGCGGCTTGGCGAAGCGGGCGTCGGCGACGGTGGTGGAGAGCCCCCGCGTCTGCAGCTCATCGGCTGCGGCGAGCGCCTCCTGCAAGCGGGCGCCGAGCGAGATGATCGCGATCGCCGTGCCCTCACGGAGGATCCGCCCCTTGCCGATCTCCAGCATCTTGGGATGCTCCGGCAGCGGCACGCCGGCGCCCTCGCCGCGCGGATAGCGGAAGGCGCTCGGGCAGTCGTCGAGCTTCGCCGCCGTGTGCACCATGTGGACCAGCTCGGCTTCATCGGCCGCGGCCATGACGACGAAGCCCGGCAGGGTCGCCAGATAGGTGATGTCGAAGCTGCCCGCATGGGTGGGGCCGTCGGCGCCGACCAGGCCGGCGCGGTCGATGGCGAAGCGGACCGGCAGCTTCTGGATCGCGACGTCGTGCACGATCTGGTCGTAGGCGCGCTGGAGGAAGGTCGAGTAGATCGCGGCGAAGGGCCTGAGCCCTTCCGTCGCCATCCCCGCTGCGAAGGTGACGCAGTGCTGCTCGGCGATGCCGACGTCGAAGCAGCGGTCAGGGTGCGCCTTCGCGAACTTGTCGAGCCCGGTGCCAGATGGCATGGCGGCGGTGAGCGCCACGATCTTCTCGTCGCGGTCCGCCTCCTTGATCAGGCTCTGGGCGAACACGCTGGTGTAGCTCGGCGCCTTGGCCTTGCCCTTCTTCTGCTCGCCGGTCACCACGTCGAACTTGCCGAGCGCGTGGCCGCGGTCCGGCGCGCTCTCGGCCGGCTCGTAGCCCTTGCCCTTGCTGGTGACGACGTGGAGCAGCACGGGCCCCGGCGTCTCGTCCTTGCGCACGTTGCGCAGCACCGGGACCAGATGGTCGAGATTGTGGCCGTCGATCGGCCCGATATAGAAGAAGCCCAGCTCCTCGAAGAGGGTGCCGCCGGTGACCATGCCCCGGGAATACTCCTCGGCCCGCATCGCAGCGTCGCCCATCGCCTTGGGCAGCCGGCGCGCCCACTGCTTGCCGAGCTCGCGCAGGCTGCGGAACTGGTGGCTGGAGAGCAGACGCGAGAGGTAGGCGTTGAGCGCACCCACCGCCGGCGCGATCGACATCTCGTTGTCGTTGAGGATGACGATGAGGCGGGGCGGCATGGAGCCCGCGTTGTTCATCGCCTCGTAGGCCATGCCGCCGGACATCGCGCCGTCGCCGATGACACAGATGACGTTGCGCGGCTCGCCCGTCAGCTCGCTCGCCACCGCCATGCCGAGGCCGGCGGAGATGGAGGTGGAGGAGTGCGCCGCGCCGAAGGGATCGTACTCGCTCTCGGTCCGCTTGGTGAAACCGTAGAGCCCGCCCGGCTGGCGGATGGTGCGGATGCGTTCGCGCCGGCCGGTGATGATCTTGTGCGGGTAGGACTGGTGCCCAACGTCCCAGATCAGGCGATCACGCGGGGTGTCGAACACATGGTGGAGGGCCACCGTCAGCTCGACCACACCAAGCCCTGCGCCCAGATGACCGCCGGTGACCGAGACGGCATCGACGGTCTCGGCGCGAAGCTCCTCGGCAACCTTCTTGAGTTCCTTGACCGAGAGGTTGCGCAGGTCTTCGGGGCTCTTCACGCGGTCCAGATGCGGCGTCTCCGGCATGGCTCCGTCTCCCTGTCGAGTCACCATTCGGCCCGTCGCGCGACGCGATTCTCACGAGACCAACATGACAACCGTACTACAAAGGACATAGGCGTCAATCGACCTGTCATGGGCCGCCGTCATGGGCTCGTGAGCGCAATTTGGGCCAGCCTCGGGCGCTATAATTGCATCATGCACCGCCTTGGGGAAGGCGACAGGGCTCGTTTTTTGTCCGCCCGGCGAGCGGCGTGAGATGATCTTCGGG
>JAPPNV010000143.1 GCA_028818565.1 Rhodospirillales bacterium | reverse complement strand
GAATCCAAGCCATGCACCCTGTCCACCCTTCCTAAACCGGACAGCAATGGACTTGTTCCGGGCATCCACTGAGGCCGAGCGCGGTTACGGGGCATGGATGGCCGGGTCAAGCCCGGCCATGACGAGAAGGGAGCGTGGTGCTCAGTCATGGGAACTTCTCGATCAGGACACTAGCCGCAATTGGGTGCGGAGCGGTCGGGCCCGCCGGGTCGCCTGGCACACTTGGCAGACCAAACCCCGTCGAATACCTTGCCCGATGTACCGCCCCGATGCTTCCCGCCTCGGACGTCCTGAACCAGGACGCGTGGCGGACAAACCGCGTCCCAACGGCTAAACTCGACGCCCGCACCTTAGAGGTCGGTCACATGCAGCTGACGAAGTACAGCGACTATTGCTTGAGGGCCCTGATCTATCTGGGTCTCAACCGCCATCGGCGCTGCACGATTCGGGAAATTGCCGATGCCTACGGCATTTCCGAGAACCACCTGATGAAGCTGATCCATCAGCTGGGTCAGGAGGGATACATCACGACGACCCGCGGCAAGAACGGCGGCCTGGAACTGGCGATGCCGGCGAGCGAGATCAATCTGGGCGAGGTCATCCGCGTCACCGAGGGGAACTTTCAGCTGGTCGAGTGCTTTGCCGGACGAGAGAAGAACACGTGCCCGATCGCCGGGCCGTGCCGCTTGACCGGGGTTCTTGAGGAAGGCCTGCAAGCCTTTTTCGGCGTGCTCGATCAATACACGCTGGAAGACATGCTGAAGCCGGCGCCGGCGTTCCGTCGCATATTCGCGGCCAGGGAAGAGCGCAGGCTGGTGTCGTAACGGGCCAGCGAGCAACGAAGAACAGCCGTCCGTTGGCGAACCGGGACCCCTCTAAGATTCCCGGACCACGCGAAAGCCGAAATTGCCGGGCAACGGCGCGATGGAGCAGCCGCCGGTGGAGGTCCCGCGCACGAAGCTCGGCATGTAGCTCCTGTGCTCGCCTTGCAGGACTCTGACGCCGCAATTTTTCCTGAAGACCGGCCCCTTATCCGTCTTGTAGGTCTGCTGCCAGCAGCTGTCGGTCCATTCCCACACGTTGTCTCTCGTGCCGAACAGACCGAACGGGTTGCCGTCGCCGGAACCCACCGGTTTCGTCTTCTTCGACTGTCGGGGAGCGAGCGAATAGTCAGCCGCCCAGGCCAGTGCCTCGTCGGTGAAGAGGGGCGGAGCCTCGGCCGGCGGCTCCCCGCCTGCGCGCGCCGCGTATTCCCATTCGTCCTCGGTCGGCAAGCGGTAGCGCTCGCCGGTCGCCGCCGACAACCAATCGAGGTACTGGACGACGTCGTCCCAGCTCACGTTGATGACGGGGTGGTCCGCACGCCCCCACCCCTTGTCGTTGGGGCTGTGTTCGCAGCCGCCGGCCCTGTAGCGGTGGTCCCATTGCTCGAAGGTGATCTCGAACTTGCCGATCAGGAAGGGCTGCTCGAAGACGACGCGGCGCGCTTCCGCGTCTCCTCCCTGAGTTGAGCGCGGGTCGGGATCTGTAACCGCCAACTCGCCGGCAGGAATCTGGACGAGTTCAGGCAGATAGGTATCGGGAACCGACTGCGCGGAGGATTCGGAGGCCGACACATGGCTTACGGACAAGAGCAACAGACCCGCGATTCCTGTCACGACAGAGACGCCTGTGAGGGCTTGGCCGACCGACAGTTTCAAATTCCTGTATCCAGTCATGTGTTGTGCCCGCCCCTCTGGACCTTGTGGGCAAAGAGGTGGGCTGCTCCCGGAAAACCGGGAGCAGCCCATGCGACGGGAAGGCCTAAGCCGTCATCATGGTCGGCGGCTGGACCTGTGTCATCAGATCGTGGTCCCACTCGCCCTCTACGACGACAGTAGCGAGACAGCCCAGCTGGACCGCCTCGATCAGGTTGTGGGAGAGGTACACGTAGACGCCCGACTGCAGGAAGGTATAGAGCGCAGCCCCGGCCGAGCCGCCGCGGATGAACCACGTCTCGAGCCCTTCCGCCGGCGGGTCGACGAAGGAGCCCTGCTCCCAGACGTAATCGCCGTGGCCGCCGATGAGGTGCGGCCTGGAATCGCGGTTGGCCTGGGAGTGGATGAACAGCACCGATTCGCCGACATTGGCCGTGAGCGTGTTGTCGCCGGTGAGCGCGCCGACTCGGCCGTTCAGCACGACATGGGTGGGCGTCAACGTCTGCATGACGTCGAACATGTCGGCCATGCCCTCGCCGTGGTCGGCGTAGTCGATGAAGTTGCCGTCGGCGTCACGGGGCACGTAGAAGTCCTGCTCGCCGATGTAATAGGCCCGGTCGTAGCGCAGCGGGTTGCCGTGGCGGTCCTTGAGGCCGTCGCGCGGCAGCACCATCACCGCCCCGTTCATGCCGGAGACGACGTGGAAGGGGATCATCGAGCCTCCCGGCGCGCAGTGATAGATGTAGGTGCCGGCCTTGGTCGCCTTCCAGCGCAGCTTGACCTGCTCGCCGGGCGAGACGAGCGTGAGGGCGCCGCCGCCGAGCGCGCCGGTCGACGCATGGAAGTCGATATTGTGCTCGAAGACGTTGCTCTCCGGGTTCTTCAGCGTGAGCTCGATGTAGTCGCCCTCATGGCAGATCATCAGCGGCCCTGGGATCGAGCCGTTGAACGACAGCGTGTTGAGCATGGTGCCGTCGTCGTCGATCTCCCGCTTGTCCTCGGTGGCGGTGAGCTCCACCTCGATGATCTTGGGGCCGTCCGTGGCAACCTGCTCATGGGCCGGCACAAAGGGCGGGGCGACGAGCTCCTGCTTGACCCTGGGCAGGCCGCTCACGTCCGCGTCGCTGGCCGACGCCACCATGACCGGGGTTGCGGCCGAGGCAGCGCCCAATGCGCCGCCCATCTTCAGAACGTCACGTCTGTTTACGTGTAGCATGGCTGCATTCTCCTGATCCGCTGTTAACCCATCGCATGTATTCAATACGCCCGAATGCGGATCGGCCCTGCCCCAACCCATTTGACAGGCCATCGAGACGACCCTTGGGCACTTGAAGATGTATTTTGAATGAAGGTTCTGAGCCGTCAAGCAGGATGTGGACCCGTTTCCGCCCTTAGCGTCGTCCGGCCCGACCGTGCTATCATGCGTGATCGTTGAATCGTCTTAATCCAGGACGCAGACCATGGGCCACTGGACCCCTGACGACATTCCGTGGGACCACTTCGACCGGTCGAAGCTCGACCCGGAAATGGTCAAGATTGCCAAGGCGGCGTGCATGGTGGAGCACCACAGCGCCGACTACGGCAAGTATCTATGCGGCGTGTTTCACGACGATCCCGGCTTCTGCGCCGACGCGCTCGCGTGGGCAGAGGAGGAGGTCCAGCACGGTACGGTTCTGCGCCGCTACGCCGAGCTCGCAGACCCCACCTTCGACTTCGACGCGACGTTCGCCCGATTCGTCGCGGGCCACCCCATCGACGTGGAAGCGAGCGAATCGATTCGCGGCTCGCGTTGCGGCGAGCTAGTGGCGCGTTGCATCGTGGAGGTCGGCACGTCCACCCACTACAGCGCGCTACGCGATGCTGCCGAGGAGCCGGTCTTCAAAGCGATCTGCAAGCGGATAGCGGGTGACGAGTTCCGCCATTACAAGCTCTTCTACGCCAACATGAAGCGCTATCGGGATATCGAGGGCCTCGGTCGGCTCGCGCGCACCAAGGTGGCGCTCAGGCGCCTCTTCGAATCAAGCGACGACGAGCTCTCCTACGCTTACCACTGCGGTGCTGGCGAGCCCGATCCCTATGTCCGCCGCCGCACAATCCGCGCCTATGCGGGGCGCACGCTGCCGCTCTACCGGTACGACCACGTGCAGCGCGGGGTCGGTATGACGCTCAAGGCGATCGGCATCAAGCCGCAGTCGCGGCTGGGCAAACTTATCGGTGTGCTCACTTGGAGCTTGCTCAGGCTCTATGTCCGCCGTCTGGCGATGGCGAAAGAAACGGGCGGAACTCTGCGATCACCGCTTCGTAGAGCGCCCGCTTGAACGAGACCGCGTGCGTGGCGATTTCGTCGACCGGAGACCAGCGCCAGTCACTGAACTCGGGATGTTGCGTGTCGATGTCGATGTCGGTATCGGTGCCAAGGAAGCGCGCCGCGAACCATTTCTGCTCCTGACCTCGGTAGCGCCCGCGCCAGACGCGGCTCACCAGGTTGGGCGGCAGATCGTAGCGCAGCCACTCCCGCGTTTCCGCAAGGATCTCCACCTTGTCGGGTGTGACGCCGGTCTCTTCCTCAAGCTCCCTTAGCGCCGTGTCCCGCGGGTCCTCGCCCCGGTCGATGCCGCCCTGCGGCATCTGCCAGGCTTCTTGCACCATGTCGATGCGCTGGCCGACGAAGACCTGTCGCCGCGCGTTGAACAGCAGCACGCCGACGCAGGGACGGTAGGGGAGCCCGTCGAGTCTCTTCATGTCGCCCGAAGGTGGGGCCGACGCGCGTTTCGCCTCAGTTGACGATCGCTTTCCCCGAGAGGATGTGGGAGCCGCGCAGATGCTCGATCGCGCGGGTCAGCTGATAGTCGCCATCCGCCGGGTCGTCCTCAACCTGGGCGGCTTCCTCTGCCGGCGGGTCGTCGTCCTCTTCGACACCGGACCCGTCATTATCGAGGTGGCCCTGTAGGTCCTCCTCCCGACGCTCCTGCAGCGCTTCCGCCTCGGGCTCGGGTCGAAGCTGCTCCACGACGATGTCCGGGTCGATCCCCTGTTCCTGAATCGAGCGGCCGGAAGGCGTGTAGTAGCGCGCTGTGGTCAGGCGTAGCGCGCCGTGCCTGCCGAGCGGAAGCACCGTCTGCACCGAACCTTTGCCGAACGAGCGGGTGCCGAGCAGTAATGCCCGCCCGTGATCCTGCAGCGCGCCCGCTACGATCTCCGAGGCCGAGGCCGTCCCGCTGTTGATCAGCACGATCAGCGGCAGGCCGTCAATGATGTCTCCCTCCCGCGCATTGAAGCGCAGAATGCTGTCGGGGTCGCGCCCTCTGGTCGACACGATTTCCCCCCGATCCAGGAACGCATCGGAGACCGCGATCGCCTGATCGAGGAGACCGCCCGGATTGTTGCGCAGGTCGAGCACGGCGCCGAGCACCCCATCGCCTTGCTCGTCCCACAGGTCGCCCAGCGTTCCCTCGAGATCGTCGGACGTGTGCTCGGAGAATGTCGAGATCCGCGCGAGGATGATTTCGTCATCCACCACCTGCGCACGCACCGAGCGAATCTTGATGATCGCGCGGGTAATCGGAAACGTCAGGAGTTCTTCCACCCCGCTGCGGCGGACGGTGAGCGTGATTTCGGAGTTGGCGGGGCCGCGCATCCTGTCGACGGCCTGTTGGAGGGTGAGGCCGAGCACCGGCTCGTCATCGAGATGGGTCACCAGGTCTCCCGGCTCGATCCCGGCGCGCTGCGCGGGCGTGTCGTCGATCGGCGCGATCACCTTGACGAGGCCGTCCTGCATCGTCACTTCGATGCCGAGGCCGCCGAACTCGCCCCGCGCCTGAACCTGAACTTCCCTGTAGCTCTTGGGGTTGTGGTACCTCGAGTGAGGATCAAGCGAGCCGATCATGCCTTCGATGGCGGCATCGATCAGGTCGGACGTGCTCACATCCTCGACATATTCGCTGCGGACTCGTTCGAGGATGTCACCGAAGAGATCGAGATGTTCATAGGTTTCCTGGTCCTCGTCGGCGAGCGTAATCGCCGGGAGGGAAATCATCATCACGCCGGCAATACCGGCTGCCAGTAGTCTTCGCATTCCGTCCTTCGACCGTGGCGCCGGCTGTCGAATGTCTAGCCGACGCAATTGCAGAGCCCTCACCGGAGGCCGCCGCTTCCGCCCCACCGGGCGGCCCTTGGCGGCCGGGCCATGATATCTCTCGCCAACGAAGTTGATCAAATCAATATGCGATTCTGCGATCGGGTGCTCGCAAGCAGCCGATTGTCGGCGGCACGATCCCAGCGCGCCAATGCCGTCACGCGCTGGATTGGGCAGACGGCAGCGGCTCGACGGACCGATCCCCCGCCACCTTCGCGAGCAGCGACGCGGCGGTGGCGCCGCTCACCGGATGCCGCCAGGCAGGCGCCACTTCGACGAGGGGAGCCAGCACGAACGCCCGCTCGGCAAGCCGCGGGTGAGGGAGAATGAGCGCCGGCCCGTTGTCGTCTTCATGACGAATTACTTGGCCGTCGTAGTCCAGGAGGTCGAGGTCAAGGGGGCGGGCCGCGCCCGCAACGCTGCGCCGGCGCCCGAACGCTGCCTCGACGTCAAGAAGGCGCGCCATGAGCGACACCGGCGACAGAGTCGTTTCGACCTGGACCACGCCGTTGACGAACCAAGGGCCGTCAGCTGGAGGCATGGGCGCGCTGCGGTACCAGCGGGACCGCGCTACGAGTCGGATCCCGTGATCGGCGAGCGCCGTGAGTGCCGCATCCAGCCCCTCGGCCGGCGTACCGTGGCGCGCAGTCGGGAGGTTCGCACCGAGCGCGACTAAAATCATTGTGACGAAATGTGCTCTTGCACTTGTCCCTCTCTCCCGGATTTCCTAGTTATGGCGTGCATGCTGCGTCTCTGCGACCGCGTGGCCGACCCTGCCACCCGGCGAGGGCATGCTCACCGGCATTCTGCCCCACATGACCTAGAAGGATAGACTTTGATGCAATTCAATCCGCAAGAGCGGATAGGGCTCTTTATCGACGGCGCGAATCTCTACGCCGCTGCCCGTTCGCTCGGGTTCGACATTGATTACAAGCGCTTGCGCGAGGAGTTCGCGGGCAAGGCCCGGCTCATCCGCGCTCTCTATTACACGGCGCTCATCGAAGATCAGGAGTATTCGCCGATTCGGCCGCTGGTCGATTGGCTCGACTACAACGGCTACACCTTGATCACGAAGCCGACCAAGGAGTTCACCGATTCCATGGGCCGCCGCAAGGTCAAGGGCGACATGGATATCGAAATCGCGGTCGACATGATGGAGTTG
>JAPPNV010000150.1 GCA_028818565.1 Rhodospirillales bacterium | reverse complement strand
GAGTCAGCCGCGAAATCAGATTCGTTGGAAGTATGGGGGCCCGATACCGCTTACGCTGCAATCCGCTCACCGCAATCTCGCCTGAGTTCCGCCGCAAGCTGCTCGAGGAACGCGACGAGGCGCGGAAGGACTCCCGGCTGAAGGCGCGGTTTCTGTCCTACAGGTTGAACGTGCCGAGCGGCGACGAGTCGACGATGCTGTTGACGGTGGACGATTGGCAGCGCGTTCTGGCGCGGCCGGTGCCGCCGCGCGAGGGCCGGCCGATTTTCGCCTATGACCTGGGCGGGGGCCGGGCATGGTCGGCGGGCGTTGCGATCTGGCAGACGGGCCGCGTGGAGGCCGTGGCCGTGGCGCCGGGCATCCCGGACCTGGGCGAACAGGAAAAGCGGGACCGCGTGCCGCGCGGAACGTACCGCGTGCTGACGGAGAGCGGCGCCCTGCGCGTCATCGAAGGCTTGCGCGTCCAACCGCCTGCCGAGTTGCACCGCGCGTGTGTGGGCGCCTGGGGGCCGCCTGCGGCCGTTCTCTGCGATCGCTTCAGGATGGGCGAGCTTATGGACGCCGTGACGGAATGCCCGGTCGAGCCTCGCGTGAGCCGGTGGAGCGAAGCGGCATTCGATATCCGGGCGCTGCGCAAGCGCGCCGCCGACGGGCCGCTCGCGTGCGCGGAGGGCTCGCGGCCGCTGTTGGGCGCATCGCTGGCCGTCGCGATGGTCAAGAACGACGACCAAGGCAACACGCGACTCGCCAAGCGCGGCAGCTCCAACGAGGCGCGGGACGATGTTGCGGCAGCGCTGGTGCTCGCGGCCGGCGCCTATGAGCGGGCGATGAGCGCGCCGAAACCCCGCGTGCGGTATCACGGCGTGGCCGGGGGCGCGGCAGCGTGAGCCGGAACCACGTCAACCGGCAGCGCATGTCAGTGCTGCGGCTGGCCGTGCTGGCGCGGGACGATTGGACCTGCCGGCGCTGCGGCCGGTGGGGCAACGAGTGCGATCATGTGACGCCGCTCGACCGGGGCGGGGCGGCCTACGACATGGCCAACTGCCAGACCCTTTGCACCGGCTGCCATATCGAGAAAACGCGGGCCGAGAACTGCCGCGAGCCGGACCCCGAAGAGGCGAAATGGCGTGAATTCGTGGCGGGGCTGGTGTAGCCTATAAGCGACATCAACTTGCCTGAAAACGACACGCCATGACCAAGACACAGAAAGCGCTCCGCGAAGCCCGCGAAGCGAAATCGAAGAACCGGCAGCGCATGGCCGAAATCGGCCTGATGGCCGAGGCGGACGCGACGGACGAAATTCGCAGCGAGCAAGAGACGCTTGAGGCCGCCATCCCGGACCTGGAGCGCCGCGAGCGCGCCGCGCAAGTGGCCGTCGATGCCGAGGAAGACGAACAGCGCGCGGCTGCCGACGATGCGGCGAAGGCCGGCGCGGACCCGGAGACCCGCGAGCGCCTGGAGCTGCGGGGCAAGGTCAAGATCGGCCGCTTCCTGGAGGCCGCGCTTGAGACCCGCGCGGTGGACGGCGCCGAAGCCGAGTACATGGCCGCGCTCAAGATGCCGCTGACGGGCCGCGTGCAAGGCGGAACGTCGTTCCCGCTGGAGTTGCTTGCGCCGGAAATCCGGCATGAGGAACGCGCCACGACCGACGCGGAAACCGTGACCACGCCGCGCCGCTGGCTCGACCGGCTGTTCGCCGGCACCGCTGCGGCGAACGTGGGCATCACGATGGAGTCGGTGCCGGCGGGCGTGGCGTCCTATCCCGTCACCACGGCGGGCGCCAGTGCTGCCCAGCGGCAGCGCGTGACCGACTCGGCGGCTGACGCGGCATGGACCATCGGCGTGACCGAAGCCAAGCCGAAGCGCAACGCCGTCCGGGCCGTGTTCACCATCGAAGACGCCGCCCGCATTCCCGGACTCGAGGATGCGCTAAATCGCGACCTGCGCATGGCGCTGACCGAGGGAGTCGACCGGGCCATCTTCGTCGGCGACGCGGGCGCCACCGGCACCGATGCCGATATCACCGGCCTCCAGACTGCCGGCATTACCGAAGTCACGCTGACGCAGGCGAACAAGATCAAGGGGCCGGAGACCCTGGCCGCGTTCGGCGGCATGGTCGACGGCATTTCGGCGATGAGCCTGGGCGATCTTCGAGTCGTGACCGCCATCGGCGCGTGGCGCTTGTGGCTGTCGACCATC
This sequence comes from Rhodospirillales bacterium, assembly GCA_028818565.1. Classification (GTDB taxonomy): domain Bacteria; phylum Pseudomonadota; class Alphaproteobacteria; order UBA828; family UBA828; genus WTGU01. Next base: position 4,878 of record JAPPNV010000150.1, on the reverse strand, counting down.
ATCAACTCGGCCGCCGACAATATGACGCTGGCCGCCTTTCTCCGCGAGGCCGGGCTGTCGTGGACGGCGCGGGGCGAAATCGAGGACGCGACCGCCAACGGCGACTTCGGCGCGTTCGTCGGACTCGGGCGCGGAATCGAGGGCGCGGGCGTGGCCGCCGTGTGGGAAAGCGGAGAGTTGATCCGCGACCCGTACAGCAAGGCCGCGACGGGCGAAGTGGCGATCACGCTCTGCTACCTGTGGGACTTCGTGCTGCCGCGCACCGGGAATTTCCGCCGCCTGAAGTTCGTCACCTGATCGAACGTGCGGGCGTAATGGCCTCTCCGGGCCACGGGGCGCCCGCACTCCCCCGGCCGGTTCTCCATCGTCCCGGCCGGGGGCGCCATCCAGTGAGGCGCCATGGCTGACAAGATCGAACGCCGCACCGCCGCATCCGAAATCCGCGTCGAAGGCCGCAAGCTGATCGGCACCGCCATGCGCTACGGCGAAGTGTCGCCGTCGCACAAGGAGCGGTTCGAGCCGGGCGCCTTCAGGATGGCTGACGTCGTGCTGCTTGACGTCGGGCATGACCGCGAGCGCGCCGTTGCGTGGACCGGCGCCGGGCTCGACCTGGAGGATGGTGAGCGCGAATTGGAGCTCGCCGCCGAGCTGCCGCCCATCCCGGCCGCCGACCGCGCGCTCGAGGAAATCCGCGCCGGCAAGACGACCGGGCTATCGGTCGAGTTCCGGGCCCGGAAGGAACGGCGCGACGGCGAAATTCGCGTGATCGAGGAAGCCGACCTGATCGGCGTGGGCATCGTCCAGCATCCCTCCTATGAGGGCGCCCGCGTGGAAGCCCGCGCGCGCAAGCGCCGGCACAAGGCATGGCTGTAGACGCGCTGCCCACCGCCGTCGCCGCGCTTCAGGGGGGCGTGGCCGCAGGCATCAAGGGCGCGGTCCTGGGCAGCACCGGGCTTGCCGATGCCGAGTTTTCCGACATCGCGGGCAACGCGCTCTTTCAGTGCTATTGCTACGCGCCCGGCACGCCGCTGGACGTTCTGAAGCGCGCCGCGATCCGCTATGCCGGCTGGGACGCGGGGCGCCGCCCGCACGCGCTCACCGAGACCACGCGAGACCCGAGCGGCACAGAGTTGACGCTTGAAGGCCACCGGGGCGCCATCGCCAACGGCATGACCGCGAGCGGGGCGGGCGCGATGCTCTCGCCGTGGCGCGTGCGCCGTGGCGGGCTGATCGAAGGCGCCGGCACATGAAATGGCCGTGGCAGTGGTTCGAGCGCCGCGAGGCCGTCGGCGGTTACACGGATATCGTCTCCCGGCTGATCCAGTCTCAAGCGATCGGCAGCGTTCAACAGGCGAGCGCGACGGCTGCCATGGAAGCCGCGAGCGGCGCCCTGGCGCGCGCCTTCAGCGGCGCCAAGGTCGAAGGGCCGGCCGATGTGGTCGAGGCCGTCACGCCGTCGCACCTGGCGCTGATCGGGCGCGACCTGGTGCGCGTCGGCGAAAGCTGCCACGTCATCCGCATGATGCGCGGGCGCCTGCGGCTGATCCCGTCGAGCACATGGTATCTGGAGGGCGGTTCGGATCCCGACTCGTGGCTCTACACCTGCACGACCTACGGGCCGAGCGGCAGCACGACGTGGCGCGTGCCGCGCGACTCCGTGGTGCATGTCCAGTGGGGCGTGAGCGCCGCGAGGCCGTACACCGGAATCGGACCCGCGCAATGGGCGAGCGAGACCGCGCGCCTGAATGCGAACGCCGAGCGCAGCCTTGCCGATGAGGCCGGCGGACCCGTTGCCCAACTGGTCGCCGTCCCGCCCGCTGGCGCCGCCGAAGGCGACGGCGACGGCGACACCGCGACCGACCCGAGCGCGATGCTGCGGGCCGATATCGAAAAGGCGCGCGGCGGGGCGATGCTGCTTGAGACCATGATGGGCGCCTACGGGCAGGGAAGCGCGCTCCAGCCGCAAAAGGATTGGGGCGCCAACCGACTCGGGCCGAATCCTCCCGCGCCGCTGGTGAGCGCGGCGGAAGCCTCGTTCGAGCGCTTCCTTGCGAGCTGCGGCATGAGCCCGGCGCTGTTCTCAAACGCGGACGGCACCGCACAACGCGAGGCGCTGCGAAGGTGGCACATGACTTGCGTGCTGCCGCTCGCGGGGCTGGTCGAGCATGAGCTTTCGACCAAGCTGGAGGCGGACGTGCGGCTGAAGTTCGACTCCTACGCCATGGACATGGTGAGCCGGGGGCAGGTTGTGAAAGCGCTGGTCGGCGCCGAAGTGCCGCTCGACAAGGCGCTCGCGGCCGTGATGCTGGATGAGGGGTAATCCCGTCATCGAGGCGCGCGGGCGCGACATGGTTTTGACCCGCTTCGAGAGTAGCCGCGAGGAACCCATAAGGGGCGTGACCGCGCAACTGCCGGAAAGCCCGGCAGACGTGAAAGCCGCATGGTCCAAGGGCGGGCGGCACGTCTGGACCGGACCCGTGCCGGCGCCGAAGGAAACCGAATTCATCACCATCGTCGGGCAAGAGCCGGACTCCGGGCAGTATCGCGTGATCTTCCATGAGCGGATCGAAGGCATATTCGCGACCGAGCACTTCGTGCTGCAACCGGAGCCGCTGGCATGAGCAGCGTCCAGATCGTCGGCGACCATGCCGAAGTGGTGAGCCGGAAGCTGGCACAAGTCTGGCAAGCCCGCGTCGCGAGGAAGGCCGTCACCGCCGCCGGCAGCGCCGCGAGGAAAGACCTGCCCGCGCTCATTGCCGAGGTCTACAGCACGAGCAAGGGCGCCGTCGGCGCGCGGGGCAAGGCGCCGTCGCCGGGGGCCGAGCTGGACGCCATCGCCTACCGCCTGACCATGAACAGGCGAATTCGCATCGCCAAACTGCGGGCGTCCGCGAGGAAGTTCCGCCGCCGCCGCAAAGACCCGCTCGGCTTGCTCCGCGTCGTCCAGCCGCAGGAGTCGGGCGAGCGTGGCGCCGACTATTTCCGTGCCGCGAAGGGCGATCAGCCGGGCGTGTTCCGCCTGCCGCGCCGTGGCAGCCGGCCCGCGCGCCGCGTCGGGGGCGTTCCCGTGTCGCTCCGCAAAAACCCGGTCATCACCCGCCGTATCGACCGGATCGGCGAAGACCTGTCGCGCGCGCTGGTGGCCGAAATGGAGAAAGCGTTGAAGGGCAGGGGCAGATGAGCACAATTCGCGACGCGGAAAGCTGGTTGATCGCCGTGCTGAAAGACACGCTCGGCAGCGACGTCGACGTGGCTTCGGGTCCAGGTGAGTACGACGGCGAATATCTCAACCGCTTCCTGACGCAAGGGCTCGCGTGCCGCGTGGTGTGGAACGGGGGCGAAACCGGCAGCACCAGCACGTCACTCACCATTCAGGGCTCGTGGACTATCCTCGCGTTCGCCGGATGGCGCGGCACGGACCAAGACGACCGGCGCCGCAACGCCACCGAAGGCGCCTATCAGATGGTGCAGGCGATCGCCGCGAGGCTCCACAACGAATCGGCCGGACAACCAACCTTCACGGCGACGGGCGCGCGCGTGCAGGACGCCGAAGGCAACGACCTCGAGCCGGTCGAAGGCGCGGGCCATATCCAAGTCACCGAGATCGTCAATGAGTGGTCAGGCGAACTGAATCGGGTGGACCTGTGCATCTACTCGATTGAGTTGCAGCAAGACCTGCCCATCGAACTGGAGGTGGTGAGCGGCGCGCTGAACGACTGGCGGACCGCCCATATCGACTACAACATCCCGGAAGGCGAGGACGTGGACTTGCAACAGGTTGTCGACCTGCCGCAGTAGCCGTGCCCTACCGCCCGCGCTTCCACCCGTTGAGCGGCAAGCAGCTCGCCGTCGGCGAAGGCGAGTGGACGGAAGGCCATGAGGAAACGGTGCGGAGGCTGAGGGCGGCCGAACCAGCGCCGGCCTTCCCTGAGCGCCCGTGCTGCAAATGCGGGCGCCGATTCAAGCCGACCTTCAAGCGCCGGATGACCTGCGAAGGCTGCTACCAGTACGCCGACGATGGGCAGCCCGTCTATCTGGACCTGCCGAGCCTGTAGCTGTTGACAGCGGGTGCCACCCGCTGGTAGGCTTGCCCGACTCGATGAGGGAAGGGCGATGCCACGCACTCCGAAAGACACCGATACAAGGGTAATGATCCCGCGCCGTTCACTGGCGGCCTGGGGGCGGTTGCGCGCCGAGTTCGAGCCGCAACTGAGGGTCTGTAGGGTCGAGCCGACAAACGCGAACATCATGGCGCTTGTCATAGAGACCCTGGACGGAATGTTGCATCCGGAGCACGCCATACCTGTGCCGCCGGGCGCACCATTCTACGAGGCGCCGGACACCGGACCGAAGCCCACACCCGAAGAACTGGAGCGGATGCGCATTCCCGTCCGCAAGCCGGACGGCGAAGATGATTCCTGAGCTGCTGACCATCCCGGAAGCCGCCGCCCGCTTGGGCGTGTCGGCGAAGGGGCTTCGCGCCGCTGCCGAGCGGCATGGCTTCATCGTGAGAATCGGACGCAAGCCGCTGATCGACGCAGCGGAACTAGGGGAGCTTGTGAACGCATGTCGAGACCACGGAAGGGACTCCGCCTCCACCGGAAAGGCGGCAAAGGCAACTGGATCATCGTCGACGGCGAGACGCGCGTCTCGACCGGGACGGCCGATAGAGGACGTGCTGACGCAGCGCTCGCCCGCTACGTCGCCGAACAGGGGCGCCGGGAAGGGCCTCGCACCGGAGACGACGTGACAATCGGCGAAGTGCTCGACTGGTACGGCGAAGGCCACGCGCGGGGCGTCAAGGCGCCCGAGCGCATCGGCTACAGTGTTGTTTCCCGCTCTAGGCCGATAGAAGCGCGCGCCTTTTGTTCACATTGA
>JAPPNV010000087.1 GCA_028818565.1 Rhodospirillales bacterium | reverse complement strand
TGCCGCCAGCGTTCGTTCTGAGCCAGGATCAAACTCTCAGGTTTGAGTGTAGCCGTGACACGCGGCATGCCGGACGCGCCCGAGCCCGAAGGCCGGACACCCCGCAGCTTGCCGCAGCACGACTTCCTGAGATCCCGCGCTACTGTCAAAACGCCATGCCATGGGCACGGCGCTCCGGTTGCGCGGGCGGTCTCGACAGACGCCGCCCACGCATCCCTTCCATTCACAATATCAAAGAGCGGTAGGCCGGGCAGGGCCCGGCCGGTTCAACCCCCCCTAGTTACGGAAGGGAGACAGGAGAGTCAAGCGTTTCTGCGGGCTCCAGGGCAGTTCTCCACAGAATTCTCGCGCCCGAGCCCGATCGCCCCGGCCCGCTCAGGCGCTGCCGAGGTGGTTTGCGATCAGGTCCTCGGCGATCTGGACCGCGTTGAGCGCCGCCCCCTTGCGCAGATTGTCGGAGACGACCCAGAGGCAGAGCCCGTTGGCCACCGTGGGATCGCGGCGGATGCGCGAGACGAAGGTCGCATCCTCGCCCGCGCAATCGACCGGGGTGGCATAGCCGCCGTCGAAGGGGCGGTCGACCACCACCACGCCGGGAGCGGCCGTGAGCAGCTCGCGCGCCTCTTCCTCGTCGATGGGATCGTGAAACTCGACATTCACGGCCTCGGCATGGCCGATGAAGGTCGGCACCCGCACGCAGGTGGCGCTCACCAGGATCTCCGGGTCGAGAATGCGCTGGGTCTCGCGCACCATCTTGGCCTCTTCGCCGGTGGAACCGTCGGTGTCGAAGGGGCCGATCTGGGGCACGACGTTGAAGGCGATGGTCTTGGCGAAGGAGCGCGGCTCCTCGCGTGCGTTCATGTAGATCGCCCGCGTGTGCTCGAAGAGCTCGTCCATCGCCTGCTTGCCGGCGCCGGAGGTGGATTGGTAGGTGGAAACGACGATGCGCTTGATGCGCGCATGGTCGTGCAGCGGCTTCAGCGCGACCACCATCTGGATGGTCGAGCAATTGGGGTTGGCGATGATGTTGCGTGCGTCGTAGCCCGCGATCGTCTCCCCGTTCACCTCGGGCACCACCAGCGGCACGTCCTCGTCCATGCGGAACTGCGAGGTGTTGTCGATGACGACGCAGCCCTGGGCCGCGGCGCGCGGCGCGTGGACCTTTGAGACCGAACCGCCCGGCGAGAACAGCCCGATATCGACGTCAGCAAAATCGAATTCGGCGAGGTCGTGCACCCTGAGAGTGTCGTCGTCGCCAAAGGAGACCTCCTTGCCGACGGAAGCGCGCGAGGCGAGCGCGATCACCTCGTCGGCGGGGAAGTCGCGCTCTGCGAGCACGGCGAGCAGCTGGCGCCCGACATTGCCGGTGGCGCCGGCGATGGCGACGCGATAACCCATTGGTTGGTTCTCCCTTCCCTGCGCTCAGCCGGCCCGCGCATCGAGCGCGGCGAGGACGGCATCGCCCATGGCATCGGTCGAGGCCGGGGTCATGCCGTCCTGCATGATGTCGGCAGTGCGCAGACCCCCGGACAGCGTGTCCTGCACCGCCGCCTCGATGAGGTCCGCGTCGTCCGCGGCGTCGAAGGAATAGCGCAGCATCATCGTGAAGCTGAGCAGCGCGGCGAGCGGGTTGGCCAGGTTCTGGCCCGCGATATCGGGTGCGGAGCCGTGGACCGGCTCGTAGAGCGCCTTGCGCTGGCCGTCCCCGTCCTGCGACCCGAGGGAGGCCGACGGCAGCATGCCGAGCGAGCCGGTCAGCATCGCCGCGCAGTCGCTCAGGAGATCGCCGAACAGGTTGCTGGTGACGATCACGTCGAACTGCTTGGGCCGGCGCACGAGCTGCATGGCGCAGTTGTCGGCGTACATGTGCTCCAGCGCGACGTCGGCGTAGTCGGCCGCGTGCAGCGCCGTCACCTCGTCGCGCCAGAACTTGCCGGATTCCATCACGTTGGCCTTCTCGACCGAGTGCACCCGGTTGCCGCGCCGGCGCGCGAGCTCGAAGGCGACCCGGCAGACCCGCTCGATCTCCGGCGAACTGTAGATTTCGGTGTCGTAGCCCTGCCTGGTGCCGTCGGGGAGCGTGTCCACGCCGCGCGGCTCGCCGAAGTAGATGCCGCCGGTGAGCTCGCGGACGATCATGAGGTCGAGGCCGCGCACCACCTCATCCTTCAGCGTCGACGCCTCGACCAGCGGATCGAAGACCAGCGCGGGCCGCAGGTTGGCGTAAAGGTCCATCTCCTTGCGGAGCCGGAGGATGCCCATTTCCGGCCGCACGTCGCGGGCGACATCGTCCCACTGGGGGCCGCCCACCGCGCCGAAGAGCACCGCATCGGCGGCGAGCGCATCCGCCATGGTCTCGTCGGTGAGCGGCGTGCCGTGGGCCTCGTAGCAGGCGCCGCCGACGAGCCCGCCGCTCACATCGAAGGAGATCGAGCGCCGCGCCGAGAGCCACTCCATCACGCGCTCGACCTGGCGCATGACCTCGGGCCCGATGCCGTCGCCGGCAAGGATGAGAACCTGCTTGTTGCTGCTCATCGCCCCCTCCGCGCCCTTAGCGCCGGCCGGCGCAATAGCAAAGCGCTCGCAGGGACGCCCCGCGAGCGCCACGGCCGCCCGTCGTTGCGCCGTTCCGCCGACGCGGCGTTCCCTATAGGGTCAGGCGCAGCCGGTCAAGCGCGGCGGCGCCTTTGGGCCGTCGAGACTACACCGGGCCAGAACACTATCCGATCGGAAGGGATCGCACCCGATCGCAGCACAGTCCCTCATATCGGACGCAGTTCGGCCCGAAAAACCCCCACCTCACCCCGACCCTCTCCGCCCCCGGGGGCGGAGAGGGAGAGAAAGCCGGTGCCGTCTGCGTCCCCCCTCCGCCTTCGGGGGAGGGGGACAGGGGGAGGTGGGGTCCGTTCGGCTGGCCGTTATCAGGATCAGTCGATGCTCTAGCCGAGGGACCAGACGCTCGTGCCGGGATGCCGGCTGCGCCAGGGCCGGGCTTCCTCAAGCTGCCCGGCGAGCCGGAGCAGCGTCGCCTCTTCGGCCATGCGGCCGCCGAAGTGGACACCGATGGGAAGTCCGTCGGCGTTCCATGAGAGCGGCAGCGTGATCGCCGGATTGCCGGTGCAGTTGAAGATCGGCGTGAACGGGATGAACGCCATCAGCCGCTCGAAGAAGACCTCGGCATCGTCGTCGGCGAAGAGGTGGCCGTGCGGCGGCGGCGCGGTGCCCAGCGTCGGCGTCAGCCAGATGTCGTAATCCTCGTAGAACCGCGCGAAGTCGCGCGTGGTCGCGTGGACGTCGCTGATCCCCTGCACCAGATCGGCACCGCTCAGCTTGCGTCCCTCCTCCAGCAGATAGAGGTTGTTGGCCTCGGTGTTCTCGCCGGAGGGCGCCGTGCCGGTCGCCTCGGCGTAGCCGTCGAAAGCCCAGGCCTCGTTGGCCTGGAAGATCTTGGTCCAGCCGTCGAACATCGTCTCGATATCGAAGCTGGGCGCCGCTGGCTCGACGACATGGCCGAGGTCTTCCAGCAGCTTGGCGGTCTCTTCCGCCGCCCGGACGCAGTCGGCATCGACCTCGGTGCCCGTCGGCGCCTTCGTGGAGATGCCGATCTTGAGAGCGCCCGGATCGGCGCCGACCTCGTCGAGGAAGGGCCGCGCCGGCGGCGGCGCGTAGTAGGGCTCACCGACGCCGGGGCCGGCGGTGGCGTCGAGCAGGGCGGCGCAGTCCCTCACGGTGCGCGTCACCACGTGCTCGACGGCGATGCCGTTCCAGAGCTCGCCGAAGTCGGGGCCGTTGGGCGTGCGCCCGCGCGAGGGCTTGAGGCCGACCAGGCCGCAGGCCGACGCCGGGATGCGGATCGACCCGCCCCCGTCATTGGCATGGCCCGCCGGCGCAATACCAGCGGCGACCCCGGAGGCCGAGCCGCCGCTGGAGCCGCCCGGCGAATGGCCGAGCTTCCACGGGTTATGGGTGGGCCCGTTGGCTACGGGTTCGGTAGAGCCGCTGGAGCCGCCTTCCGGCGTGTTGGTCTTGGCGAAGATCACGGCGCCCGCGCGCTTCCACCGCGCCACCATCTCGCTGTCGAAATCGCGGGTCCAGCCCTTGAAGAAGCGGCTGCCGCAATCGGTCGGCACGCCGGCGTAGGACTGGGTCAGGTCCTTGAGCAGGAAGGGGACGCCCTCGAACGGGCCGGCCGGGACGCCCGCCGCGATGGCGGCGCGCGCCTCCGACTCCATCGAGCGGACGATGGCGTTGAGATCGCCGTTGAGCGCCTCGCTGGCCTGCAGCGCGCAGTCCAGCAGCTCTTCCGCCGTCACCTCCTTGTTCCTGACGAGCTGGGCCAGGCCCGAGGCATCGTGGGCGGCATAGTCCTTGAGATTCATCGTCTTCTCTCCCGGTCGAGGACTCCCCGTCGGACGCGCGCGCCTGCCCGCCCTATTCTTCGTCGATCCAGAGGATCGAGAAGTCGTACCAGTTCTCCGGCGGGTTCACGAAGCCCTTCACGCTGGGGTCGAGCACCAGCGGGTTGTAGTAGACGAACTTGGGCGCGTAGGCGAAGTCCTGGCCCATGATGATCTCGTTCGCCTGCCGATAGAGCGCCGCTGCCTTGGTCTCGTCCTTCTCGGCGAGCGCCTGGTTGAACAGCGCGTCGACCTCCGGATTGCAGTACCAGCCGACGTTGAAACCGTTGGGCGGCTGCGAATCGCAGCGGGACATGACCTGGGTCCAGTAAGGGACCGACCAGCCCCAGCCGACCTCGTTCATGTGCAGGCCCTCCGGCATGCCCTGGACCCACTTGCCGAGGTAGGTGATCCACTCGATCTTGTTGAGCTTGACGTCGATGCCGATCTTCTTGAGATCGCGCTGGATCCACTTCTCCCAGACCTCGTTGTAGCCGTACTCGTAGATGTCGAACTCGATGGCGAGCCCGTCACCGTAGCCGGCCTCGGCCAGCAGCGCCTTCGCGCCTTCAGGGTCGTAGGGCGCGGACACGTAGCCGGGCTGGTAGGCGAAGGTGCCCGGCGAGAGCATGCCGTATTCCGCCCGCCCGGTGTCCTTGAGGATTTCGTGGGCGATCCCCTCGCGGTTGATCGCCATGTTGATCGCCTTGCGGACCCGGACGTCAGACATGATCGGGTCCCTGTGGTTGAAGAAGAGCAGCCAGATCGACGGGATGTTCTCGTTGGTCGAGATCACGAAGCCCTCTTCCTCGAGGCCTTCGAGCTCGTCCCACGGCGCCTCGTTGATCATGTGGACCTCGCCGGCGCGCATGGCGGAGAGCCGCGACGCCTGATCGGAGAGCGGCCGGAAGATCAACGTGTCGATATAGGCGTTCTTGCCCCAATAGTCGTCGAAGCGTTCCAGCACCAACTTGATGTTCTGCTCGCGCTCGACGTACTTGAACGGCCCGGTGCCGACCGGGGCCAGGGGGAAGCCGTCATTGCCCACCTTCTCGATCTGGGTTGGGCTGATGATCATCGGCATCCCGCAGGCCTGCACGCCGAACTGGAGCCACTCGTAGTTGGGCTCGGTCAGGGTGATGGTGACCTCCATGGGGCCGGTCACCTCGACCGATTTGATCCAGCGCGTGTAGTAGCCCATGAAGGCTGCCGCCGTGGCGTAGAACTGCGGCGCGTCCTTGTTGAAGAAGCGGTCGTAGTTCCACTTGACCACATCGGCGTCCACGCCGGTGCCGTCGTGGAACGTGACGTTCTCCCTGATCTGGAAGGTGTAGACCGTGCCGTCCTCGGAGCGCTCCCAGGATTCCGCGATCGCGGGCTTGAGCTTCGCGCTCTTCGCCTCCGGGTCGGCCAGGTCGAGCATGACCAGCCCTTCGAACATGTTGTGGATGGCGTTGGTGGTGTACCAGCTGCAGGTGGCGTGCGGGTCCAGGATGTTCATCTCGCTGGACATGCCCCACACGAAGGTGCCGCCCTGGCGGGGCTCCTCCGCCCCTGCGGCGCTGGCACCGGCGACCGCGAGGCCGCCAGCCACAATGGCGCAGCCCAAGAAATGAGCCAGCCGTCTGCTCATGGATCGTCCCTCCCTCTCGCTCGCCTCATGGCCGCGGCGTGGCGGCTTCTCGGCGCTCTTCTTCTTGGGCAGGGACCCGGGCGAGCACGGCATCCCGGCCTTTTGCCGAACGGTAGCGGTCAATCGGCCCGTGGGCAAGGAAGCCCGCGTCAGGCAGGACCGGCCGACGCTACCCTCCGCACGAGGCCACAAATTGCGCCGCGGCACCCACGTACCAGGGCATCCGGCTTCCCGTTCCGTGGAATCCCACGTGACCGCCGCCGCGCGTGACGACGACGCGAAGCGGCGCGCGCTCGACGACCGACGGCGGCGGAACCCAGGGATCGTCGTCGGCGTGGATAATGAGCGTCGGCACTGTGAGCCCCCCCATGCCGCGACCGGGCGAGCATGAGGCGTAGTAGTCCGCCGCGTCGCGGAATCCGGCCTCTTTCGCGGTCAGCGCGTCGTCGAAGTCCCGGATATGCCGCGCGCCCTGAACCGCCGCGCGCACGGCCGCCGGCGCACGTCGCCAGAGCGGTTCCGTTTCTCGCTTGAGACGCCCGAGCAGCCAGCGCTCGTAGAAGCGGTTGCGGGGGCGGGCGATCCGCTCCGCCGTGGCCGTGAGATCGAGGGGCGCGGACACTGCGACCACGGCCTTCACGAGGTCGGGACGGCAGGGCGCCTGGGCCAGGCGGAGAGCAAGCGCGCCGCCGAGCGAAAAGCCCACGATCACGATGCCCTGCTGCCGGATGCCGGGGTCGAGATCGGCCACCGCGTTACAGGCGTCGGCGAGGTCCTGCACCCGGTCCATGTGGTAGTGACCCCTGGCGAGCGAGCGGCCCGGCGGCGAGCCCCGGAGGTTGAGGCGGACCACCGGCGCGCCGTTTGCCACCCACGCGTCTGCAGCCTGCAGCACGTGCCGGCTCGCCTCGCAGCCCGTGAGCCCCGGCACGAGGATCACGGCCGGCGCGGGCGCGCGCCCGGGATGGTAGCGGGCCGCGAGCCGGTCGCCGCTCCCGTCACCGAGCGGTATCTCGAAGCGTTGGCCCGAGTCCGCCGGAACGCCCGGAAGCCTTCCAGGCAGGACGTTGCGAATGGTCTGGAGGTCGGCCGTGACCCACGGCCACCGGCTGCGAAATTCTGGTGACGGTGTCATCCGCCGCCTAGTGTCCTGTTTCTGAGTTTAATTCCCACCTATTCGGGCCTGTGAGCGATCCCTCCAACCGGGCTTCTCTCAC
>JAPPNV010000425.1 GCA_028818565.1 Rhodospirillales bacterium | reverse complement strand
TTCAAGGCCGCCCAGGATGCCTACCACTACGAGGAGCACCTGTCGCTGCGTGCCGAGCACAAGGCGATCGTGAGCGAGGAGTTCGTGCGTTCGGTGACGATATCCGGCGATCGGGATCATTGCCTCTCTCGGCTGCTCGAACTCTCGACGGTCGACATCGATCGCATCAGCTTCGCCCTGCTCTCCAGGGGCCGCCTGCGTCGGCTGGAAGAACTCGGCAGGCACGTGATCCCCCGGCTCAAGACGGACTAATCGGAGGCAAACGAGGTGCCCGAGCGAAACGAACAAGATGGAGATCGCCGGGTGGCGCTCGTCACTGCGGCGGCCGGTGCCGGCATCGGCGCCGCGATTGCGCGCCAACTCGCCGCCGACGGCTACGACGTGGTGATTACGGACGCCCATGAGCGCCGTTGCGGCGCGTTCGCCGGCCAACTCGCCGAAGAACACGGCAGAGAGTTCCTGTCGATGCCGCTCGATGTGACCGACTTCGACGCGGTGGGTGCCGTCGTCCAGGCCGTCATCGAGCGGCGCGGGCGGATTGACGCCCTCGTCAACAACGCCGGGTGGAGCAAGATCGAGCCGGTCGCCGAGATGTCGCCCGACACGTGGCGGCGCTGCCTGGATGTCGACCTGAACGGCACCTTTCACGTCATGCGTCACGTGCTCCCGCACATGATTGCGCAAGGCTCGGGGGCCGTCGTCAACATCTCGTCGATTGCGGCCTGGGAAATGACGACCGAGCACGGCGCCGCCTACTCCGCGGCCAAGGCGGGGATTCTTGCGCTCACACGAGTGGCCGCCGCCGAGAACGGCCGATACGGCATCCGCGTCAATGCCGTGGCGCCGGGGCTGATCTACAACGACTTTCTGCGTCGCATCTACCCCGACGAGTTCTTCGACGGCTACGCGGAATCGCGGTCTCTGGTCGGCCGCGTCGGACAACCCCAGGACATAGCGGACCTCGTTTCGTTCCTCATCAGCGACCGCGCCGGATACATCACCGGGGAGGTGTACGGCATCAGCGGAGGCGTGTCTCCCAATGCCTGATCGCGGCAGCGAGAGCCCGCTCTACTGGCCGGTCGCTTCGCTGATCGAGGCCTACCGAGAAGGCCGGTTGTCGCCGGTCGAGGTGGCCGATGAGGTGCTCGCACGAATCGATCGACTGAATCCGTCGCTTCACGCCTATCTCGTCCGCTTCGACGATCTCACGCGCCGGCAGGCGCACGAGGCCGAGGCCGCCTACCGGGCGGGCCGGGCGTTGCCGCTGAGCGGCGTGCCGATCTCGATCAAGGACACCTTCCCGCTCGCAGGCGCGGTGACGACCTTCGGCTCGGTCGTCCACCGCCATAACTTCACGCAGCAGGACAGCGGGGTCGTTCGCCGGCTGAGGGCCTCGGGCGCCGTGTTCACCGGCAAGACCAACACCGCCGAATTCGGCCAGTCGGCGACCAGCGACAACCGCCTCGGCCCGGAGGCCAGCAACCCCTGGGATACCACGCGCACGCTGGGCGGCTCGAGCGGCGGCGCCGCGGTTTCGGTCGCGGCCGGGCTTGCCAGCGTCGCGCTGGCCGCCGACGGCGGCGGGTCGATCCGCATTCCGGCATCGTTCACCGGATTGCTCGGCTTCAAGCCCACCTACGGTCTTTGCCCCGACGAAGGCGGCCTGCCGGCGATGTCGGACTTCGTTAGTCCGGGTCCGTTGGCGCGGAGCGCGGCCGATGCACGGGCGTTCCTTGGTGCGCTTCTCGGTCGCGGGATGAGCCGTGCCGGCGCGGGAGGAGGGTTGCGCATTGCCTGGTGCCCGCGCCCCGAAGGACGCCCCGTCGACCCCGGCGTCGCGGCCACCGTCAGCGCCGCCGTCGCGAGTCTCGAAACCCTGGGCCATGAGGTCGTGGAGACCGCGTTGCCCCTCGAAGGATGGAACCAGGCCTTCGGGCCGCTCGTCCTCGCCGAGGAACGCCGCGAGCGCGGCGATCTTCTCCACCGGTTCCCGGACGTGCTGAGTGACTATGTGCGCAAGTCATTGGCGGCGGCGCGGACGCTCACCGACGACGACATTGCCGCTGGCCGCGCGGCGCATCGCAGCTATCGCGCCCGTATCGCAGCGCTGTTCGAGACCTGGGATGCGATCGCGACACCGGCAACGGCTGTCACCGCCTTTCCCTTCGGCAAGCGGCCGAAGCGGATCGCCGGCCGCGAGGTCGACTGGCTGTGGGGCGCGTTCCCCTTTGCCGTGCCGTTCAATGTCTCCGGCAATCCCGCCGTATCGCTGCCATGCGGGCTCGCCGACGGTCTGCCCGTGGGTCTGCAACTCGTCATGCCGCTGAACGGGGACGAGAGACTTCTCGATCTTGCCGAAGACGTGGAAGAAGCGCTCGCGTTCGACCGGAGCCTGATGGGCGATCCGGCGCCGCGGCCGGCGGTGGAGGCGGCTTCGTGAGCGGGCGCGTGGCCACGTCGTCGCACGACGGTGTGCTCGAGGTCACCTTCGAGAACGCCCGGCGCCGGAACGCGCTGTCCCTCTCGTTACTTTCAGCGCTTAGTCGGGTGATCGACGATGCCCGCACAGGCGACGTCCGAGCGGTGGTTCTTGCCGGCGCAGGCGACGGGTTCAGCGCCGGCGCCGATCTCGCCGACCTGAAGGGCACGATCGAAGACCGTGCCATGGACGACGCCATAGCGGGCGCCGCCGCTTCGATTCGCGATTGCACGGTACCGGTCGTCGCAGCTGTCGAGGGCCCGTGTATCGGCGGCGCGCTCGAGGTGGCGCTGAGCTGCGATGCGATCGTGGCCGCCGAGGGGGCCTACTTCGCGCTTCCCGCAACGCAGCTTGGCTTGCTTTACGACCCGCGTGCCGTCATGCGCCTCCGCCGACGCTTGAATCCTGCCGCTCTGAGATGGCTGCTTCTGCTTGGCGAGCGGATCGATGCCCGTGACGGGGCGGCGATGGGTCTGGTTGCCCGTGTCGTCCGCGAGGGCACCGCCAGGGCCG
Organism: Rhodospirillales bacterium; assembly: GCA_028818565.1. Lineage (GTDB taxonomy): Bacteria > Pseudomonadota > Alphaproteobacteria > UBA828 > UBA828 > WTGU01. The sequence continues at coordinate 4,263 of JAPPNV010000425.1, read as the reverse complement.
AGGCGCGGGCGCTGGTCGAGCGGATATCGGCTCGTTCACCGCACGCCGTCGCGGCAACCAAGACGCTGCTCAATGAGCTCGAGCAAGGCTTCGCCCGCCTCGATGAATGGGAACGCGTACGCCTCGACATCCTCGCCTCGACGGATCGCCGCGAGCGGGTTGAACAGGCGAAGGCGCGTCTCGGGCTGGCGTGATCGGCTCGCTCGGATCGCACGCACGACGAACGGGAGGAAACCAATGCATTGCTAGCGCCAGGAACCTATCGCCCCGTCACCGGAGACCGGGTTGAGACCGGTCGCCATGGTAGCGCGGCTCGAAAGCAATTCGTCCAACAGGCGAGTGCCGCGCGAAATTCTGGCTTATCGGGAGGAGAAGATGAGACCTTTCAAGGCGCTTCTAACAGCGATCGGTGCCGCCGGCGTGATCGCGGCCGGCATCACGGTCGGGTCCGGGTCCGTGTCGGCCGAGGCGGAAACCATTCGTATCGGCGACATCAATTCGTACACGCGGCTGCCGGCACACACGATTCCCTACCGGCAAGGGGCAATTCTCGCGATCGAGGAGATCAACAGCGCGGGCGGCGTGCTCGGGCGCGAGCTCGAGTTCATATCGCACGACGACCAGGGGAAACCGGGCGAGGCGGTCAAGGTGGCCGAGCGGCTGTTCGACCGCGACGAGGTGGTCCTGATCTCGGGCTCGCTGTTCAGCCACGTCGGGTTGGCGCTGACCGCCTACGCCAAGCAGACCCAGCAATTGTACATCGCGGCCGAGCCGCTGGCCGACGCGCTGGTCTGGGCTCAGGGCAACCGCTACACCTTCAGGCTGCGCCCGTCGACCTACATGCAGGCGGCAATGCTCGCCGCCGAGGCAGCGAAGGATGAGGGCGCCAAGCGTTGGGCAACCATCGCGCCCAACTATGCCTACGGCAAGGACGCCGTCGCGGCGTTCCAGAGGGTATTGACGGAGTTGCGACCGGATGTGGAGTTCGTCGGTTCGCAATGGCCGGCGCTGTTCAAGATCGACGCCGGGGCGGAGGTCGAGGCGCTCAAGCGCCTGGAGCCGGACGCGATCTACAACGTCACCTTTGGCAGCGATCTCGCCAAGTTCGCGCGCGAGGGCCGGTTGCGCGGCCTCTTCGAGGGGCGGTTGATGGTCGGATTGCTGACCGGCGAGCCCGAATACATCGATCCCTTGAAGGACGAGGCACCGGAGGGCTGGCTTGTGACCGGCTACCCTTGGTACGACATCGAGACCCCGGCGCACGATGCGTTCCTGGCCGCCTATCAGCAGCGTTGGGACGACTATCCGAGGATCGGCTCGGTGGTCGGCTACAACACCATGCTGGCCATCGAGGCAATGCTTGAACGGGCCGGCTCGACCGATACGGAGAAGATGGTCGATGCCATGGAAGGGCTGAGTTTCGAGGCACCGACCGGGCCCATCACGTTTCGGGCGATCGATCATCAAGCGACGATGGGGGCCTACGTCGGCTGGACAACGTTGCGCGACGGACAGGGCGTCATGGTCGACTGGAAATACCTCGACGGCGCCGACTACCTGCCGTCGGACGACGAAGTCCGGAAACTGCGCGGCGGAGACTGAACCGGCGCATCGTCAGGGGCCGCCCAGCCGGCCCCTGACGCAGGCGTCGGGATGTAGGGCAGTCTGAGCAAGAGAGCCGGAAGAGCCGGAGCGTGGCGGATTTCATTGTCAGCCTGTTGACGGGGTTGTCCAGCGCCGCAGCCATGTTCCTGGTCGCTTCGGGGTTGTCGATCATCTTCGGGGTAACCCGGATCGTGAACTTCGCCCACGGCTCGTTCTACATGCTGGGCGCCTATATCGGATACACGCTGGTCCAGACGATCGGCTCCACGGGAATTGGTTTCTGGGCCGCCGTCCTGATTGCCGCCGTCGCCGTCGGCTTGATCGGCGTGGTCATGGAGATCCTGCTGCTTCGCCGGATCTACAAGGCGCCCGAGCTTTTTCAACTGATCGCGACCTTCGGGGTCATCCTGGTTATCCAGGACGTGACGCTGTGGGTCTGGGGACCGGAGGACCTCGTCGGCCCGCAGGCCCCTGGACTCAAGGGCGCGGTCATTATCCTCGGCAAGCCGCTTCCGGAATACGATCTGGCCCTGATCGCGATATCGCCGCTGGTGCTGGTCGGCCTGTGGGCGCTGTTCAAGCTGACACGCTGGGGCACGCTGGTCCGGGCCGCGACGCAGGACCGGCAGATGGTGGCGGCGCTGGGCGTCAACCAGCGCTGGCTGTTTACCGGTGTCCTGTTTCTCGGCTCCGCTCTCGCCGGACTGGGCGGCGCCGTTCAGATCCCCAAGGGCGGCGCCGACCTGCTGATGGATTTCAACATCCTCGCCGCCGCGTTCGTCGTGGTCGTCGTGGGCGGCATGGGCAGCATATTCGGCGCCTTCTGGGCCGCGCTGCTGTTCGGCATCCTCCAGACCTTCGGCATCCAGATACTGCCGAACTCGACGCTGGTGCTGATGTTCCTGGTCATGGCGGTGGTCCTGATCTTCCGGCCGTGGGGGCTGCTCGGCATCCCGGAGTCAGTGCTTCAAATACCTTCCGGTCCGCCCGAGCAGCCGCTGCGCCCGGCGTTGCCGCGGGTCCGTGCCCTGGCCGGCGCGGCTTGCGCGTTGCTCCTCGTGCTTCCGATCGTGCACCTCGTCTTCCCCGAGGTGGTCGGCACGTTCACCCTGGTCCTGGTGATCGAGATCATGGTCTTCGTGCTGTTCGCGGCGGCGCTCCATTTCATCATGGGCCCGGGCGGGATGGTCAGCTTCGGCCACGCCGCGTATTTCGGTGGCGGCGCCTATGCGGCCGCGCTCCTGGTGAAGTTCGCGGACGCACCGTTCGAGCTCGCGTTCTGGGCCGCGCCGGTCGGGGGGGCGCTGCTGGCATTTCTGTTCGGCTGGTTCTGCGTGCGCCTGAGCGGCGTCTACTTCGCGATGCTGACGCTCGCCTTCGCGCAGATCGCCTGGGCGTTCGTGTTCCAGGACATGCCGGGCAGCGTGCTCAAGACCTTCGGAATCGCAGGCGACTTCGGGGCGCCGCTCAAGATAACCGGCGGCGACGACGGCCTGAACGACATCTGGCCGTCGCAATGGGCGAGTACGCGTGTCGCGTACTACTACATCACCGTCGGGCTCAGCGTGGCCGCGCTCATGATCATGCGGCGCATCCTCTATGCGCCGTTCGGCTATACCTTGCGCGCCGGTCGCGACTCGCCGTTGCGGGCCGCCGCGATCGGGATCGATCTCACGCGCCATCGCTGGCTGGCCTTCGCCATCTCCGGCGCGTTTACGGGCCTTGCCGGTTCTCTGTTCCTGTTCTCGAAGGGCAGCATCTTCCCGACCACACTGGAAATCGCGCGCTCCTTCGATGCCTTGTTGATGGTGCTCTTCGGCGGTGTGCAGTCGCTCTTCGGCCCGATCTTCGGCGCCGCCGCGCTGACCTGGCTCAATGATCTGTTCAGCGTCCTCAGCTACTGGCGGTTCCTGCTCGGCGTGACCATCATCGCCCTGGTGCTGCTGCTTCCCCAGGGGCTCGCCGGTTTCGCTGGCACCCGGCTGGGTCGGCGGCTTCGGCTGTCTCGGCCGGAGGAAATGGCGACATGAGCGCGGGACGGCACGAGCGCGTTCCCGTGCTCGAGGTCGAATCGCTGAGCAAGTCGTTCGGCGGGGTGCGAGCGGTGGAGCGGGTCTCGTTCACGCTCTCGTCGAGCGAGCTCCTGGCCATGATCGGACCCAATGGCGCCGGCAAGACGACCTGCTTCAACATGTTGAACGGCCAGCTCCGGCCCGATGCCGGCGCGGTACGGCTCAACGGCCGAAGTATTCTGGGCCTGCGGCCCCAGTCAATCTGGCGGCTCGGCGTCGGGCGGACGTTTCAGATCACCGCGACCTTCGTATCGATGACCGTGCGCGAGAACGTGCAGATGGCGTTGATCAACTACCATCGCCGATCGCGGGCATTGTGGCGGCCGGCGAAGAACCACTACATCGACGAGGCCATGACGCTGCTGGAACGCGTCGGCATGGACCAGCAGTACGACAGAGCCTGCGGGGTGCTGGCCTATGGTGACCTCAAGCGGGTCGAGCTTGCGATCGCGCTGGCGAACGATCCCAGGCTCCTGCTCATGGACGAGCCGACTGCGGGCATGGCGCCCAGGGAACGCATGGAGTTGATGGAGCTCACCGCCGAGATCGTGCACGAACGAAGCATCGCCGTTCTCTTCACCGAACA
>JAPPNV010000346.1 GCA_028818565.1 Rhodospirillales bacterium | reverse complement strand
TCATCATCGGGGTCAGCAGCGCGGTGAACCAGATGCGCTTGCCCCAGAATGACTTTAGGAAAATCGTCGCGAGCCCGAGCCCGATGACGAATTCGAGGCAGAGGCTCAAGACCGATATGGCGAGCGTCCGGCCCAGCGCCTCGAGGAAGCGCGGCTCGTCTGTCACCAGGTAGTAGTAGTTGAGGCCGAGCTCGGTATCGCCGGAGAACACCGACGACACAGCCTGCCATATGGAGGTTCCGTAGGTCGGCTGCCACTCGGTCAGCGCGACGAAGAACTCCAGGCCAAACGGGAAAACCAGCATCAATATCAAAAGAAGCTGAACAGGCGTGATGAAGAGCACGCCGATGTAGCGCTTGTCATTGGGGTCGAACAGGCGTGCCCGCGCCTGCAATGCACGCACGGGCACGCCGCCGTTCGCAGTCTTTGTAACCACGTTACCTGCAGTCCGGTTGAGGTGTTACGTCCGGACTACAGAACCCACTTGTCGACGCCGACGAGCTTCTGCAGCGGCTCCGGATACATCTTGGCGAGGCCGTGCCAGCTCTCTTTCTGCTCCGCCTTGCCCAGACGCCGCGTGATACGGTTCTGCTCCTTGGCGGTATCTTCCATGGCCTCTTCCGGCGACTTGTTGCCGTTGTAGGCCGCAGTCAGATTGATGTCGAGCGCGTTGAGGTACTCGGCCGCGCCGCGCAGCTGAATCTCCGGCACCGCGTCCACGATCGCCTCGGCGTGGGTCGCCAGGAAATCGCCCGGATAGGAGGCGAAGAACTCGGCCGACGGGGCGAAGAAGTGGTTGTCCCGCCACGGGTCGAAGTAGCCGCCCTCGTTCGGGATCGAGCGCATCGACATGGTCGGCCCCGTGATCCACTGCGAGAAGCAGTAAGCGGCTTCCTGGATCGGCGAGTAGTTGCTCACCACGAAGTCCCAGGCGAAGGCGTGGATGCACGAGCGAATGAGCTCGCCGTTGTGCATGGTGCCAGGCACCTTGGAGACGGCCGTCTGCGACGGCTCGCCGTCCTCGCCCTTGGCGGCGATGACCGACTGGGAACCGGCCGCGTCGTTGCTGTAGCGCCAGAGCGACGGCCAGCCGAACTCGCAGAAGCCACGGCCCTGCGCGTAGTACTGCGCGTAGTTCTCGGTGAAGCCGTAGGTGAACTGCTCGGCCGGCATGATGTCCTGCAGCGCGATCAGCTCCTTGACCGTCTCGATGCCCTGCGGTGTGTCGGCCAGCGAGTTCATGTCCTCGTCGAAGTAGAAGTGGCCCTTCGACTGGACCCGCGTCATCCAGTGGAACTTGTTCCAGAACGGTGAGCGGTACTCGAGAGCGCCGTAGAAGTTGTTGTCCGGGTCGTGCATCGTGGCGCACAACTCGTCGTACTCGGTCCAGGTATGGACCATCTCGCGCTTCGACTTCGGCGCCAGGCCCTTCTCGGCGAGCTTGTCCTTGCGGTAGCTGAGGTGCCACCAGTCGCCGTCACAGTAGAGACCGTAGGTCTTGCCCTTGTACTTCTGCCCGAAGTCGGACACCGGGAACTGAAGCTGGTTGGGCCCGGAGTAGACCTCGGGATCGTACTTGTCCATGTAGTCGTCGAGGGGCCGCGCCACGCCGGACTCGGCGAGGTCAGCAAGGCTCAGCGGGGCCGGGATCATGATGTCGTAGCGGCCCGTCTTGGCCACCGCTTCCTGCATCGCCTTCTGGTGGGTCTCGGTGACCGGCACCTCGATCAGCTCGAGATCGAAGCCGGTAAGCCCCTTCCACTCCTCGACGAAGGGCGAGAGGTTACCGCCGGACCCCGACGGATACATGATGCTGATGGTCTTCTTTTCGGCACTGTCGAAGAGCGCCTTCGCGCCGTTGATGGCACGCTCCTCAGGCGTGGCACCCTCGGCCGCCCAGGCCTGGCGCACGCTGAAGGGCGCCTGCTTCATAAGCATGGAAATCGCGCCTGCGCCGAGCCCGAGGCCGGCCATGCCCTTGATCAGGTCGCGCCGCGAGACCTTGTAGTTCTTCCGGTCCGCGTGCATCGACCAGAGCCGATACAACTCCTTCGTAAACTGCTCCTTTTTGTCGGAATGCGACATGCGCAGTCTCCCTTCAGCACCGGGCGGGGATATCCGGGCCCGGTTCTCAGTTCGTTTGTCCAAGGTGATGCACCGCGCGGGCGCGGCGCGTATGACACTCCCTTTGCGCGGCGCACAATACTGATGGCGTGCCCCCTTGGCAAATGGAATTAGAATGCCCTTCGGACCCGCATGGCGGCAGCCGTGCCGGCGGCCCAACACACATGGAGGCAGCACCCGGCGATGCGCTGGATCAAGGAATACACCATCGAGAAGCCCGCAATCTGCGACGAGCTGATCAAGGGCTTCAAGCGAACCCGCCGGCTCGGCCTCACCCGGCCGGGGACGAGCGCCAAAGGCGTCGACAAGGCCTGGAAGGATTCCGAGGACGCGAGCCTGACCTGCTTTCCCTACGAGGTCTACGCCAAGACGGTGCGCGCCTATCGCGGTCACGTGATGGCCTGCCTCGCCGACTACCTGCGGGAGTTCCCGGTGCTGGGCGAGGCCTCGGACAAGCTCGGCTTCCTGGAGCCGCCGCAGATGCAGTACTACCAGCCGGGCGGCGCCTTCCACGGCGCCCACTACGAGAGTAGCGGCCTCGACCTCGGCCACCGGGTGCTGGCCTTCCAGACCTTCCTCAACGACATCAAGGAGGGCGGCGGCACCTACTTCACCTACCAGGATCATCTGGTCACGCCGGCCAAGGGCAAGACCCTGATCTGGCCGGCGGGCTTCACCCACACGCATAGGGGCGAGGTCGCGCCACGCGAGGAGAAGTACATCATCACCGGCTGGATCAGCTTCATGGGCGTTTAGCGATCTCCGTCTAAACGCGCTTGGGGCGGCCGTTTGGCACGGCCGCCCCCCTGTTCCTCCGCGCCGCTCCTCGCGGAGCGGCAGGACCGGTTGCGCGATTAGAACTTGATGCGCGCGCCGACGCCCGCGACGGTGACGTCGTTGGTTGCGGCGCCCGCGATATCGGCCTCGTACAACCCGTAGACGCCATAGAACTCGGCGCCAAGGCTCTTGGCCTTCTGCACGACGGCGACGTCGACGGCGCTGCCGCCGTCGCCGTCCGCGTTCTCGGCGTTCATGAAGCCGATCGAAAGCGCGGTGCTCCCCGCAGGATTGATGTCGAGCTTCTGACCAAGCTTCGCATAGGTCATCCTCGCCGAGCCGTCACCGTCCTCCTCGGTCGCATAGGCGACGGTAAAGCTCGTCCCGGACGGCGCCAGAACCGATGCCGAGCCACCCAGCCCGGTGTCGTCGCCGTTCACCCACTGGGCGGCGATGGCTTCGACCTCGAACCCGTCCAGATCCCGGCCGTAGCGGACTGCCACGTCCCAGGGGCCGGAATCGCCGTCATCCCGGCCGCTTTGGAGTGAGGTCGAGACTTGGAAGCCCCCGATGCTCGGCGAATCGTAGCGCAGCCGGTCCTTCCGGCTGTGCCCGTCGAGATTGTCGAAGATGCCATCTACCTTGGAGTGACTATTGCCATCTGAGTCGACGAACCTGACATCGGCGCCGAGCGCGCCGCCGGAGCCTGAGCCGCTAATCACGCCGGTGCCCGAGAGATCCGCCTCGGCCACACCGTCGGAGGCGGTGCTGCCCTGGCCGATCGAAAACTTGCCGGCCGCCTTGCTCTTGACCCACAGCTCGAGCTTGCGCTCGCTGAAGCTCTCCTTGCCGGTGTTGATGTCATCCCCGTCGTCCCCCAGGTGCACCTTGGCCGACGAGTTCGACTCCATCTGCACTTCGACAGTGGTGCCGGCGGACCATCCGCCGTCCATCTTGGCCTCGCCCTTGAAGCCCACGCGGGTGGACGACATGTCGTTGTCCGCGTTGAAGAGCCGGCTCTCGTTGCCGTCGCTGGCCAGGAGCAGCATCCGGTTGACCTGGCCGTAGACCTTCAGGCTCACCTTGTCCTTGCCGGACTCCACCATCTTGGCCGGCTCTGCGGGCTCGCCCATTTCCGCCATCTTGTTGCCTTGCTCCACCACCATGTTCTTGAGGATCTGCACTTCCTGCATCAGATCCTCGACCATTGAGCGGAGCTCGGCATTTTCCGACTCGAGGTGGCTGTCGGCGAGCGCAGGGCCCGCGAGGCCAACCAGGAGCGTCGTCCCGAGAAGCGCCGCGGCCAGGGACTTCCCCCCGAAGCGACGCCGATTGCGCACGAAACCCATCACACTCTCCTCTTCATTTGATGTGTCTGAAGAACGCAAACTCCGAGCCCGCTCAGGCGGCTCCCTGCGCGGGAGGCTAGGCGGCAGGCGTGAAGCGACGGTTGCACTGGTATTACGGTTCGATGTCATCGGGCGATGCCGGGACTGTTGTTCTCGGACGTCCTCACTCCTTCATTAAATGCAACTACGACTCATTTGCATTCGCATGTCAAGAAGTTTGAAGCCTGAGGTGCCCCGGTATCTATGCGGTCCGGCGGGCGTCAATGGAACGGACTGTGACGGCCACCTGAACGGGTACGCCTGCGCCGTCGAGCGCGCGCCTATTGCCTGAGAGTCTCGAGCGCAGTCTGGACCGCACCGTGCAGATCGCTGCCTGGCGCGAGCACAGGCAGCAGGCGCTCCCAATGCGCGCGTGCGGAGGCGGAGTCGCCGCGTGCAGCCGCCGCGAGACCGACGAACCAGAGCCCGGCCTCGTCGTCCGGGTCGAGCGCCAGGATCCGCTCGTAGACCGCGATGGCCGCCGCGGGAGGCGGCTCAGCGTTGACTTCGCCGGTAAGCGCGCGGGCGTAGGCGTGGAGGGTCGCGAGGTCGTCGGGAGCCAGTTCCGATGCGCGTCGCAGCGTGTCGACCGCCTTCTCGGGCTCGCCGAGCACGGCATAGGATTGGGCGAGACGCCGCCAGCCCTCGGGATCGTCCGGACTTGCCTCGAGCCGCGCAGCGAGGCTCTCCACCATGCCGCGGATCATCGCCATGCGCTCTTCGGGCGACATCTCGGCCGCTGCCGCCATATCCTCCGCAGTGGGGCCGGAGGGCACGTCGGCCACTGCCGGCCCGCGTGGAACCGCCTCCAGCTCGATACCGAGAGCCTCTGCCGCCTGGCCGATCAGGGCCTCCAACTCGCCGCGCCAGGGCGCGTCCGCCGGCGTGTCGGCGGCGAGCGCAAGCCACATCTCGTAAGCCTCCCCGACCGCGCCGGCCTGGGCACGGGCGAGCGCCAGGTGGAAGCGTGCTGCCGGGTCCCCGGGCTGCGCGGCGAGGACCCGGCGGAAGGCCCCGACCGCCTCCGGCACCACCATCCCGTCGTTGGCCCAGACGATCGCCTCCCCCAGCATCGCCAGCACCTCGGGATCGTTGCCGGAAAGCGCCGCCGCCCGCCTGAGCGCATCGGCCGCCTCGGGGTAGCGTTGCAGAGCCACGTAGGAGCGGCCGAGCAGGAGCCAGCCTTCGAGATTGTCGGGCTCGCCCTCCAGCCGGGCTGCAAGCTGCTCGACCGGCCCGCTCAGGGCCGCGAGGGCCTCCGTTTGGGCGGCCGGTCGTTCGACCTCCGCGAAGGGCCGGCCGGGAAGCCCGGGGGTGCCGAGGCTCGCATAGATCCCCGCGGCCAGCGCCGGGATGCAGAGCCCGAGCCCGATGGCCGCCGCTGGCCGGCGCCAGCTCCTCGATGCGTCCGCCCTTGCGTCTGCCGGCCCGGATGCTGTTGCCGCGTCTGCCGGCCGTGCCGCGTCCCGCGCGCGCGCCGCGCGCAGCATGCGCCGCTCGATCTCGGTGCGGGCTGCCCCCACCTGCTCCTCGCTGACCAGACCGCGGGCGCGGTCGCTCTCCAGCTCGCGCAACTGGTCGCGATAGACGGTGAGGTCGTAGTCCGCCCGCGACGGGCCCCGGCGGTGCCGGCGCAGCACGGGGATCAACACCGCCGCGACGGCGAGCGCCGTCAGCAGTGCAGCGGCGAGCGCGAAGATCATCGGCTGCCCGGTCAGGTGTCGTCGTCGTCGAGCAGCGTGTCGAGCCGCCGCCGCTCCTCGGCGGAAAGCGGCTCCGCCCCCGCTCCGCGCGCCCCGGCCCTCGCACGGCGCACAAGGGCGAAGGCAATGGCGGCGCCGGCAACGAAGACCGCCGCTGGCCCGAACCAGAGCGCGTACGTCTCGGGCTTCACCGGCGGGTCGAGTAGCACGTAATCGCCGTAGCGGTCGGTGAGGAAGCCCCTCACGTCATCGTCGCTCGCGCCGCCCCCAATGCGCTCGCGGACGATGGCGCGCATGTCCTGGGCCAGCGGCGCATTGGAATCGGCAATCGACTGGCCCTGGCACACCATGCAGCGAAGCTCCGCGTGAAGCGCGCGGGCGCGCGCCTCGAGCGCGGGATCGCCGAGCGGCTCATCGGGCGTGAAAGCCAGGCCGGGGCCCGCCGCGAGCCCGAGCCAGAGCGCGCATGCTGCCCCGAGCAGCGCCCACCGCATGGCCCTCATCCGCGCAGGTCCTCGATCAGCGGCAGGATGGTCTCGTCGAGATCGTACTGCGAGAGCACGCCTACGTGGCGGTGGCGGATGCGGCCCGCACCGTCCACCACGAAGGTCTCGGGTACACCGTAGACCCCCCAGTCGATCCCGGTGCGGCCGTCGAGATCGGCCCCCATCAGCGTGTAGGGATTGCCCAGGCGGCCCAGCCAGCGCTCGGCGTCGTCCGGCGTGTCCTTATAGTTGATGCCGTAGAGCGGCACGGTGCCGGCCTCGGCGAGCGCCATGAGCAGCGGGTGCTCGACCCGGCAGGGGCCGCACCAGGAGGCGAAGATGTTGACGAGCGCGATCTCGCCCTTGCCGAGGTCGGCGGTCGCGAACCCGCCCGCGTCCTCGAACCCCCGGACCGGCGGAAGAGCGAATTCAGGCACCGGCTTGTCGATCAGCGCAGACGGCACCTTGCCAGGATCGCCGGTGAGCAACTGGACGCCGAGCGCGGCGGCGAGCGCCACGAACAGGAACATCGGCGCGAGATAGCGCAGTCTGCGGGCGGCGGATACGGGCTGGCGGGACGCCTGCTCCTCCCGCGGCGCCTGGGCGCCCTCGTCCGCCATCTCTTGCCTGTCCCTCAATCGCCCGTGCCGGCAGCCGCGACAGCGGGCGCCGACTTGCGGCGGCGGGTGGGCGCGCCCACGCGGTGGCGGCGGTCGGTCAGCGAGACGACACCGCCCGCCACCATGGCCAGCGCGCCGATCCAGATCCAGGGCACGAGCGGGTTGTGATGGATGCGGATCGCCGTGCCGCCG
>JAPPNV010000082.1 GCA_028818565.1 Rhodospirillales bacterium | reverse complement strand
ACCTCTACATCCAGCGCGCCCACGAGATGCTGACCAACACCGCCTGCCACAACATTACCGGCCATCCGGCGCTCACCGTGCCCTGCGGCCTGAACGACGGCCTGCCCGTCGGCCTCCAGCTGATCGGCAGGCACTTCGACGAATCCACCATCTACCGCGCCGCCCACGCCTGGGAGCAGTCGGTCGACTGGAAGACGCTCTGACCCGGCGGCGGCCATCAAGGGAGACCCAGGACATGAAGCTTTACGAATTTTCGCTCGCGCCGGGCCCGCGCCGTGTGCGCATGTTCATCGCCGAGAAGGGGATCGAGATTCCCTCCGTCCAGATCAACACGCGCGAGCGGCAGCAGTTCACCGACGAGTACCGCGCCGTGAACCCGAACTGCGTGGTGCCGACGCTGGTCCTCGACGACGGCACCTGCCTCGGCGAGTCCGTCGCGATCTGCCGCTATCTGGAGGAGACCCATCCCGATCCCAACCTGATGGGCCGCGACGCCAAGGAGAAGGCGGTCATCGAGATGTGGAACCGGCAGGCGGAACTCGAGGGTTATCTCGCGGCCGTCGACGCGCTGCGGAACAGCGTGCCCATGTTCGAGGGCCGCGGGGTCGCCGGCGTGACCGGCGGGGTGCCCCAGATCCCGGCGCTGGCGGAGCGGGGCAGGCAGTTGATGGGGCGCTTCTTCGCCAAGATCGACGGCCGGCTTGCGGAGAGCAGCCATCTTGCTGGCGACCGGTTCTCGATTGCCGACATCACGGCGTTCATAGCGATCGACTTCTCCAAGCGCGCCGAGATCGAGATCCCCGACGACTGCGCCAACGTCGCCCGCTGGTTCGCCGAGGTCGGCGCACGCCCCAGCGCCTCGGCGTAAGCGACGCCCCCTCCTCACCCCGGCCCTCTCCTCCCTAGCGGGATTCCTCTGCGAAGTTGGTGCGGTGGGGTCATGGGGGAGGATGTTGGCGCTGGGCGGTTCTGATGGAGGCGCGTGTGCCGTTGCCGTTGGCTGATTGTGTGTGAGAGACGGCGGCTTTCGTGGTCTCTGGGGTGTCAGGCGCCCGCGAGCAGGCTCGCGCAGCGCATGTTGTAGGCGATGGCAACGGCGTAGAGGCGGGCGGTGTTCCGCTCGAGCGAGCAACTCCTGGCCCGTCTCTGCCCGTAGAGCCACTTCGATGCCGAGAAGTCGGCTTCCACCGGCGCCCGGCGCCTTGCGATGAGGTCGTTGCGGCGGTGATGTCATTGGTCTCGATCGCATCCCGGCCTGCGGCCTGCGCCACCACCCAAGCGCGGTCCAAGAGCCGGCGAATCCCATGTGGGCAGCTGGAGCTATTGCCAATGTAGCCGACGGAAAGTCCGATGAGTCAGCGACAGAAAGTCAGACAAACCCCCGGAAAAGCGGCCGGGATATTGGAGCCGGAATCGAGGCCGAATTGGTCTAGAATTTGGGGCTGCGGAGGCGGGGCAGCGTGTTGATTCCACTAGTTTTCGGGGGGCGAACGACGACGATAAACAACATCCAGGGCGCAGATGTCGGTGCAGACCTCGAAAATCTCGTCCAGGCGGTGCGAGACGTAGACGAGCCCCATTCCTTGTTCCCGCAGATTCCGCAGTATTCGGAAGAGGTGATTGATCTCCCGGCGCGAGAGCACCGCCGTCGGCTCATCCAGAATGAGCACCCGCGCTCTGAGGCGAAGCGCCCTGGCGATCTCCACCATCTGCGCCTCGGCAGCCCTCAGTCGGTCGAGCGTCCTGTCGGGGTCGACTTGGTGGCGGCGTTCTCGCCGCAGAGCGCGATGGTGGGGCCGGCGCAGCGCGGGATCCAGCGCCTCGCCGGCCTGTCGCTCGACCGTTCGGGAGTGGCCCAACCTCGAGATGGACCCCCCGCGCCTACTTGTCGGCGAGCCAGGGGTAGCGTGCGTTGTCGCCGCCGGCGTAGTCGGGGTCGAGATAGATGAAGCAGCGGTGGATCTTCCAGTCGCGGATCTCGAATACGTCGCACCAGCGGCCGGCGCCGTGCTCGGGCACGCCGGCGCGCCAGGGGCCGTCGCGGTGCTCGCCGTGGCTGGTTCCTTCGAGCACGAGATAGTCGCTGCCGGAGAAAATGTAATTGAAGTGCGAGTAGTGGTGCAGGATCGACTTGATGGTGCCGCCCACGTCGGTGAACATCTGGCCGATCTCTTCCTTGCCGGTGGCGATGCCCCACTTCGGGAAGTAGACCTGCGCATCGTCGGCGAACAGGTCGAGGATGCTGCCGCCGGTGGACGTCACGCCGCCGTTGTCGAAGGCCTTGAGATACTCGAGGGCGACCGACTTGCGCTGCTCGTCGGTCATCGTCTGCGTGCAAAGCGCCATGCTGTTCCTCCTTGCGTGCCCGGTTTAGTCGGGAATGCTCTGACAGGTTGTCCTAGTTGGTGAGCTTCGGCGGCTCGCGGTCGGCCTCGTTGGCGGCCAGATAGGCGAAGGCCAGAATCGGCCCGAGAGTGGCCCCGCCGGCCCAGTAGGCGCGGGCCGAGGCCGAGGCGACGCAGTTGCCGACGCCGTAGAGCCCCGTGATCGGCGTGTTCGTGTCGTCGAGGATCTTGCCGGTGGGCGCGGCCTTGGGCCCGCCCTTGGTGTCGAGAGTCCCGCCGGAAAGCAGCGCCGCGTAGTAGGGCCCGTCTGCGCTGATCGGGTACATGGTGGCATTGGGTGCTGACGGCTCCTCCGCCACGGGCCCGTTGAAGAGCTGCTCCACCTGCCGCTCGCCGCGGCGGTAGTCCAGGTCCTTGCCGGTCTCGGCAAAGCCGTTGAAGCGCGCGATCGCCGCAGTGAGGTTGGACTCGAAGTCCGCCGAGAGCCGGATTCCGCCGGTCTCGGCCTCGTAGCGCGCGAGCCGCTCGCCGATGGCCTGGGTCAGAGCGCCCAGGGTCTCGCCCTTGATGACGTGGGCGTCGTCCACACCCGGCGGCACGATGAAGCGGCCGTACTCGTCGCTCGCGCAGTGATCCTGGCTGCGCTGGTCCCAGACCGCGATCAGCACCAGGTTGGGGTATTCGCCGGCCGTCGGGCTCCACTCGTAGAATTTCTGCGCCATCTCGTTGTAGGCGAGCTTCTCGTTGGCGACCCGGTGCCCTTGCTTGCTCACGTAGATCATCGAGTCGCCCGAGGGCGAGAAGGTGCCGATCAACGTGGGATCGCCGGCGATCGCCTTCTCCAGCACGACAGGGCACATCCAGGCGTAGTTCATGTTCCTGAGCTGCGCACCGAGCTGGCCCGCGATCGGGATGAAGTCGCCTTCGTTGGTCTTCGCGGCGCAGCCTCCGTAGATCGGCACGTTGAGGAAATTCTTGCGGATCTCGACGTTGTGCGTGAAGCCGCCAGTGCAGAAGACCACGGCCTTGCGGGCGTGGAAGCGCCGCGCCGTGCCGTTGCCGGCGCTGGCCTCGACGCCCACGACATCGCCCGCGAGGTTGCGGATGACGCGCTGCACCCGATGCCCGGTGCGTATATCGACGCCGGCTTCGACGGCCGCTCGCGACATGGATTCGACGGCACGCAGGCCGCCGTCCGACATCGTGTCCCTGGCGTCCACCGGGACCAGTACGCGGCCGGTGGGTGCCTTGTCCTCCGGCAGCTCGGCCCAGTAGTCCGGCACGAAGTCGCAATGCCGATAGTCGAGCGCACCCTTGTCCTTCAACAGCTCGGTCGCGGTCGCGGCATTGTCGTAGATTGCCTCGAACATCGCGTATTCCCACGCGGGCATGCCGAGGTGGGGGTCCGCGGGGTCGTAGCACTCCGGGCGGGAAAGGCGCGCCATGTAGCGCAGGCAATCTTCGCGCGGGTCCTCCATGCCCTTGTCCCGCATCGCCTGATTGTTGGGCACCCAGTACCAGAAGGCGGCCTTGCGCGTCGTGCCGCCGACCTCGGGCGCCTTCTCCAGGATCAGCACGCTGTTGCCGCGCCAGCGCGAGAAGAGCGCGGTCGCCAGGCCGCCGGCGCCTGCGCCGACGCAGACGATGTCGAAGGCGCCGTCATAGGGTCCGCGCGCGGCGGCCGGGCGGGCTGATTCGCGTTGCGGGATCGGCGAAAGCTCGGTCATGACCTCATACCCGTTGCGTTGGCGTGGAGCGGCGACTGGCAAGGGCGCGCAAGAGCTGACCCACGCGGCCGGTCGGCAGACGCCCGGAATAGAGAAGGATGGCAAGCAGAGTCAATGCGCCGCTGACGATGACGCCCAGCGCGGTGTTGACCGCAAGGAACGGCATGATGTTGACGATCAGCGTGAAGAAGATCGCGCCCAGCAACGCGCCGGAGAAGGACCCGCGCCCGCCGGAGAGTGCGGCCCCGCCCAGCACCGCAGCGGCGATGCTTGTGAGCGTGTAGGTCGCTCCTACCGTCGGGTGCCCGACGCCCACCTCCGTGCTGAGAAAGAGCCCGGCGAGCGCGGCGATGCCGCCTGAGATCACATAGGCGCGGACGTGCACGAAGCCGGTTCTGATGCCGTTGCGGCGCGCTGCTTCCTCGTGGAAGCCCACGGCCCTGAGCCTTAGCCCGCTCTTGGTGCGGTAGAGCCAGAGATCGCCGAGCACGGCGATCGCGATCAGGCCGAGGAAGGAGACCGGCAGGAAATCGATGCGGGTGCGCAGCGCCGACATGAAGTCCGGCTCCACCAAACCGGTCGGCACCGGCCTGAAATGCAGCGCGACGCCCTGCAGCACGCTCAGCATGGCGATGGTCGTGATGACCGGATTGATGTGGAGTCGCCGCACCATCGTGCCGTTGATGACTCCGACCGCGAGCCCGGCGCCGAGGCAGGCGAGCGTGCCGCCGAACAACACCGGAATGTCCACACCCATGCCGATCAGGAAGGAGGCGGCGACGACCGTCATGCTCATGAGTGAGCCGACCGACATGTCGAAGCCGCCGACCAGCAGCACGTTCAACTGGGCCATCGCGACCAGGGCGAGCGGAGCGGTGGCCAGCAGCAGGTGGCGACCGTTGAGCGGCGAAAGAAAGGCGTCCGACTGGCTGGAGGCGTAGGCGCCGACCAGAACGATCAGCAGGAGAAGAAAACCCAGCGGCGTCCACCACTGATCGCGGACGAGCGCGAGGCGCCCGACATCCCGTGCGAGCGAGAAGCCTGCAGGCGGAGCGGACGCGGTCGGAGCGGCGGTGGCTTCCCTCGTGCGCGCCACCCGCGAGGTCAGGAACGAAGAGACGATGTTCTCCTCGCTCACCTCGTCGCCCACCAGCTCCTTGATGAGGCGCCCGCGCGAAAACACCATCACCCGGTCGCAGAGGCCGGCGAGCTCCAGCGCGTCCGACGACTTGATGACGAAGGTGGTGCCGCTGTCGGCCTTGGCCCTGATCGCCTGGTAGATGTCGAAGCGCGCGGCTGCATCCACGCCCTGGGTCGGCTCATCGATCAGCACCACCCTGGCGCCGTGCAGGAAGCTCCGCGCCAGCATGCTCTTCTGCTGATTGCCGCCCGAGAGCGAGACGATGGGCTGGTCGAGGCTCGCTGTGACGATGTCGAGCTCCTCGATCATCTCGCGCGTGCGCGCGCGCTCACTGCGGCCCGAGACCACGCTCGCGGTCGCGAAGTCCTTGAGGACCTGGATCGTGATGTTTTCGCGCACGCTCAGGGCCGGATAGATCGATTCGATGGCCCGGTCGCCGCTCAGCATCATCACGCCCGCGCCGAGCGCGCGCTGCGGTACTGCGAACGGGATGCGCCTGCCCTCGCAGAAGAGGGTGCCGGACGCGTCCTCGAAGCCGCCGATGGCGCGGAGCACCTCGCGCTGTCCGTTTCCCTCGGCACCGGCGAGGCCCAGGATCTCGCCCCGGTGAACCTCGAAGGCGACGTCGCCGAACGCATCCCCGGAAAGCCCCTGAACAGAGAGGCAGCTCTCGGTGGATAGAATTTCGGCGCCTCGCTTGGGCGGGAACTCCGCCTCGATCGGCCGGCCGACCATGAGCGCGATGAGGTCGTCCTCGGAGAGCGCATGGGTTTCGAAGGTGCCCTGCCCCTCACCGTCGCGCAGCACGGTCACGCGCTGGGCGAGAGAGAGAATTTCGGGGAGACGGTGGCTGACGTAGACCACCGTCGTGCCCTCGGCGACGATGCCGCGGACGATGCGATGGAGGGTGTCCACGTCGTTGACGTCGAGCGACGCGGTCGGCTCGTCGAGCAGCAACACCTCGGGCCTGGAGACGAGGGCTTTCACCACCTCCAGAAACTGTCGTTGGGCGGGGGAGAGAGCGGCGACGCGCGCGGAGGCATCGATCGCGAGCTCGTATGGTGCAAGCTGCTGCTCGGTCCAGGCCTCCAGCCTGTGATAAGCCAGCGTTTCGCCCATCGTGCCGAGATAGAGGTTCTGGGCAACGGTGAGTTCCGGCACGAGGGAATTGTCCTGATAAACGGTGGCAAGCCCGAAGTGATGGGCCTGCGACGTGTCGGCCGAAGCCAGCCGATTGCCGAGGATTTCGACCGTGCCCTCGTCCGCCGCCAGCGCGCCGCTCGCGATCTTGAGCAACGTGCTCTTGCCCGAGCCGTTCTCGCCGAGCACCGCATGGACCTCACCGGCCACGCAGTCCAGGCTCACGTCGCGTAGCGCCTGGACACCGGGAAAGCGCTTGGAGATCCCTGACAGGCGGAGCGACGGGTCGGGCATTCTCTCGGCGGCGATCTGCGGTCGTTCTGACGAGACCGCCGGGCGGGGTGCGGCGTCTTCCGCTCCGCCCGGCGGTCAGGCCGTTCGTTGCGGCCGCTACTCCTTGAACATCGCGTTCAGCATGTCGGTGTCCACCAGCGTGGAGACCGGCATCTGATCAGGCAGCGCCTTGTCGCACATGCCCTGCTGCACTTCCTTCATCTTGAAGGGCACGTCGACATGGGCGCCGATCTCGGCACCGCCTCTCGCCTCCATGGCGGCGGTCAACGCGATGCGAACCTGGAAGGTGCCGCCCGAGGAGAAGAAGATGCGGAAGTTCGGGTTGCCCACTTCCTCCCAGTCGCAGAACAGGCCCTGCTCGTCGGTGCGCAGCGTGACGATGACGTCCATGGCGCGGTCGGCGGCGGCATAAGCGCGCACGCCGCCGCGGAAGCCGTCGGCATACTCATAGAGCACCGCGTCGATATCGGGGTTCTGCGAGAGGAAGCCCGACATCGCCTCGAAAGTGCCCTGCTGGGTCCAGTTGGTGTCGGCTTTTCCGAGCAGCGTCATGGCGGCGTTGCCTTCCATCTCGGCTTCGGAACAAGCCTGCCAGGCGGCGCTCAGCTGATTGCCGGGCGTGCCGCCCAGCTCGACGATCTCGATGCTCTCCTCGCTGTTG
>JAPPNV010000388.1 GCA_028818565.1 Rhodospirillales bacterium | reverse complement strand
GCGACGTGGCGACCATCGACATCGGCGGCACCAGCAGCGACATGGGCGTCATATCCGACGGCCTGGCGCGAACGGTCGACCAGAGCGCGGTCGAAGGCTGGCCGATCATGGCGCCCACCATCGAGATTCTGGCCATCGGGGCCGGCGGCGGCAGCATCGCCTGGGTCGATGCCGGAGGGGCTCTTCGCGTGGGGCCGCAGAGCGCGGGCGCCCGGCCGGGACCCGCTTGCTACGGTCTCGGCGGGGTGGAGCCCACCGTTTCCGACGCCTGCGTAACGCTCAATCGGCTTAATCCGGACTACTTCCTCGCGGGCGAGATGGTGCTCGACCGCGTTGCTGCCGAGCGTGCCATCCGCGAGCGGATCGCCGAGCCCCTAGGGATGGACGTCGCCGAAGCCGCCGAAGGTATCCTCCGGGTCGTCACCGCCAACATGAACAAGGCCATACGCTCGATCCTCATTGCGCGGGGTTTCGACGTCCGCCTGTTCACGCTCATGGCGTTCGGCGGTGCGGGCGGCATGGTGGCCGGCGAGCTGCTCCGCATCGGCGACGTGCAGCGGCTGGTCGTGCCGAGCAATCCCGGCGCCGTCTCGGCCATCGGGATGCTTGCCACCGACCTCCGTCACGACTTCGCACAGTCTTCGGTCCAGTCGTTCGGCGATGTCGAGTGGGGAGAGATCCGGCGCACCTTGCATCAACTTCGAACGCTCGGCGCGGAACGGCTCGAGGCGGACGGCGTGGTCGAAGCGGCAATGCACTTCGACGATGCGCTCGACCTGCGTTACGTCGGGCAGGACTATTACCTGCGCGTCTACGTCGATATCGACGACCTCGACGGCGAGCGCATCCGGTCCGATTTCGACCGGCTGCACGAGCACACGTACGGCTTCGCCAATCCGGAGTTCGAGGTCGAGATGGTCAACGCACGGGTCTTCGCGATCGGCGCGTTCGAGCGGCCACAATTACCGGAGATCGATACCCGTCAGGCGTCTCACGGCCCGCTCGCGCCGAAGGCGCGGCGCCCGGTGTTCTTCGACGGTGCGTTCGTCGAGACGGACATCTACGATGTAACGGCTTTACGCGCCGACGATGCGGTCGCCGGCCCTTGCGTCATCGAGGACCCGCGTTCGACGATCGTCGTCATGCCGGGCCAGAGCGCTACGGTCGATCGGTTTCGAAACCTCTCGGTCGAGGTCGCGGCCTGAGGCCGCGCGGCGAGCCGGATCTAGGGGCACCATGGCCAAGGCAATGCATCTCGCTGAGGAGACCCAGCAAGAGACGGTCGATCCGGTCACGCTCGAGGTCGTCCGCGCCGGCCTGCACTCGATCATCAGCGAGATGTCGATCACGCTGAACCGGACCTCCTATTCGACGATCCTTCGCGAGATCAACGACTACAGCTGCGTCCTGTTTGACAGCCGAGGCCGGCTTCTGGCTCAGGCCGAGGGCATCCCGATCTTCAACGGCAGCATGAACTTCGTGGTCGATGCGGTGATCGAGAAGTTCCCCCTGGCAGACATGAATCCAGGGGACATTTTCCTCTCCAACGATCCCTACACCGCCGGGGGCACGCACAAGAACGACATCAACGTCGTCATGCCGATCTTCTGGCAGGGCAAGCTGGTGATGCTGGCGGCAAACAAGGCGCATCACCTGGACATCGGCGGAAAGGACCCGGGCAGCTGGTCGGCGGATGCGCGCAACACCTATCAGGAGGGCCTCTGCCTCCCCGCTCTCAGGCTCGCGCGCGGCGGCACGATGAATGAGGAGGTCATCGAGATTCTGATGGCCAACCTGCGCACGCCGACGCTCTCCCGCGGTGACTTCTCGGCCCAAATCGCAGCGCTGAAGACCGCGGAAGTCAGGACTCACGAGTGGCTGGAGAAGAATGGCGCCGATGCGCTGACCCAGACGGCGGACGCGCTGCTGGATCACGGCGAGCGTGTCGTCCGCGCAGCCATCGATCGCATTCCAGATGGAGTCTACAAGGCGTCCGGCTTCGCCGATGGGGATGGCATTTCCGACGAGCCCATTCCCATCGCCGTCACCGTCACGGTCGACGGCAGCGACATCTACATCGACTACAGCGGAAGCGGCGCCCAGAGGGAGGGCTCGGCGGGGAACGCCCACTGGGTCGTGACCGTCTCGATGACACGCCAGGCGATGATGTTCTTCACCGACACCGCGCTCGGCGGCAACGAGGGCTCGTACCGGCCGATCCACGTGTCGGCGCCGGCCGGCTGCGTCTTCAACCCGGAATACCCGGCGCCGGTGACGACCGGCATGGGCAACATGGGCACGCGGCTGATCGAGCTGATCTTTCAGGCGCTGGCCGACGTCATTCCCGAGGAGGTCATCGGCGGCACCTTCGGCTGCTTCAGCTGCATGACACTCGGCGGCAATGACCCGCAAACCGACGGCGAGTTCGCGCACTTCGAGTGCTATTCGGGCGGCTGGGGCGGGCGCCATCACGCGGACGGCAACAGCGCGACCGTCTCGCTCGGCAGCGGGGACGCCTACAACATCCCGGTCGAGGTGATGGAGACCACCACGCCAATTCTGGTGTGCGAGAAGTTCGCGCTGCAGGAGCGCTCCGCCGGCGCCGGCAGGCATCGCGGCGGCTTCGGCACCGAGATCGACTACCGGATGATGGGCGAGGCCGAGCTCGCCATCGCTCTGGACCGCGAGACCTTCAGGCCCTACGGACTGTTCGGCGGGCTGGAGGGGCGGGGCAGCGAGCTCCTGGTCGAGCCCGGCACGCCGTCGGAAGAGCGTTACGTCCGCGCGAGCGGTGTGAAGGTGGCCGAAGGCGCGCTCGTCCGCCATCGGACGGCCGGCGGCGGCGGCTACGGCCCGCCGAGCGGGCGCGATCCGGCCCTGGTCGCGGACGATTGCCTGAACGGCCTGATTACCATTGAAGATGCACGCGCGCTTTATGGCGTGGCGGTCGATCCCGACACCTTCGCGCCGGACATCGACGCCACGGCCGCTCTCCGGCAGGCGCTTCAGGGCGAAGAAGGTTCTTCGCTGCTGCCGGCCGCGAACGAGCAGTCTCGGTAATGTCCAAACTCGAGAAAACCAGAGGGGAGGGTTTCATCATGTGGAAATGGCTCACAGGCGCCATCGCGGCGGTCGCGATAAGCGCGTTCGCCGTCTCGACTTCGGAGGCGGCATTCAAGCTGGAGGGCGAGCCCAAGATTGCGATGCTCCAGCTCGCCACCGTCAATGACGGCGGCTGGTCCGAGGCGCTCGAGTACGCGCGTGCCAAGACCGAAGAGGCGCTCGGGGTCGAGATCGCCTACACCGAGAACGTGCCCGAGGATAACTCGGAGATTCTGCGCACCATCGATCTCTACGTGAGTCGGGGGCACAACATCATCATCGGCACCTCGTGGGGCTATGGCGACGCCTTCCTCGAAGCCGCCACCAAGTACCCCAACGTGGCCTTCGTGAACTGCGCGGGCGAGACCAACAACTCGGTCAATCTGGAGAGCTTCTATGCCCGCAGCTATCAGGGCTGGTATCTCGCGGGGATCGTCGCCGGCCATCTGACGCAGTCCAAGAGGGTCGGCTCCATCGGCGGCTATCCGCTGGGCGTGGTGAATTGGGATCTCAACGCCTTCCTGCGCGGCGCGCAGTCGGTTGATCCGGCGATCGAGATGGTCGGTGTCTTCGTCAACACCTGGTACGACCCGGTGAAGGAGACGCAGGCGGCAGAGGCCCTGCTGGAGCAGGGCGTCGACGTGCTGGGCTCCAACATGAGCACGCCGGGCCCGCATCTCGCCTTCCAGGACCAGGGCAAGTGGTCGGTCGGCTTCCAGATCGACGTGTCGGACCAGGCGCCAGATGCGGTGGCGACCTCCATGGTCTACAAGTGGGAGGCCTATTTCATCCCGACGATCTCTGCGATCATCGACGGCACCTGGGAGCCTGGTGAGTGGGGCTGGTGGGAAGGAATCGATACCGGTCTCTTCGACGTCGATCCCATCGCGGACTGGGTGCCGGCGGCGGCGGTGGCGGATGTCGATGCGGCGCGCGCGGCGATGGTCGCGGGCACGCTCGATCCGTTCCAGGGGCCGCTTCACCGCCAGGACGGCTCGCTGGCAGTGCCCGAGGGCGAGGTTCTCTCCGACGACGGCCTGTGGGGAATGAACTTCTTCGTCCAGGGTGCCATCGGCACCATGCCGGCCGAGTAAACCAGCCGGGGCATTTCGCGCCCCCGCATCCCTTTCGAGCTGCGGGGTGAGTCTTGCCCTTGAGATCGTCGGCGCGAGCAAGGCCTTCGACGGCCGGCCGGCGCTGAAGCAGGCGTCGTTCTCCTGCGGGTGGGGCGAAGTCCACGCCCTCCTCGGGGAGAACGGCGCCGGCAAGTCGACCCTGATGAATGTCGCCTGCGGGCTCTATGCCCCGGACGAGGGGTCGATCGCGGTCGACGGCCAGCCGGCCGCCATCACCGCGCCGGCCGACGCCGCGAAGCTCGGCATCGGCATGGTCCACCAGCACTACAAGTTGGTGAAGCGCTTCACCATTGCCGAAAACATCGTGCTCGCCTGCCGCGACGCTTTGGGCATGCGCCGCCCGCGGGACGCGGCCGAGGCAGTGGCGGCGAAGGCGGCGGAGGTCGGCTTCGACATCGATCCCGGCGCCGTCGTCGGCAATCTTTCCATCGCCGAGCAGCAGCGCGTCGAGATCCTCAAGGTGCTGCTCCTTGGCGCCCGGATCCTCATCCTGGACGAGCCCACCTCGGTGCTGACCGACCAGGAGTCGGTCGCGGCACTAACCTTCATGCGCCGTCTGGCCGAGGACGGCCACGCGGTCGTCCTCATTACCCACAAGCTGCGGGAGGTGATCGGCTATTCGTCGCGGGTGACGGTGATGCGCGGCGGCGAAACGGTGCTTGCCGGCGCCGAGACGGCCGGCCTGGACGCCGCGACGCTCGCCCGGACGATGGTGGGGGAGGAAGGCGAGGAGCAGGCACGCCGCGACCGGCCCCTCGGCGATGTACGGCTCCAGGTCGAGGACCTGACCGCGCGCCGGGCCGGCGGCATCGGCGTTGACGGCATCGGCTTCGCCGTTCGGAGCGGCGAGATTTATGGGATTGCGGGCGTCGGCGGCAACGGGCAGCAAGAGCTGGCCGACGCGCTAACCGGTCTGCGCGCACCCACCCAGGGACGCATCGCCATCGACGGTACCGATCTCGCAGGGAAGGCTGTGCCGGCCTTTCGCCGCCGGGGAATGCGCGCGATCCCCGCCGACCGCTTCCGCAACGGCCTCCTGGCGGAGCTCGCGGTCTATGAGAATTTCGGCGTAACCGGCGTGCCTGCCGGAGACTACGGCTCCCCGGCGCTGGTCCGGCGCGGCGCCATGAAGGCTGCCGCGGCACGAGCGATAGACGCCCACACCATCCACGGCGCTGCGCCGGGCACGGCTGCCCGGCTCCTCTCCGGCGGCAACGCCCAAAAGCTCCTGCTGGCGCGCGAGCTCAAGGGTGAGGCGAGTGTCCTGGTCGCCCACTCGCCCACCCGCGGACTCGACGTGAGCGCCTGCCGTACCGTCCACGACCTGCTTCAGGGCGCGGCGGACGCGGGCACCGCTTGCGTGCTGATCAGCGAGGACCTGGAGGAGGTACTCGCGCTCTCCACCACCATCGCCGTGATCAGCCGGGGCAGGCTGGTCGGCGAATTCGCCGCAGGCGAGGTCAGCCGCGCCGAAATCGGCCGGCTGATGCTGGGCCATGCTTAGCCCGATCTATCTTGTGCCGCGCCAGCAGTCGCCGCTCTGGATGCGGGTCGCGACATTCGTCGGCGGTATCGCGCTGGGTCTCCTCATCGCCTTCGGCATTCTGATCGCCTATGGCGTCTCCGCCGGGCAAGTCATCAACGAGTTCATCGTCTTCGTGTTCCTCGACCTGAATGGCCTTGCCCAGGTCGTGACGGCGTCTACGCCATTGGTGCTCGTCGGCCTCGCCTCGGCGGCGGCGCTCAAGCTCAGGTTCTGGAACATCGGCGTCGAGGGTCAGATGTGGCTGGGCTGCATCGCTGCGACCGGGGTCGCCCTGTTCGACATCGGCCCCGATTTCTTCCGCCTGCCGCTCATGTTCATCGCTGCCGCCATAGCCGGCGCCTGCTGGATCGGCATCCCCGCCTTTCTCAAGCTCCGCTTCCGGGTCAACGAGATCATCACCTCGCTGCTGCTGACCTACGTCGCCTATCAGCTGGTCCAGCATTTGCTCTTCGGCCCGTGGCACGACCCCGGCAGCGCCTTTCCCAACTCCCGGCACTATGACGAGGGGGTCGAGCGTCTGGCGCGGCTTGGCTGGGGCTCCTCGCACACCGGCCTCTGGATCGCTTTGGGCGCCGGTGTCCTGCTCTGGTTCACGATGTCCCGCTCTCGGCTCGGCTTCTACATGGACGCAATCGGCGCCAACGTGGAGGCGGCACGGGCAGCAGGTGTCCCGGTCGTGCTGACTACCGCATTCGCCGCCGCCATGTCCGGCGGACTCGCGGGCGTCGCCGGCGCCGGGCTGGCCGCCGGTCAGGAATATCGCATGACCCTCTTTATCGCGGGCGGCTACACCTTCAGCGGCATCGTCATCGCCTTCATCGGGCGTTTCCGGCCGATCCCCGTCATCGTCACGGCGTTCGTGGTGGGCGGCGTCTACACGGCGGGGGACACGCTCAAGGTGTTCTATCAACTGCCGGCGGCGATCACGACGCTGATCGAGGCGGTCATCCTCTTCACCTTCGTCGTCGTCGAGTTCTTCAGCCGCTACCGCCTCAGCTGGGGCGTGCGGGAGCACGCGTGATGGCGGCCGATTTCGTCCAGAACTGGCTCGCCACCACGCCGGGCTTCGCCACGCCCTACCTGCTCGCAGCACTCGGCCTGATCATCAACGAGCGCGCCGGCGTCCTCAATCTCGGCTGCGAAGGCATGATGCTGGTGGGCGCGATGACCGGTGCGGTCGTGAGCTTTCACACCGGGCTCGCCGGCGCGGGCGTGCCTGTCGCCATGCTGGCGGGCGCCCTGGTCGGCCTCGTCTTCGGCATCGCCGTCGTCGTCTTCCGCACCGATCAGGTGCTAACCGGGCTCATCATCGTCGCCCTTGGCGACGGACTGACCGGAGTCGTCGGCCGGCCCTACATGTTCGAAAAGGTGGCGGGCTTCCGTGACCTCGATCTCGGTGTGCTCAGCGACATCCCGTGGATCGGGCCGATATTCTTCCAGCAAGATATCCTGGTTTACGCCGCTGCCGCGCTCGCCATCGCGGTGTGGTGGGGCCTCGACCGCTCGAACGCGGGGCTCAGGCTCCGCGCCGTCGGCGAAGACCCCGCGACGGCCGATGTCGCCGGCG
>JAPPNV010000356.1 GCA_028818565.1 Rhodospirillales bacterium | reverse complement strand
GTGCGATCCCCGTCATCCCGAGCCCTCAGCCACGACTAAAAAATGGTCCTGCGGCGGTTGGAGGATGCATAGCGGGGCGCGCGTGGTATAGGATTGGATGGCAACGATGCGCCGGCTCGATGGCACGGGCCACTCATCGGCAAGAACCAAGGGAGGCATCAATGGCGATGAAGATTACGCGGCGGCAAGCGTTGAAGGCCGGCGCAGCAGGCGTGGTGCTTACCTCGCCCATCGGTATCGCACCCAAGTTCATCCGCTCCGCGCGGGCCGCAGGCCTGGCGGAGGGCATGACGGGCGGTCCCACGGGCTTCGAGGGAGCAGAGCGCTACCAATACAACGAGACCATGTCCGAAGGCCGCGCAGTCGAGGGCATCCGCAAGCTGAAGGCCGAAGGCAAGGCGCCAGAAAAGCTCAGCATCCTGATGACCGACGGCGCGATCGGGCACTTCACCAATCCCTGGCCGCCGGACGGGCCGACGCTGCAGTCCATTTGGGAGGCCGAGACCGGGGTCAAGCTCGAGTTCATCCCCGTCTCGCCGGAGGAGCAATTCAACAAGGTGATCCAGGACGTCACCACCGGCTCCGCCGCGTATGACGTCTATACCTTCGGCTATGCGGCCATGGGCGATCTGTCCGAGGCCAATGGCATCGCGCCGCTCGGCGAATGGATCGAGAAGCACGGCGCCGACTTCGCCGACCCCCAGCGTGGGATGCCGACGCCGGAATCCTACGACATGCTTTACAAGTACGGCGGCGAGCCCCGCTCGGTCTGCTATGACGGCGACGCCCAGGTATGGGTCTACCGCAGGGATCTCACCGAAGACCCAGCGAACCAGAAGGAATTCGGCGACAAGTACGGTTGGGAGATCGGACCGCCCCGCACCTGGGGCGAGTGCGACCAGCTGGCCGAGTTTTTCACCTCCAAGGGGATGCTCGGCAACGGCAACATGATGAGCCACTTCTGGGGCATCAGCACCTGGTACAACCGCTACGTCAGCAAGGACAATCCCAACCAGCACCTGTTCGATGACGAGGGCAACCCGCTCATCGACACCGACGCCGGCATCCAGGCCACCGAGGAGCACGTCAAGAGCCTCGACTGGTCCGACAAGGGCGGCCTCGGCTGGAGCTGGCCCGAGTATTACGGGAACATGGCCAACGGCAACTCGTTCATGCTCGGCACCTTCTCCAACTGTCCGAAGTTCCTCGACAATTCCGAAACCGCGATAGGCGGCAAGATGGGCTCGTTCCTGCCGCCGGGTCACCAGTTCGGCAATGACCTGGTGCGCCGCTCCACCATCTATCTCGGCAACAACGGCGGTGTCTCGACCCAGAGCGAGTATCAGGAGGCCGCCTATCTCTGGCTGCAGTGGTCGGGATCGACGCGGATCTTCAGCCTGCTGACCGGCAATCCGGGCGGGTTTTTCGATCCCTTCCAGCTCGCCAACTTCCAGGATCCGCTGGTGATCCAGTCCTACAAGCCCTACCACGTGCCGATCATCGAGGGCACGGTGGCGCGCGCGGTGCCCACCATCGCCATCCCTGGCCAATTCGCGATGCACAACACGCTGAGCGAGAATCTCGTCGCCGCCCTGGCCGGCGAGATTACGTCCCAGGAAGCGATGGAGAACACCGCCAAGTCGTGGCGCAAGCACATCCGGAAGAAAGGCGAGGACAAGATGACCGAACTGATCAACGCCGCAAAGTCCGGCTGGTCGACGGTCATCGACCAAGCCTGATCCGAAGAGCGCCGAATCGGTCCGTCGCGGGCGGTGCGCAGCGTTTGCGCGCCGCCCGCCCACTCCTCTCCCGATCGTGCCCACACTTCAGGGCGATGAGCGATCGCCCGCGAGCACTGTGAGCGGCCCGGGACGGCGGCCTGAGCAGCGATGCAAACAGCGTACTCATCCCACCTCTGGCGCTACGCGCTGATCCTCGTCGCCGTCGGCCTGGCGCTGCTGCCGGTGGTGTGGATGGCCACCATGGCCTTCAAGCCGCACACCGAGTGGGTCTCCACGGCAGGCGACCTGCACTGGCTGCCGCGCGAGCCCACCTTCGCCAATTTCGAATACATCTTCACGGGCGAGACAGACGCCTACTCCATCACCCACGAGAGAACCGCCACCAGGCCGATCATCTCCAGTCTCGTCACCTCGCTGCTCGGGACCCTGATCGCGGTGATCGCCGGCACGCTGGGCGCCTATGCGGTCTCCCGCTTCGGGGTCGGCCGCAACCTGCCGCTCGGCGTCCTCCAGCTCCGGCTCTTCCCACCGCTCGCGGTGATGATCCCGGTGATGATCATGTGGGCCTTCATCGGTGCCATGGATTCGTGGTGGGGGCTCTCGCTCATCTACGGCATTGTCACGCTGCCCTTTGCCTTCTGGCTGATGAAGACCTTCTTCGATGAGGTGCCGCGGGAAATCGAGGAGGCCGCGCTCGTCGAGGGCTGCAGCTGGTTCCGCGTGTTCTGGAAGATCACGCTGCCGATGGTGAAGGCGGCGCTCGCCAGCACCACGCTCTTCGTCTTCATCCTGAACTGGAGCGACTACGTCATCGCCCTGCTGCTCACCCGCAAGGAGTGGGTGACCATCCCGGTCTACATGAACTCGCTCTCGTCGGCGATGACCGGGCAGATGTACGGCGCCAAGGCGGCGCTCGGCCTCATCGCCGTGGTGCCGCCGGTGGTCTTCGGCATCGCGATCCAGAAATATCTGGTGCGCGGCCTCACCTTCGGGGCGCTGAAGCAATGAGCGAAGCGGCGACAAAGTCCGGGCGGCCCGTGCTGACGCCGCTGGAGACCCAGGGCAAGCTGCTCGGGCTCTACCTGACGCTCCCTGCCCAGCTGCTGCTGCTCTTCATCGTCGCCTTCCCGCTCGTGATGCAGCTCTACGTGAGCTTCACCTGGTGGGGGCCGCTCGACGGCACGCCGTGGTACATGGCCTACGAGAGCGCTAACCTCTTCGGCAACTACGGCGACCTCTTCGACGACTCGAAGCTCTGGGGCTCGATCGGGCGCACCTTCCTGATCGTCGCCGTCTGCGTGCCCATCGAGTTCCTGCTGGGTCTGGGCCTCGCGATCCTCTTCGCCGAAAAATTCGTGGGCAAGCGGCTCTTCTACTCGATCATGCTGATGCCGATGATGATCGTGCCCGCAGTCGCCGGCTACATGTTCTTCATGCTGTTCCAGAGCTCCGGCCCCATCAACGACCTGCTAAGCCGGATCAGCGGCACCGAAGTCGAGATCCTGTGGCTCGCCGACGGCACACTGGCGATGATTTCAGTGATGATCGCCGACATCTGGCAGTGGACGCCACTCATGTTTCTGATCCTGCTCGCAGGGATGGTGGGTGTGCCCGAGGATCAGATGAAGGCTGCGACGCTGCTCGGCGCGAACGCGTGGCAGCGCTTCTGGCGCATCGTGCTGCCGCGCATGAAGATGGTGATGATCATTGCGCTGGTCATCCGCACCATCGAGTGCATCAAGATCTTCGATATCCTCTACGTGATGACCGGCGGTGGGCCGGGCGTGGCCACCAAGTCGATCTCCGTCTACATACTCGACCTTACCTTCAAGGACCTCGAATGGGCCTACGTGGCGGCCCTTGGACTGTTCATCCTGATCTGCCTCAGCGTGTTTGCGGTGATCGGCCTGATCCTGATGCAGCGCGCGCAGCGTCGGAACGAGACCATGCCCGCGTGAGCGGGCCTGACCCCCAATCTCCGTGAGACTCGCAGGCAGGAACGCCGTCGTCACCGGCGCCGCATCGGGCATCGGCCGCGAGACCGCGCTCCGCTTTGCCGAGGAGGGCGCGGCGGTCGTCTGCGCCGACCTGGACGCGGAGGGCGCTGCCGCCGTCGCCGCGTCGATCGTCGCGAACGGGAGCACTGCGCATTCGATGCGCACCGATATCGCCAGCGAGGACGACGCGGCGCGCTTGGCCGCGGAGGCGCTGGCGGCGCTGGGCCGGATCGACGTGCTGGTGAACAACGCCGGCGTCACCATCCTGGGCGGCGTGGCCGAACTCCCGGAAGCCGAGTGGCAGCGCGAAATCGACATCAACCTGAGCGGCGCCTTTCGGGTCTCGAAGGCGTTCTGGCCGCACTTCGCCGCGGCCGGCGGCGGCGCGATCCTGAGCACGGCCTCGATCGCAGGCGTCGTCGCGGTGCGGCAGGATGCCGCTTACGTCGCGTCCAAGGCCGGGCTCATCATGCTCACGCGCTGCATGGCGCTTGACGGGGCGCCGCACGGCATCCGCGCCAACTGCATCTGCCCCGGCTTCGTGGACACGCCGATGTTCGAGGGCTTCATCGCCGAGCAGCCGGACCCGGAAGCTTCTCTCGCCCGCGCAGCGGGCCGTACGCCCCTGGGCCGCATCGGCACGCCGCGCGACATTGCCGACGGCTTCGTCTACCTCGCCTCCGACGACGCCCGCTGGATTACCGGGATATCGCTCGTCATCGACGGCGGCCTCACCATCGGCCTCCCGGAGTGACGGGCGGCCTTCGTGAGCCGCCTCGAACAAGGCAGCGGGCACCTGGTGCCCCTCGCCATGCTGCTCTTCGGTGCCTCCAGCTACGCCATGACCTTCTCGCTCAACCGGATCGCCATTACCGAGGGCGTTCCGACCTTTCCCTTCGTCTTCTGGCAGGGCGTGACGGCCGGGGCGGTCGCCTTGATCGCGAGCCTCGCGCTGAGGCAGCGACCGAAGCTGAGCGTCGTCTACCTTCGCTTCTACTTCATCTTCGGCTTCATCGGCATTGCGCTCCCTTACACCCTGCTTGCGCTGGCCGCGCCCAGGGTGCCGGCCGGCGCGGTCGCACTGACGCTGACGCTCTCGCCGATCCTGACCTACGCCTTCTCGATCCTGTTCAAGATCGACGTCGTGCGGCTGCTGCGCGTCGCGGGCATCATGCTTGGCCTCGCAGGCATCCTGGTGGTGCTCGCGCCGGGTGCCAGCCTGCCGGAACCCGGCATGGCACCGTGGCTACTCTTGGCCTTCGGCTCGCCGGTCTGCTACGCCTTCGGCAGCGTCGCGGTGGTGTTCCTTCGCCCGGCCGGCAGCCAGCCGATCCCGCTGACCTGCGGCATCGCGTTCGCGAGCGCGATCCTGTTGCTGCCGGTGATGGCCATCGCCGACAGCTGGTGGCTGTTCGACGGCACCATGACCGACGGCGACTGGTCGCTGATCGGCGGCGGCGCGCTCACGGCGTGCTTCTTCGTGCTCGGGCTGGAAATCATTCGCATGGTCGGGCCGGTCTTCTTCTCGACCAACGGCTACATCGGCCCGCTGTGCGGGATGGGATGGGCCGCCCTCTATTTCGGTGAGGTGCCGAGCCCCTGGATCGGCCTCGCCGTCGCGCTGCTCTTCGCCGGCCTCTTCCTGGTCAACCGCAGCTCCCGGCCCATGATCCGGGCAGGGCCGGGACCGTAGCGCGCCGATGCTGCGCATCCTGACCTTCAACACCGGCCTGACCGAAATCCGGCTCTTCGGTGCCGCTCTCTACGAGGACGTGCCCCACGTTGTTGCCCGCGCCGCGCACCTCGCGCCCGCGCTGCGCGGCGTGGACGCCGATATCGTCCTTCTGCAGGAGCTGGTGCCGCAGCGGGTCAAGGTGAGGCTGGCGGCGGAGCTTCGCGATCTCTACCCCCACCGCGCCGGCATTGCCGAGGACAGCCGCTTCTACGGCACGGGGCTGCTCACTCTCTCCCGCCATCCGATGGAAGACGCCTTTTGCACCCCCTTCGTGCAGCAGACGCTGGAAGAAGGCCTCTTCGGACCGCGCGGGATGCTCGCCTGCACGGCGGTTACGCCCGGCTTCGACCGGGTTCGCGTGATCAACCTCCACGCCACCGCCGGCGGCGCCTATCGGCGCAGGCGGCGCCAGGGCGCGGCCGACCGGCGGAGCGCGCAGATCGCCCAGGCGATCGAGGCCGCCAGCGCAACCTTCGACGGCACCGTCGTGCTCGCCGGCGACTTCAACTGCGACCCGGCCGCAGACGCCGAGACCGGCCGGCTTTTCAGCGGCGCCAGCTTTGCCGACGTTGCCGCCGGTCTGGCGGATGACGCCCGGCCTCAAGGCACGTGGGATCCGGCCAATCCGATCAACCGAAGCCGAGCCTCTGGCCCAGCGCGCCGGGTGGACCACATCTTCGTGCGGCCGGGCGAAGGGTACGGGGTCGCTGTCCAAGCCGCGCGCACCGTTCTCGACGAGCCGGTGGTGCCGCGCCCCGATCGCGAGCCCCTACCGGTTTCGGATCACTACGGCCTGCTCGCCGAACTCGCCGTTTCGTGATGCCGTGCGTCTCAGGCGGCGCTGGAAAGCCGTCTGACCGATTTCTCGATCGCCTTCCCGGCATCCCGTCTGGCGACCTCGAGCTCGTAGTGGGACTGCAAGTTGAGCCAGAAGGCAGCGGAAACACCAAAGGCGCGCTCGAGCCTGAGCGCGGTGTCGGCGCTGACGCCGCGCCGGCCGCGCACGATATCGCTGATCCGATTCTGGGGGATGCCCAGCGCCTCCGCGAGTCCGTTCGCGCTCAAGTTGAGCGGCTCCATGAAGTCTTCGCGCAGGGTGACGCCCGGGTGTATGGGTCCGATCATCGGTGATAGTCCGTTATCTCTACCTTTACGGGTCCGTCCTTCCAACCGAACACGATGCGGTACTGCTCGTTGATGGCGATGGCCCATTGGCCGGCGCGGTCGCCCCGCAAGCTTGTGGAGCCTCGCACCGGGGTTGTTCCGCAAGTCATCCAAAGAGGTCGCCGCATTCAGGACGTTCAGTCGGCGCTTGGCCTGGGCCTGAATGTTCTGGAAACGGCGCACTCGCCTGTCGAGCCATACGGTCTCCGTATCTCTGTCTGCGAAAGACCGAATTGCCATGGCTAATATGTAATACGGATTACGTATTTGTCAAAGCCGATGGGCGCAATTCGATGAGCCGCAGTCAGCGGAGACATCGAATATCGTCAATCGGCTTGAAGGGTGTCCACGCTCTTTCCGCCTTCTCTGGGTCGGGAGACCGCGCTACGTTCGCAGGAGCGCTACAACGGCGCGGGGCCGCGCGCGCCCGGGGAGGAGAGACCGTGTGTGCGTTCTGCACGATGATGGCCGGCGGCACGCATTGGACCGAAGCCGGCACCGATGCCGGCCGCGCGGCCGAGCCCGAGAGCGGGCGGGCGCGCTATCTCGGCCGCCTGCACCGCGTATCCTTGATCAACCGCATCCTCGACCACTACGGCTGCGCGGCGTCGGACTGGGCCAACAACCAGTATGTCGTCAAGAGCTACGCGGGCCGCTCCGCCATGGTGGGGCACCTGCCGCAGATCTGGGCAGCGGCGGAGGAGATCGCCGGGCGGCCTCTCGACCCCCTGGACCCTGCCCTGCTCGATACGCT
>JAPPNV010000301.1 GCA_028818565.1 Rhodospirillales bacterium | reverse complement strand
ACCTCTCCAACAGCGGAATTATCCCCATGAACAACCTGGGCAGTTACCATTTTATAGCCCGCATACCCTTGACAATGAGATAATAGTAGGGCTGTGCAAAGCCACATTTAACGCCGTTGAAAGTGATTTGTCTGAAAGCTCTTACGAGAGCTACATTCTACAGACTGCCTTTCATGCTGAAATAGAAGGAGCGAGCCCCATCCAGTATACATCCAAGTATGCTTCACCGTTGTGTGACGACGTACCTTCCACCATCGGCAGTTCCGTCACATACTACTTTGGCCAAGAAGAATCCCGAACCCACTCTTCTGTTACCTTGGATATGTCAGGGGAGTACTCGGAGTGCGTTTTTGTTCGCCTAGCGCTCGGCTATGATGGAAGTGAAATTTCGCACGACGAGTTGTCCCAACCGGTTCTCGACCACATCGGCCAGCTTCTCTCATACGTTGGCCTGAATCTAGACCAATGAGCCTTGCACCCCAATTTGTTCTTCTCCTTGACTCTTCGGGACTCCGCGACCGACCCACCGGGACTGCGCAACCTGCCAATCGAGGAATGGCTTTTGAACCACAACATTCGGAGGAGTTTTATGGACGCGTTGTACCGCTAGGACACAAGAGTATATCTTGGCCTACTCGGACGTTGCATAGCAATAGAAGCTGCGAGACTGAGCAAGTTGTCTTGAATAAATTGCTGCAAACTCCTGTTTTAAGTGCTGGAGAAAAGAAAGTATTCACTTCACATTTTTGGAAAATACGCAATCGTTCTGCCCATCTGCCTGGCAAAAAAAGTGAAGTTGTCCAAAACGAGGCCGAACGACAAGAGAACGTAGGGAGCTCGGACCAGTCGGGACATTCGCCTTGGGAAATTGCGCTCGAAGATGTTTGGGATAGACGATTGCGCTCGCCAAGCGTTTCTCCAGGAGTTTTTCTTTACTTGGAACATGCAAGGCATCTGCTGAGTGAACAGCGAGTCGATGCTGCACGCATTGTTCTCGCGAGAGGGGCGAAGCGCTATCCAAACGATACTAAGCTGTCAAGACTCCTGCGGGCAATCTCCCCCGGCCGAGTGTCAAAGAAAAATAGGAGGACCGACAATAAGAAGAAGGAAATGGAATGGCTCGCGAAGCACGGGGAGGAGTATCGCGGCCAGTGGGTAGCAATTGCGGAGGGCGAACTTCTGGCCTCTTCCGTCAAGCTTGAGACTTTGCTGTCACAGATCAGACCACGGAGGCAATCAAAACGACTTCCTCTTATACAATTTATTTCATCAGGGTGAATGGCGGAATGCTGTGGTTAAGGGGTGAAAGTTTTACTTCAGGCGTCTCAGACTATTATGGAGACGACCCATCACGTGAATCGGAATTACACTTAGTTCATGTGAATATTGTGATTGAGGCGGATATTCCAATATCTACAACAGCTCGACTCGATACTGCAACACCATGGGTAATACTAAACGCGGAAATCAATAGGAGATTAGGGCTGAGACCGAGTGAACCAATGGTGGCGCTCAACACTGCAGTTGGGCGTATGGTAGGTTCATTGGAGAGGTTTCCTATTACACTCCCAGCCGAAGAGGGTGATAGTCTGGAAATTGACGCAACTCTATTTGTTTGCGAGGATTGGGATAGAAGTAATTTTTTGGGATACAATGGATTTTTGGAAAGAATAAGGTTCGCTTTAGACCCGAGATTGGCTAAGTTTTATTTCGGGCCGTTTAGCGAGGGGCCTTAGAAGGCGCGGTATTTTCGTTTGAGGTAGAAAATGACAATGGACTGTAAAATGACCTCCAATCGAATGTTTGGCCTTGATTTCGAGCTCGGCGAGACGGCCGAAATGATCTGTAGCTCGGTCGACAGCTTCGCGCAGGCAAGGAGCGTGCAAGGCGTCAATTGCGGTTCAGTTATTTGACGAACTGTTTCAAAATACGTTCGTAATCTGGAATCTCATGACTGATACGCTCTTCAAGAAGCTGGGGGCACCGGTGCAAGTCCAGGTGCTGAATCTCGTCAATCGGACATTTGCACCGATCGATCCCCAAGCTGACTATCTCCCTGCAAATAGTAGCGCTTGAAGTGGACGGCAGGCTGGCGATGGCGAGGCCGGCAACGAACGCGGCAGCCGCTATCGCGATTCGCCCAGTCATCACGACGTCTCCTTGATTGAATTGGGTTGCCCGAGGATACTCCAGGAAAGAGTGGGGAACCTCAACTTTCCTCAATCTCCATCCGATCCCGAATGGACATCGGGGTCACGGTTTCAGCGGCGATCTCCCGTACCGTACCCCCTTTTCCCGCTCGTTCGGCCCCGGACGCAAGGCCCGGCGTCTCCCCTCAGTCCGGGAAGGGCATCGCGAAGTGGCTGTCCACCGTGGTGTAGTCGGCGTAGCCGAGCCGTGCGATGGGCCGGAACTTCGACTGGTCCACGCGGCCCTCGGTGATGATCGAATCGTCGATGTGAACGCCGACGACCTCGCCCAGCACGAGCCAGTTGCGGAAGCGCGCGGGTTCGTCGGCCAGCAGCTCGATCACCTTGTGGAGCCGGCATTCCAGGTGGATCGGCGCGCCCTTCACCCTGGCCGGGCGCACCAGCCGCGCGGGCTCGGTCTCGAGCCCGGTCAGCGCGAACTCGTCAACGCTGCGCGACACGTGGCTCGACGAAAGGCGCATCGCCTCGCGCTGCTCCCAGGTCGCGAGATTGGCGACGAACTCGCCGGTCTCCTGCACGTTGTGCAGGCTGTCCTTGGCGCCGCCCTCCGCGTGCCGTCCGTTCGGCGCGTACATCACCTGCGGCGGGTGGTCGCCGCAGGCGTTGAAGTAGCTGAAGGGCGCGAGGTTGAGCCCGCCCGCCGTATCGATCGTGGTGATCCAGCCGATCGGGCGCGGCACCACGCAGGACTTGAAGGGGTCGTGCGGCAGGCCGTGATCGTTGCTCGCGGTCTCGTAGAACATCCGGCGCCTACGCCTTGGGCCGCTGGATGAACTCGACCGTGATGCCGTCGGGATCGCGCGTGTAGACCACGAGGCCGCCCTTGTTGGGCCCGGCGTTGACGGTGATGGGATCGCCCAGCGGCTCGGAGCCGGCGGCGCGGGCGGCCGCGATCGCCTCGTGGATGTCGTCCACGTCGAAGGCGATGTGGGCGAAGCCGGCGTCGCAGGGGCGCGATTGGACCCGGCCGCGGTCGGCGGGTCCGCGATACTCGATCAGCTCCAGGCGATGGCCCGGCGCCTGCAGGTAGGCGACCTCGATGTCCGCGCCGTCGACCCCCACCACCTGCTCGATGAACCTGGGATCGCGCGGCGAGCGGTTGAGCAGCGTGAAGCCGAGCGCGCCCTGGAACAGGCCGATCGCCCGATCCAGGCTGGAGACGGTGAAGCTCGTGTGATTGGTCGCCGTGATCGTGAAGCCCGCCATCGTCGCTGTCCCTCCCCCTTGCGTGCCGCCGCCGCTTACTCCGCCGCCGGTGCGCCGGCGTCGAGCCCGGGCCGAGCCTATCACACGGCGCGGCCTCGCTCCCGATCCCAGACGAATGGCCGTGCCCGTCCGTTGACTGCGGTGCTACTGAGTAATACCCTCTCTACAAGGAGGCTCACGTGACGGTCAAATCTTCGGTCTCTCTCACCGATGAACAGCATGCCTTCGCCAGGGCGCTGGTCGAGGCCGGGCGCTACGCCAGCGTCAGCGCGGTCCTGCAGCAGGGAGTCGACCTGCTGCGCCAACGCATGGACGCCGAGGAAGTGGAAACCGCGGCGCTGCGTGCGCTTCTCGCGCATCGCCGCGAGGGCGCGTTCGTCAGCGCAGAAGAGATGGACGCGCGGCTGAAAGCGATGATTGCCGACAAGCGCCGAGCGCATGGCCTTCCGACTTGAGTTTTCGACCGAGGCCGAACGCGACTTCGGCCTGATCTTCGATCATCTCCTGCGCAGCTACCTGGGCTTCGGCGAGAGCCCGGAGAGCGCGCTCGACCACGCGGCGACGCGAGTACTGGAAATCCGCGCCGAGGCCGAGCGCATCCTTGTCGCACCCCATCGGGGCGAGCGCCACGACGATATCCTGCCCGGCGTGCGACATCTGGCCATCGGACGGACGATCTACTGGTTCGACGTCGACGAGGCGCGCGAGACGGTCCGTGTCCTGGCGGTGTTCTTCGGCGGGCAGGACCACGTGCGACACATGCTGGCCCGGCTACTCGAAGACGGCGGCTCGTGATGGGGCCGAGGAGCCCGACAACGAGCGCCCGCACCTACTCCGCCGCCGGTGCGCCGGCGTCGAGCCCGGGCCGGACCAGATCGGCCGCCGACGCGCGCCGCTCGTAGCGTCGCGCCGGGGCGTTCACGACCGGGGCGAGCGGCGCCGCAGCGCGGGCGGCCGCACGGCGAGCAGCCGGCGCCCGTTCGTAGAGCGTCGTCCGCTGCACGGGCTCGCGCCCCATCCGCTCGACCAGCGCCTCGATCTCGTCGGCCGGGAACTCCTGGCCGTGGCTCGCGCCGGCGGCGCGGGTGATCGATTCGTTCATCAGCGTGCCGCCGATGTCGTTGGCGCCGGCGCGGAGGCAGGCGGCGGCGCCCTCCCGCCCCATCTTGACCCACGAGGTCTGGATGTTGGGGATGACCGGATGCAGCGCGAGCCGGGCGACGGCGTGCATGAGCACCGCCTCGCGCCAGGTCGGCCCGCGCCGCGCGCGCCCCTTGAGGTAGAGCGGCGCCTCTTCCGCGACGAAGGGGAGCGGCACGAACTCGGTGAAGCCGCCGGTGCGCTCCTGCAGGGCGCGGACCCGCGCGAGATGCCGCGCCCAGTGATGCGGCCCGTCCACGTGGCCGAACATGATCGTGGCGGTGCTGCGCAGCCCGAGCGCGTGCGCCGCCTCCATCACCGAGAGCCACTGGTCGGTCGCGATCTTGTCGGGGCAGATGACGGCGCGCACCTCGTCGTCGAGGATCTCGGCGGCGGTGCCGGGGAGCGAGCCCAACCCGGCCTCCTGCAGCGCCGCGAGGAAGTCGGGCACGGTGCGGCCCAGCGTCGCTGCGCCCTGCCAGATCTCCAGCGGCGAGAAGGCATGGACGTGGATCGCGGGCTCGGCCTCCTTGATGGCGCGGCAGATCGCGAGATAGGTCTCGCCGGTGTAGTCGGGATGGATGCCGCCCTGGAGGCAGACCTCGGTCGCGCCGCGTTCCCACGCCTCCCGCACGCGGCGCACGATCTCGCCGGTCGTCAGGTCGTAAGGCCGGCCGCGCAGGTTCTCGCTCAGCTTGCCCTTGGAGAAGGCGCAGAACTGGCAGCGGAAGTAGCAGACGTTGGTGTAGTTGATGTTGCGGTTCACCGCGTAGCTGACCTGTGGCCCGCTGACGCTGGCGCGCAGTTCGTCGGCGGCGGCGCAGACCGCGTCGAACGCGCCGCCCCGCGCTCCGAAGAGCCGCACAAGCTCGTCCTCGCCCAGCCCCTCGCCGGCCTCGGCCCGCACCAGGAGTCGCTCGATGTCGGGCGCGATGACGGCCGGAGCGGGAGCGCGCTGCTCCGGCGGCGGCTCGCCCGCGCCGGTGAGCCAGGCGTCGGTGCGGGGATAGCCCTCGGAATCCACCGCCTTGAGCACGCGCGTCTGCAGCGCCGGATCGAGCCAGCGTTCGCCCGCGCGCGCGTAGGACGGATAGACGGTGAGCCGCTCGGCCAGGGTCTTGCCGGCGGCGGCGGTCTCGCGCGCGAGCGCGTCGAGATGCGGCCAGGGCGCCTCGGGATTGACGTAGTCCTGCGTCACCGGCGAGACGCCGCCCCAGTCGTTGATCCCGGCGGCGACCAGCTGCGGCAGCGCGCCGGGGCTCAGGTTGGGGGGCGCCTGGATGTTCGCCTCCGGCCCGAAGAGGATGCGGGCCGTTGCGATGGTCCAGAGCAGCTCGTCGAGGCTCGGCTCCGGCGCGTCCGCCATCCGCGTTCCCGGCTTGGCCCGGAAGTTCTGGACGATGATCTCCTGAATATGGCCGTGGGCGTCGTGGGCATCGCGCAGCGCGAGCAGCGCCTCGATCCGCTCTTCGCGGGTCTCCCCGATGCCGATGAGGATGCCCGAGGTGAAGGGCACCGCCTCCTCGCCGGCGAGGCGAAGCGTCTCGAGCCGCGCAGCCGGGCGCTTGTCGGGCGAGCCGTAGTGCGGCCCGCTCTTGGCCGAGAGCCGCTCCGATGCGCTCTCCAGCATCATGCCCTGCGAGGCCGAGACCTGGCGCAGCGCCTGCAAGTCCTCGCGGCCCAGCACGCCGGGGTTGAGATGCGGCAGCAGCGGGGTCTCCTCCAGCACCAGCTTTGCCATCGCCGCGAGGTAGGCGAGCGTGCTCTCGTAGCCGAGCGCTTCCAGGCCCTCGCGCGCCGCGCGGTATCGCAGCTCCGGCTTGTCGCCGAGGGTGAAGAGCGCCTCCTTGCAGCCGGCGTCGGCGCCGGCCTCCGCCACCCGCAGCACCTCTTCCGGCGTCAGGTACGCCCTCTCGCCACGGCGCGGGGGCCGGGCGAAGGTGCAGTAGTGGCAGACGTCGCGGCAGAGATGGGTGAGCGGGATGAAGACCTTGCGCGAGTAGGTCACGACGTCGGGGTGCGCCCGGTCGCGGAGCGCGGCCGCGCAGCCGAGCAGCGGCGCGAGGTCGTCCTCGGCGGCGAGAGCGAGGGCCTCGCCCGCATCGGGGCGGCCGCCGCCCCGCACAGCCTCGAGCAGATCGCGGGTTGCGTCTTGCATCCGTCTCAGGCCGCGTCGGTCACCAGCAGGCGCTCGGCGATCCCGCTCTCGCGCAGATAGTCGAGGGTGCGCCCCGCGACGGGCCGCGCGATGAAGGCGCGGAGGTCGTCGGGTGTGTCGATATCGAGGCCGAGGCCCGGCAGCGGGAGAATCCGGGGCGCGATGCCTTGCGCCCGTGCCGCCGCGCAGTGCGGCCCGAAGCTGTCGTGGCCGAAGGCGAAGGGCAGCACGCCGGGCGGCGAGCAGAGCACGCAGTTGGTGCCGCGCCGGTCGTGCGATGGCACCAGAGTGACGGCGGGCCCGTCGCCGCCCGCGCCCTCGTGCGCCGCAAGCACCGCCTCGATCTCCGAGACGCTTGCGCCGGGCACGTCGCCCGGCACCTGGAGCAGGCCGTCGGCCCCGTCGCGGTCCAGCGCCTCAGCGGCCCGCTCCACCGCCGCGCTCTGGCCGTCGTTCGAGGGCTCGGTGAGCACCCGCGCGCCGTGGCGTGCGGCGAGCGCGGCCGCCCGCTCATCCCGCGTCACCACGACGATGTCCGACAGTCGCGGCACCTGCGCGAGGGTCTGCAGCACGTCTTCCGCCATCGTGAGCGCGAGGCGCTGGCGCTCGGCCGCGCCGAGGAATCCCGCCAGCCGCTGCTTGGCGTCGCCCGTGTCCTTGACCGGAAGGACCGCCCCGATCGTCACATCGCCATCCCTTGGGCTCTCCCCCGGCGCCGGCGAGCCGCGTG
>JAPPNV010000448.1 GCA_028818565.1 Rhodospirillales bacterium | reverse complement strand
GGCCGAAACGCTACACTTGACTGGGGAAAAGGAGAGCCTCATAGCCATGAAGAAGATGAAGCTGACTCGCAGTTTGATGGCGGCGGTGTCGATCGTCGCCCTTACGGCCGTCGCATACGGATGCTCGAGTGGCGTCAGCCAGAGCGAGGCTGACCGGCAGGCGATGGAGGCGGCCGCAGCCGCAGCCGAGGAGGCCAGGATGGCCGCTGAGCAAGACGCCGCCGAGGCAGCAGAGCAGGCCGAAGCCGACAGGCAGGCGAAGATTGATGCGGCGGAGACGGCCATCAATGCGGCCGAAACCGAGGAAGCCGCCCAGATGGCCAAGGATGCGGTGGATAATATCGCTACTGTCGCTGAGGCTGACGAGCTGCAGGGCTTGGTCGATGCCCGCGTGGCAGCGCTGGCGATGATGGCCCGTGAGGCGGACCAGAAAACGGCGCTGATGACGGCGGCCGGCATGATCGACACGTCCGATGAGGCGCTGTCGACTCAAGCGGGGGTTGACGCCGCCCGAACAGCAATCACTGGCCTTCGGCAGGCGCTGGACGATGCGGCAGACGTGAGCGAGGCCGACCAGGCCCCGTATCGGATGCAACTGAGCAACGCTGTGACAGCAGTGGACAACGCGCAGGGCGGGCTCGACACCACGACGCGGCGGACGAACCAGATGGGGGCGCTGTCGACTGCTTCCGGGACGCTCCAGACTGCGCTCGCTGCGCTTTCCGGCGCGATTCCCACACAGGCGCAACTAAACGCCGCCAACAATGCCCTCACCGCTCTGAACAATGCGATCGCGGGGGGCATGGACCTGACCGACGCGGAGAAGGCTACGTATGTTCGGGAGGCGGCCAATGCGGCGGCGCCGATCCGCACGGCGCAAAAGTCCTTCGACGATGCCGACGAGAAGGCCGAAGATACCGCGAATGCGGCCATGGCCGTCACGGCAGCGAAGCTTTATGCCGGCATCAGTGCTCAGATGGGTGCTGGCGATGGCACTACCTTCGCAGCCACTGATCGGGACGCCTTTTATAACGCGGCCGGCACCGCCATCTTGGTGAGCATCGGCAATGGCGAGGACACGCCCACTGCAGACGACCTCATCACCTTGTCGGAAGACAAGATGACGATGGTCGCCGCCAATCGCGGCTGGGCAGGCAAGCGATACGCCGACCCCGCCGGCGGTGATATGGTCGAGGCGTACGTCTACTCGAACGTCGAAGCTCCGGAGATGGGCAAGAAGTTCGGCAAGATCGTCACGGGATCGGACGCAGCTGAGGGCTACGAGTACCCCCTGAGCAGTAACCACGGTGGGGTTAATCTTGCAAACCCAACGGCTCCCGGAGATGCAGACAAAGTTGATCTTGACATCACTCGAACTGCCGGCGTGGAAACGTGGACAATAGAGGACGTGGGCCCGACTCCGAGCGGTACTCCTAGCATCCCCATTCCTGGCAGTTACCATGGTGTGTCCGGCACTTACTGGTGCCTACCGACCTCTTCTCAGGCATGCACAGCGACGGTTGCAATTGGTGGTGGATTCATCCTCGCCTCCCAGTCCAATTGGTGGTTCGTGCCTTCGAACGGCGAAGATCGGGTCATGGAGTCGGAGGACACCGTTTACGCCTCCTACGGCTGGTGGCTGCGCAAGGCTGAGAACGACGGCCCCTTCACCGCCAGCGCTTTTGTGGACGAGAGGGGAACAGTTGCCCCTGCCACCGGCCTCAATGACCTGAACGGCACGGCGACCTACGTGGGCGGTGCCGCCGGCAAGTACGCTCTCAGCAGCACCACGGGCGGCACGAACGACGCCGGCCACTTCACCGCGAGGGCAACGCTGGAGGCCAACTTCGACACCAATACCGCTACCGATACCACGACGAATGCCATCACCGGCACCATCGACCAGTTCATCGGTGCGGACGGCATGTCGCGGGACTGGACGGTCAAGTTGATGGGGTCCCCCATCGGCGACACCGGGGTGATCGGTACGGCTACCGGCGCGGTCAATGGCGCGCGCAGCGAGACGGTCTGGAGGATCGGCGAAACAGATGCCGAGGAGTCCGGCAACTGGATCGGCTCTCTCCGGGACATCGAAGCTCCCGGCGGTGTTCCGCAGGTCGCGACCGGCACCTTCTACACCGAGTACAACAGGGCCGGTAAGATGGTTGGTGCCTTCGGCGCGAACTTGGACGAAGACTAGCCGACTTCGAGGACTGGGTCGGGTTCCCATGAGGACCTGACCCGATCTTCGGGGGTTCTTGCGAGGGTGGCGCACGCACGACGCGCCACCCTTTCTCTTTGGGGTCGCTCTGCCCGTCGTCCGGCATCGAGAGCGTGCGGACACGCAGACATGGTCATGTCACTCGCGGGACATTCGAATGGAGCCGTCTGTTTCTCCCAGCCTGACGTTGGAGACTTCGATGAAGTCCTTCCCGTATCGGCATGTTCTCGCGGCCGCCACTTGCCTCCTGCTGGCCCTGCCGGCGTGGGGCGCCGAGGATGCGCCCGCCCCCCCGCCGCTGCCTGCCCCCGTGGAAGACGCAGCCGGCACCGGCGACGTAAGTGCTCTGATCGACGCCGGCCGGTTCGAGGAGGCGATCGTCGCGCTGCGGCCGTTGCTGGAGCAGGAGCGGGTCGAGGGCAACGTGCTGTTCCTCTACGGCCTGGCATCGCTGGAGGCATCCCAGCGGCCCGCTCGCACGGAGGAGGAGCGGGAGATCCTGCTGAACGAGGCCATCGCCGCCTTCCACGCCATGCTCGTAGAGGCGCCGGGGCTGGTGCGGGTGCGGCTGGAGCTGGCGCGTGCCTTCTTCCTCAAGGGCGAGGACGATCTCGCCCGGCGCCACTTCGAGGCGGTGCTGGCGGGCGGCGTGCCGGAGCAGGTGGCCGCCAACGTCCAGGGCTTCCTCGCCGCGATTCGGGCGCGCGACCGCTGGAGCTTCCATGTCGGCGCGGCGCTGGCGCCGGACTCCAACATCGGCGCGGGCTCCGAGGAGCGCACCATCTACATCCCTGTCTTCGGTCAGACCCTGCCCTTCCAGCGGGACGCGGAGGAGCTGACCTCCTCGGGCGTCGGCGTGGCGCTCTGGGGCGGGGCGGAGTACCAGGTGCCGCTGGCGGAGCGCTGGCGGCTGCGCGCGGGCGGGCAGGCGTCACGGCGGGAGTACGAGGGCTCGCAGTTCGATCAGCTCTACCTCGGCACCCATCTAGGCCCGCGCTGGCTGATAGACGGGAACACGGAGGGGAGCCTGCTGGCGAGCGCGCGGCAGCGCTGGGTCGGCACCGTGCCGGACAATCGCGAGCTGGGCGCGCGGCTGGAGGTGGCGCGGCGGCTGACGCCGCGGGTGACGGTGTACGGCAGCGCCTCCTGGCACGACCGTCGCTACCGGACGGAGACCGACGGGGACGGGCCGGTGTGGGACGCGTCGCTGTCAGGCTCCTGGGTGGTGACGCCGACGGTGCGGGCGCAACTCTCGGCGGGCTACGGGCGGGAGCGGCCCGGGCGCGAGCGAGTGCGAGAGCGCAACCGCAGCCGGTGGGTGGGAGCGGATGTTTCGGTCATCCTGCCGCTTGGCTTCACCGTGGGCGCAGGCGGCGAAGTGCGCTGGACGGACTTCGACGACGAGTGGATCCCGTTTACGCCGCAGGGCGAGGACCGGGCGGACCGGACGCGGAGCCTGCGGGCGTCGGTCCACAACCGGGGGCTCACGGTCTACGGCTTCAGCCCGCAGCTTGTGGCGGTGTACGAGGAGCGGGAGACCAACGCACAAGCTCACGATTACGAGCGCACGCGGGGCGAGATTCGCTTCGTGCGCCAGTTCTAGGCGTTGTCCCCCGGCGGCCAGGGCTCGGGCCTTGTGTGCGTTCTTGGCGCGCTGGCCCTGAGCGTGCCCGGCGCCGGCGCGTCGGACGGCGTACCGGCAGG
This sequence comes from Rhodospirillales bacterium, assembly GCA_028818565.1. GTDB lineage: Bacteria > Pseudomonadota > Alphaproteobacteria > UBA828 > UBA828 > WTGU01. The sequence continues at coordinate 3,560 of JAPPNV010000448.1, read as the reverse complement.
ATCGGGCGCGGATGCGGGCGGGCAGGGTATAGCCACACCGCTGCGCCTGGTGAACCTGAACCCGTTTCACCTGGTGTACGGGGTGCCGGCCTCGGCCGGCGCGCGCGTGATGCCCGAGGGCTCGTCGGAGGCGATCGCGTCGCTGGACATTGCATCGCACCTGCGTGCCGCAGGCTCCAGCGCGGAGACCGTCCTGATTGACGGAGAGACCTGGCGCCAGGGTCTGGCGCTGCGTTACGGACTTGGCGAGGGCTGGGAGCTTCTGGTCGACGTGCCGGTCGTCTCGCACGCCGGCGGTGTCTTCGACGGATTCATCGAGGACTGGCATGACGCGTTCGGCCTGCCGCAGGGCGACCGGGACCGGGTGCCGAGGGACCGGTTTGCGCTGTTCTACGCCGGCGCCGGCGGCACCGGTTTCGACATCGACAGCGATGTCCACTCGCTTGGAGACGTGAGCCTCGGGGTGGGCTGCGCCCTGCCGTTCCCGCCGTTTCCGAACGACGGCATGGCGGTGCGCGCCATGGTCAAGCTGCCGAGCGGCGACGAGGATGCGCTTGCGGGCTCGGGAGGCTATTCGGGATCGGCCTGGGCGGAGACTTCGGGCGCATTTCCGGGCTCGGGCGTCTCCCGCAACTGGCTCTATGCTGCGACGCTGGGGGTCCTGGCAGGAGAGGCACCGGAGAGCCTGTCCGCGATCGGCGGCAGCTTCATCGCGTTCGGCCGCTTCGGGGTGAGCTGGCGGGCGCTGGAGGACTTTCACCTTACAGTGCAGGTAGACGTTCAATCTTCTCCCTACGGCGCTTCCGCGCTGTCTCCGCTCTCCGACCCTGCGGTGATGCTGGGTCTCGGCGGGACGTTGAGAATGACGGAGCGCATGGCATTGGAGGTTGCGGTGACGGAAGACGACGGCACCTGGCATGCGGTGCCCGATATCGGCCTTCACGCCGCGCTGCGGTGGAGACCGTAGGTACGATGCCGGCGCGATCCGGCGGCTCAGACATGCTTCGCAGGCCGGGCGTCTGTCTTGCCTGCCGGAACGGGGAGGGCAACGGGACCATGTCGCGATTCAGGACACTGACGACGCTCGCCTGCGCGGCCGCACTGACGGCGGGGCTCGCCGCGTGCGGCGGCGGGGGATCGACGACCGGGACGCCAGCGGGCCCCGCGGCCGAGGATATCGCGGCCGAGACCGCGAGGGCTGTCGCACTGGCGGCGGCGCTGGAAGAGGCGAAGGCCACACGCGGCGACGGCAGGTTCGACGACACCGCGCACATGGTCGTGCCTGTGGTGACGGCGGCGCACGACGGCACGGCGGTCGCCATCGAGGTGAGCGAGGACGGCACACCGCAGGGCGGGAGCGCGCGCAGCGGCGCATTCGTCGAAGAGGACGACGGCCCGGCGGCGATCGCGGGGTGGACCGGCGCCCGCTTCGCGCGGGGGGAGGCGGGCGAGCGCCTGGTCGTCTACACCGACGTGGGCGCGCCCGAGGCTGCGGCGTTCACGCCTGAGAACCTGAACAGGCTGGCGCAGGTGAGCGGACTGAGCGGCGATGCACTTCCGGAGACCGGTCTTGCCGTCGTGCCTGCATACTATCCGCTCGTCGCGTCGACCTCCCTGGCCGCTGCCAGCCCGAACGGCTCGGCCACGCACCGCTCGCAGGGGACGGGCGCAGACGAAGGTCTGACGTTCATGGGCACCTTTGCCGGCGGGACCGGCACTTACGCGTGCTCCGGCAGCGCGTGCTCGGTGACGCTCGACGACAGGGGCGTTGCGACCGGGATGGGCGGGGACTGGACGTTCTCGCCCGGCAGCGGCGCCATGGTGCTGATCCCGGACTACCACCACCTGCAGTTCGGGTGGTGGCTAAGCAGGGAGGAGGGCGGCCCCTACGGTTTCCAGAGCTTTGCGGGGAGCACGGGCATCGATGCCGGTTCGGGCGCGGTATCGGCGTCGATGACGGGCTCGGCGACGTACCGGGGCGCGGCGGCGGGGGTCTATGCATCGACGGACATTGCCGGCGGCCAGGTGACGCGGGCGAGCAGCGGGGAGTTCACGGCGGAGGCGAGGCTGACGGCGCACTTCTTCGGCGCGCAGGATGCCGGTGAGATCGCGGGCGAGCTGGTCTCGTTCAGGAACGCGGCCGGCGCGTCGATGGCGGGCTGGCGCGTGACGCTGGAGGCGGCCGCGCTGAGCGCCGGCAGCGCGTCGTTTGCGGGCACGAGCGAGGGCACGGTGGGCCCCGGCACGAGCGGGTCTGGGAGCTGGGAAGGCAGGTTCCACGGCAGCGACGGGGCGGAGAGCAACGCGCGGCCGAGCGACGTAACGGGCCGCTTCGACGTGCATCTGCCGGGGATGCAGATCGCGGGCGCGTTCGGCGCGAGCAGGTAGATGTCGGTCGCGACAGCCGGCGGGCCGTGCAGGTGCTGAACTGTCCTGCGTTGAGCGCGCACGGTCGTCCAGGGCGGCCGGGCCAGGCCGTGTCCGCGATCCCGGTCGATGACGGCGGCTCTTCGGTGCGGGCAGCGAATTCCCCCTCACCGCGCACGATGAGTAGCGTCATGGAGCCAGGGCAGCATGGTGCGGCCGTGCAGGTCGGTGCTCTCGACGGCGATATCCCTGGAGAGGGCGTCGTCGATCCGGAGGGCCGCGTTGCTTCGGGTGTGCGCGAGGGAGGCGCGCCGTTCGGCATCGGGCTCCCGGAGGATCGCTTCGTCGTACCGGAGGATGCCCGCACGCTCCGCCATGACGCAGGGATGGGTGTGCAGCCAGCGCAGGAAGGCGACCGCATCCGGCGTCTCGCGCCACAGCCGGCCGTAGTCGGCAACGTAGTCATTCGCCGCCTGCGGCATCGAGAACCCGTGGCGGTGCCAGATCCCCGCCGGCAGCGGGTCGGGATTGCCGCAGAGGATTTCCGCGATGTAGCCGTTCTCGACGAAGCCCGCGCGGAGGGCAGTCGCGGCGGCCACGTAGTCCTGCCGCCGGAACAGAAGCAGGCCCAGCTCATAGAGGTAGGGCGGATACTGGGACGCCTCGGTCTCGAAGAACGAGCGCGCCTTCTCCTCCTGCCCGGCCCGCAGGTATTCCGAGCCGATGACGAGGCGAACCCCCTGATCGTCGTCCGGGTTCCACGACAGTATCCTTCCCAGCATCGACAGCCCCTCCCCGGTGTGGCCGAGCTTGAGCCGGCAGAGGGCGACGCCGTAGGCGGCGCGCAGGAAGGGGCGGTTCTCCACGTGGCGCCACTCGATGAAGGCCTCGAAGCCCGGCGGGAGGACCTCCATGCAGAGCAGGAAGCAGCGGGTATAGGCTTCCAGCGCGGGTTCGACGCTGCCACTGTCGTAGAGGGCGTTGCCGAGATGTGCGTGGCCGTCGACGAAGCGGGGATGACGGGCGGCGAACTCTTCCAGCGCGCCGAGACAGCGCTCCCTGGAGAGGGCGCCGGAATCGCGCCGCTCAAGGAGATCGTCGAGTTCCGCGACGGCCTCGTCGTCTCCGGACGGGTGGACTGTTAGCGATCACCTAAACCCGCGCTTATTCGCTCTTTTGGGGGCGCGTGATTT
>JAPPNV010000120.1 GCA_028818565.1 Rhodospirillales bacterium | reverse complement strand
CGAGGGCGGACGAAATCAAGGCGCGGGCGAAACGTCGTGCTTTAGCCGCTTACGTAGTTGAAGCGGTCGCCGGCAAGGAAATTGCGACGGTCGTTGGCCCGATAAAGGCTCCAGTTGTCGCGCAACCGCTTGGGGCAGAGAACCAGAACACGGTCGTTACGCAGCTCGTGATACTTCATTATGGCCAGCGCCTCGAAGGTTTTGCCGAGGCCGACGCTGTCGGCGATGATGCAACCACCGAAGCGATCGAGCTTATCAATGGCGCCGACGACCCCATCGCGCTGGAACTTGAAGAGTCTTTTCCATACCTCCGTGTCGCGAATCCCGGTAGCCGACCTGATTACCTGATCTTCGTCGAGCTGGTCTCCCTGGGCGCGAAATAGGTGATGCAAAATCAGCGCGTAGACGCTGAGCGGGTCGCGGTGCGCCGCGAGGGAACGCAGCAACTCGACGATGTTCGCTTTCGCGTCCGGGTCCGCGGCTAGCGCCGACCACTGTGCATCGAACCATTCACCGAGACGGTCGCACTCCTCGGGGGTTTCGGAGGCTTGGATCAGATTGAGCGGGTTTCCCGGCGCGAGGCCTAAGCCATCGGTGCTGAACGAGAAAGAGCCGAGAAGGGCTTGCTGCGCGCGGCCGTCTCCGTTGCGCAGCACGATGGCTCCTTGTGGAATCGGGCCGTTGGCCCGACGCACCTCGACCGTCTTCTCGATCCATGCCGCGCAGCGCGCGACCAACCAGCGACCTTGCAGCCGATTGCGAGCGGTCCGATCGGCTGCGGCTCCCAACAGATCGAGTTCCGTGTTGTTGGGGGGCAGTACGAGCCGCGCCCCTGTCATGCGTGTCAGCTCCTCGCGAAGCTCCCCGAAGGCGTGAAGCGATAGCGTTTCGGAAGCAAGATCGATGCGATGACCGGTTCGGAGCATGGGTTGAACGATATCGATCACGCGGTCCGTGCCTGTGTTGGAGACAATTCTCATCGCAGTCCTTCATTACAATCGCTTCCCCGACCACGAAGGACGCTCGGATTCGTTGGTCGCCCAAACTTGGCGGTCGAAGAAACCTTGCTCGGAAGCCGAACCGCCGAGGCTCTCCGGAAGCATCCGTGCCACCCCGCCCACCAGAACGTGCCTCGGCCCGGTTATCGCGTCAATCAGCGTGAGGTGGTCCGCCTTGAACTCGCGCCAGCGCAGGTGGCGTATTTTGCCCGGCTCGCAGTCGTTGATCGTAGGTAGCCTTGAATCTACCAGGGGAAGTCACTCCGTCCTTTCGTCCGAGCACCGGATTCAAACTTTTTTTTGGCGCCCCGCGGCGCCTGACGGGGCCTTGCGGCACCAGGACTGCGAACCGCCGGAATTCCCATACCGAAACCGGCTTGCGGGACCTTCCGACTCCCCTATCTTTTCCTGAATGAATGCCATGGACGCAGTTCCGACCGGTAGCCTGGTTGCCCGATTTCGACAGGCGATCGAGGTCTGGTGTTCGCGTAACGGCGTGAGCGCCGGTGCCCTGGGCGCGGCCTCGCTGCGCGACCGAGATTTCGTCCCCTCGCTGCGCGGCGGCCGCAATCCCCGGCTCAGGACGGTGGACCGCGTGCTCGCCGTCATGGGCGAGCCACCGGCCGGCCCGCCCTTCCTCTGGGAAGTCGAGGCATTCCTAGCGGTGACCGGGATCAAGCTCTCCATGCTGGGTTTCGGGGCGACGGGCAATCCGTCCTTCGTCGCGCAGCTGCGCAAGGGCCTGTCGCCCACCCTGACGACCGTGAGGGACGTGCGCACCTGGATGGCGTCTCACGCGAGCGCCGAGGAATGGCGGGAGATCCGCGCCCGGACCGGCGCGATGCCGCGCTTCCTGACCGGCGCCAAACTGCCGCCGCCGGAACCCCCTGCCCGTTCTCGGTCGAACGGCTCCGAAGACGAGCTGCCGCCTCCCTGCAGCGAGGACTCGCCGTATGTCGACACCCGCGAGGCAGCGGAGCGACTGGGGCTTTCCCCGCGCACCCTCGATACCTACCGGTGCACCGGGGCGGGGCCGTGGTACTACCGTCTCGGGGGCTGCGTGCGCTACCGGGAAACGGACCTGGAGGCGTGGGACGCCGGCCGCCGGCGTCCGCGCAGGCGCGAGGCTGCTCCTCAGGCATCGCCGTGAGCTCGGGCGTCTCCGGACGCCGGGTTGGCTGACATGCCGGGCGCGCGATGGCCGCGCCGCATGGTCCGGCTGGGGCTGCTCGGCGTCGCCGCAATGACGCTGGCGGTGCCGGTCATCCTGCTGGCGCGCGGGACCACCGGACATGACTGGTACGCGGCCCGGAAGCTGACCGTTGCGGAGGCCATGCTCGCCGTCGGCTTCAGCAAATACACCACAGTTGCATACCGCAGAGCGGACGGCGACACCTGGAACATCGTTCGACTGGCAGTTGCCGGATTCCCGTCGGCGATTGAGGCGCGGCGGCGCATCCTGGGGGCGATCAGCGACGGCATCATGCTGGGCGCCGGCGTCGGCGGGACGGTATTCTGCCTGATGCTGCTCGGGGCCGCGGGCCATGGCCGGCGGGGCCGGCCGGGGACGGCGCTGGAGCCGGTTGAATACCCCCATCGGCATTCGCCGGCGTCAGGCCCAGCGGGGCGCGTCGACGAGTGGGTTCGTCCCGGCCTGCGCGCGCGGATCGCGCTGCTGATGGTGTCTCCGGCGGAGCTTGAGCGCCTGCTGGCGCTGCTCGGAAACAGGCGACGTCCAGGATTCATCGACCTCCCGGAGCCGGCCGGCGCGGAGCCCGTGGACGCTGACGGCGAATTCCTGGAGCGGACGGAAACGCCATCCCTGCCGCCGACAGGGAGCCGCAACCAGGGTGCCCAAGCCGCAGTCCCGGCCAAACCGGCCCCCGCGGATCCCGGAGCCCGCCCGGGCAAAACGAAGCCGGTCGATCGCACCGAGAACAAGCCGGTCCGGCGCAAGCGCTCGCCGGACCGGAAGTTCTACTGATGGTCGCCTCGATCGGCGCCATCGCCTCGCCATCCCAGGGCGTCAGCTACTACGAACGGGACGGCTATTACGCAAAGGACGATCCCGATCATCGGGCCGCCAGCGCCTGGGCGGGCAAGGGCGCCGACGCGCTCGGCCTGTCCGGCCCGGTCAACCCGGCCGTCTTCACTGCGATCCTGGAGGGCCGGGTGCCGGACGGCCCGCAACTCGGCCGTCGAGGCAAGGACGGCGAGATCGTCCACCGTCCCGGCCGCGACCTGACCCTTTCGGCCCCGAAATCCGTCTCTCTCGCCGCGCTGGTCGGCGGTGACGTCCGCGTGGCCGAGGCTCACGGGCGCGCGGTGGAGCGGACGCTCGCCTGGGTCGAGGGGCGCGCCGTCGAGACCCGGATGAAGGAGCCCGGATCGGGTCCGGGCCAGGTCCCGGAGAGCGGTCGGATGATCCGCGTCGGGGACCAGAAGGCGGTGATCGCCACGTTTACCCACGAGACCTCGCGCAATCTCGACCCGCAGCTCCATACCCATGCGGTGATCGCCAACATGGTGCAGGGCGAAGACGGCAAGTGGCGCACCATGGCCAACGAAAAGCTGTATGGCTCGAAGATGCTGATCGGCGCGCTCTACCGGGGCGAGCTCGCGCGGGAGCTGACCTCGCTCGGCTACGGCATCGAGAAGACCCATGCCGACGGGCGGTTCGAGATCGCGGGCGTGTCGCGCGAGATCATCGATGCCTTCTCGACCCGCCGGGCCGAGATCGAGGCGGCGATGGAGGGCCGCGGCCTTGGCTCGACGGCAGAGAACCAGCACCTAGCGCGGCGTGCCGCGCTCATGACGCGCGCCCACAAGCACGACGTCGACAAGCAGGCGCTGCGCGATTCCTGGGTGAAACAGGCGGCCGGCCTCGACTTCGACGCGCAGGCCCTTGTCACGGCGGCAAGGGAGCGGGGCCTGGACGGGGCCGGACAGGGGCGCAACGGAGCGAAGGACGCGGGCAAGGACGGACCGGCGCAGAGACAGGGGGACCTGTTCGAGCATGCGGCGCGAGCCGATCCCGCGCGCGAGGCGGTGGACTGGGCGCTCGCGCATCTCTCCGAGCGCGACGCGGTGTTCGGTGCGTCCGACCTGCTTGCGGCCGCGCTGGCTCACAGCCCCGGTTCCGCGTCGATCGAGGTCATCGAGCGGGAGGTGGACGATCTCAAGCGGGAGGGTCGGCTGCACGACGCTCCGGCCTTCGAAGGGGGCGACGGGCTTGCAACCGACAAGGCGGTGGCCGAGGAACGCGAAACGGTCGCGCTGATGCGGACCGGCGCGGGCCGCGGCAAGGCGCCGATGCGCGGCTGGATGGTCGACCGGCATCTGCGAAACGGACCGCTCACCGACGGCCAGAAACAGGCGGTGAGGCTCATCCTGTCAGAAAAGGACCGCATGATCGGGGTCCAGGGATACGCGGGAACCGGCAAGACGCGGATGCTCGACCGCGCTCGGACGCTCGCGGCGAAAAAGGGCTGGCGCATGGTCGGTCTCGCCCCCTCGGCGTCGGCGGTACAGACGCTGGCGGCGGAGTCGGGGATCGAGAGCGAGACCTTGCAGCGGTTTCTGGCGAGGAACGCGGGCGTTGCCGAGGGGCGCCTGACGAAGAAGGGCGCCAGGGAGATGCGCGCCGCATTCGCCAAGACGGTGCTGGTGATCGACGAGGGGTCGCTCGCCTCCACGGTCCAGGCGAGAGACCTGCTCAGGATCGCGAGCGAGCTTCGCATTCCGAAGCTGGTGCTGGTCGGCGACGCGAAGCAGCTGGAGGCGGTGGATGCCGGAAAGCCCTTCGCGCAGTTGCAGCAGGCGGGCATGAAGACGGCCGTCATGGACGAGATCCTGCGCCAGCGCGACCCGGAGCTGAAGGCCGCCGTCGAGGCGAGCCTCGCGGGAGACATCGGCAGGGCGTTCGACAAGCTCGGATCCAATGTCGCCGAGGTTAAACCCGACAACGTCGCCGGGGCGGTCGCCGCGCGCTGGCTCGCGCTGTCCGCGGAGGAGCGTGCGCGCACCGGGGTAATCGCGCCGAGCCACGCGCTTCGCGAGGGGATCAACGCGCATATCCGCGAGCGGCTCGCCCGGGAGGGCGGCATCTCGGGACCGGCGTTGGAGATGGAGCGGCTGGTCTCGAAGGGCTACACCAACGCGGAGAAGGCGGTCGGCTCCAACTATGCGCCCGGCGACGTGGTGGCCTTTCACCGCCCCTACAAGCGTCTCGGGGTGGAGAAGGGCGAAGAGCGCCGCGTCGAAGGTGTCGATTACCGCAAGCGAATCGTCCATCTCGAAGGTCCGGACGGCGAGACCGTCGCCTGGAAGCCGTCGCAAATCGGCGCGCGCAAGGGGGGCACCGAGGTCTATCGCAGCGAGACGATCGAGCTTCGCGCCGGCGACCGCATCCGCTGGACGCGCAACGACGCCGGGCTGAAGCTCGTGAACAGCGGTTCCGCCAAGGTCACCGGCGTTCGCGACGGGCGGGTCTCGTTTCGTCTCGAGGACGGCGGAACCATCGAGCTCGGCGGTTCCGATCCCCAGCTTCGTCATCTCGACCACGCCTGGGCCTCGACCGTGCACGCGTTCCAGGGGCGGACCGTCGACAACGTGATTGCCGCGATGGAGGCGAACCATCCGAACCTCACCACGGCCAAGGCCTTCTACGTCGAGATTTCCCGCGCACGCGACCGAGCCGAGCTGGTCACCGACGATGCGGCGGCGCTGAAGGAACGCCTCGAAGCGGTCACCGGCGAGCGCATCTCGGCCCTGGAAGGGATCGGCGAGAGCGTCCGACGCGAGCACGGCAAGGACGCGGGGAAGGCCATCGACAAGGATCGGACGGAGGCCGGGTCCACCGCTCAGTCTTCCCCCGACCGGGAAATCGGCAGGGAATCGCCCGAACGGAAGGCGCCCGAGCCCGAGCCGCCGGCTCGGGGCAAGCGGATCGAGATGGAGATGGGACTGTAGAAGAAGGTCGGGTCGTCATGGGCTTGGGCCTGCCACGCAGCCTGCGGCGGAGCCCGGAATGTCACGCGGGAGAGAGCCGGGGTTCGCCTGAAACCGCTACGAAGGAGACATGCGATGGGTCGGAAGCGACCGGACGATTCAAAGAGCAAGGTCAAGAAAGCGAAGCGGTCGCCGCACACGATCCGGTTTCTCGAACCGGAATGGGAAGACGTCGAAGCGTTCGCGGAGGCGCGCGGGCTCGCGCCGGCCGAGTTCGTCCGTTTCGCCACGCTCAACGCGATCGCCGACGGGGGCGCCTCGGTCGCCGGGCTGGCTCCGCTCATTCAGACGACGTTCCGCGCCACCCACATTCTGGCATCGAGACTGCGCGACGAAATGCTCGGGGCGGGCGAGCAGGAAGTGCTCGAGGAGATGATCGCCGCGGCCCGCGGGTTGCAGACGGACCTGATCGAATCCAAATAGTATTGACGGCCCACAGGGCTAACTGTCCGGCGTTGCGGATTGCGGTCGCTTCCACGACTGGCTCGAGGATGGCGACATTCCCGTCGACCCGCAGTTGGAAAGGGGGAGGAGGTAAGGAATATGCTGAATTTATGGCCCGAGACGCTTATCCCGAAGACCATTGTGCCCTTGGCGATGCGACCCGCATCGTTGCGAAGGCCTCCCGCCGAAATCACACCGCCCGACGACACGGACGATTTCGGAAGACGCATGTGGTGGTTCATGTTCCAAGTCGCCTCAAAAATCGCACTTTCTGCCTTAGGGCTGTACCGGCAATCCCTTGAAACACTGAGACGCAGCAAACTGCGTTGCGCGGACGAACGGCTACGAATGGCGCATCGCAATACCCTGTTTTTTCATCGACAAGGTTGAAACCATTCCGGGCGGGCGGGGCAAGAAAAAGGGATCTAGCCACTTTTCGTTTCCACCGACCCTCCCTCCACAAGGCTGCGGATTGCGGCCGCTTCTCGATTTGCTACAGTCGAAAGCAACAACGATGCCGAGCTCGACCAGCTGCGGATTGCGGCCGCTTCTCGATTTGCTACAGTCATCCGAGGCGTCCAGGGCGAGCTCTACCCGCTGCGGATTGCGGCCGCTTCTCGATTTGCTACAGTGCCCGCGACGTAGGGTATTGAATGAACGTCGTTTTCGTCCGCCCACTGGTCAGAAAAACTCCAGCTGGGCGGGCGGATTCGACGGCGCCTTGCGGGTTTTTCCGACATAGGTCTCCATCCGGCCGAACTGTTTGTCGGTGATCGTCAGGAATCGAACCTCTCCCGCGGACGGAACGCGGCGGCCCATCCTGGCCGCATGAACCTTGGCGTTCTCGATCGATGCACAGTGCCGAATGTAGACCGAGTACTGCATCATCGTGAAGCCGTCGTTGAGGAGGTCCTTGCGAAACCTCGTGTAGGCCTTGCGCGCCTTCGGCGTGTCGGTGGGCAGGTCAAACATCGCGATTACCCACATCGTGCGCCAGCCCCACGGAATTGTTTTGGGGCCCCCCCCCCGCGGGGGGGGGGGGCGGGGGGGGGGGGGGGGGGGGGGGGGGGGGG
>JAPPNV010000348.1 GCA_028818565.1 Rhodospirillales bacterium | reverse complement strand
AGCCGGCGCGGCCGACGTGGACCCGAACATCCGGCGGATCGTCGACCGCGAGTTCTCGGGCTACGCCTCGGAGGACGAGAGCTTCATCGAATCCCTCATGTTCTGGCGAGAGGAGCAGCCGCGGGGCGAGGTGGTCGACGCGGAGGCCGAGGCCGAGCGGCTGCGCGAGAACATCGAAGCGGGAACGCCCGTGACGGAGGGCGAAACGCCGACGATCAAGCGGCGCGAGAAGGCGCTTCTCGAAGACCTCTTCTAGATGACCCGGCGAGGCTGCGAGGGGCCGCCGTCCGCCGTCGCACCGGCCATATATCAGGACATTTCAACCTGTCTCGCCGATGCCGTCGGTGCCGGCGGAATTGCGCGAGACGCGCTCGACCGGCTGCTCCCCGAGGCGGGGCGTGCGCTTGCCGGCTTGCGGCGGGCACGCGCGGCCGGGACCCAGCCCTTCCTTGCGTACGCCGACGGGCGCGACAATCTCGCCGCGCTGGCGGCGTTGGCCGGCGAGTGGCGCCGGCGCTTTCGCCGCCTCGTCGTGCTGGGCACCGGCGGCGCCACCCTGGGCGGCCAGGCCCTCGCCGCGACCTCCGCCGAGGGCGAACGGCTGCTGTTCCTGGATAACGGCGACGGCGACCGCCTCGATCGGGTGCTGAGCGGGCCGGACCTCGAGCGCACCGGCTTCCTTGTCATTTCGAAATCGGGCGCCACCGCCGAGACCCTGGCCCAGGCGCTCCTCGTGCTGGGGGACACGAAGCCTGTCAACGTGGCCGCCGTCATCACCCAGCCCGGCGAGAGCCCCCTGCGCCGCCTTGCCGCGCGCTTCGGGCTCGCGGTCCTCGATCACGACCCGGCGCTCGGTGGTCGGTTCTCGGCATTCTCTCTGGTCGGGCTGCTGCCGGCGATGTTCGCCGGGGTGGACGGCAAGGCCGCCCGCGACGGCGCGCAGGCGGTGCTCAGTGCGGCTCTGGAGGCGCCTGCGCCCGAAGACTCGGCGCCAGCGATGGGCGCCGCGCTCGCGGTCGCCGCCATGCATGCCTGGCCGGCGGCCAGCATGGTGCTCATGCCCTATGGCCCCGGCCTCATCCCCTTCGGCTTCTGGTACCGGCAGCTCTGGGCCGAGTCCCTCGGCAAGGACGGGCACGGCTCGACCCCGATTCTGGCCCCCGGCCCGGTGGACCAGCACAGCCAGCTACAGCTCTTCCTGGACGGCCCCGGCGGCAACCTCTTCACCATCCTCGAAGCGCCGGAGACCGCGCCCCGCAACGTGGACCCGGCGCTGGCCGAAGCGATCGGAGCTGGCTACCTGGGCGGGCACCGCCTGGGCGATCTGATCGCGGCGCAGGCGCGCGCCACGGCCACGATGCTGACCGACGCCGGCCGGCCGGTGCGCCGCCTCGGCGTCCCCGCCGCCGACGCCCGTGCCATCGGTGCCCTGATGATGCACTTCATGCTAGAGACGGTGGTGGCCGCGCACCTGCTCGGCGTCGATCCCTTCGACCAGCCGGCGGTGGAGCGGGGCAAGGAGTTGGCGCGCCGCGACCTGGAGGCCGAGGCATGACGATTCGTCTCCTGCCCGAAGGCGTGATCAACCGCATCGCGGCCGGCGAGGTGATCGAGCGGCCGGCGTCGGTGGTCAAGGAGCTGGTCGAGAACGCCATTGACGCAGGCGCGCGCTCCATCGAAGTGACGCTGGAGGAAAGCGGCCGCCGCCTGATCCGGGTCGCCGACGACGGTCGCGGCATGGGCCGCGACGAGCTGCCGCTCGCGCTCGCCCGCCACGCCACCTCCAAGCTCGCCGAGGACGGCGATCTCTGGTCCATCGCGACCCTCGGCTTCCGCGGCGAGGCGTTGCCCTCCATTGCCGCCGTCAGCCGGCTCACGCTCACGAGCCGCGCAGCCGGGTCGAACAACGCCTGGTCAATCGAAGCCGCCGGCGGCGGGCCGGACGCCCCCGCGCCCGCCGCCCGCCCGCAGGGGACTACCGTGACGGTGGCAGACCTCTTCTACGCCACCCCCGCGCGGCTCAAATTCCTCAAGGCGCCGCGCACCGAATCGGGCCACGTGACCGATACCGTCAACCGCCTCGCCATGTGCCATCCGGCCATCGGCTTCACCCTGGTGGACGACGGCCGCACCCCGTTGCGCGACGGGCCGCACGAGGACGTGCCGGCCGGGCGCCTCGCGCGGCTCGCGCTGGTCATGGGCCGCGACTTCGCCCGGAACGCGCTCCCCATCGATGCCGAGCGCGAAGGCGTGCGGCTCACCGGCTACGCGGCGCTGCCCACCCTCAACCGCGCCAGCGCCCAGTACCAGTATCTCTTCGTCAACGGTCGGCCGGTGCGCGACCGTCTGCTGCACGGCGCCGTGCGCGCGGCTTACGCCGATCTATTGCATCGCGGCCGCCATCCCATGGCGGCGCTCTTCGTCGACCTTCCGCCCGATACGGTGGACGTCAACGTGCACCCGACCAAGGCCGAGGTCCGCTTCCGCGATGCCGCGCTGGTGCGCGGGCTCATCGTCGGCGCGCTCAAGCGCGCGCTCGCCGCCGCCGGCCATCACGCCGCGACCACGGTCGCCGACGATACCCTCGCCGCGATGCGGCCGCAGGGCGCCGCCGGCAGCCCGGCGCGAGCGCCTGCCGGCCCCGGCTACGGCCCTCCGCCGCCAGCCAGGGCACCGCTGCTGGCAGAGGCCCATGCCCGCTATCAGGCGCCGCTGGATGCGCCCTCCGCCCGGACCGAGAGCCCGCCGCCGGATACAGAGGCCACGGCGCACTCGTCGCAAGCCGAGGGCGGCCCTTCCGACGCCTATCCCCTGGGCGTCGCCCGCGGGCAGGTGCACGGCACCTACGTCGTGGCCCAGACCGAGGACGGCATCGTCATCGTCGATCAGCATGCCGCCCACGAGCGCATCGTCTACGAGCGCATGAAGGCCGCGCTCGCCGATACCGGAATCCAGCGCCAGATCTTGCTGATCCCGGAAGTGATCGAGCTCGACGATGCGGCGGTCGGCAGGCTGGAGGCGCGAGCGGGCGAGTTCGCCGATCTCGGCCTGGTGCTGGAGCGCTTCGGGCCGGGCGCCGTCGTGGTGCGCGAGGTGCCGGTGCTCATCGGCAACGGCGACACGCAGGGCCTCGTGCGCGACCTCGCCGACGAGCTCGCGGACTGGGACGAAGCCACCACGCTGCGCGAGCGGCTCGGCGACGTGTGCAGCACCCTCGCCTGCCACGGCAGCGTCCGCGCCGGCCGCAGGCTCAACGCCGACGAGATGAACGCGCTCTTGCGCCAGATGGAGGCGACCCCCCACGCCGGCCAGTGCAACCACGGTCGACCCACCTACGTCGAGCTCAAGCTCGCCGATATCGAACGCCTCTTCGGTCGGCGCTAGAGAGGCACCTCACAACGCAAATGTTGGCGGCCCGAGCGCCGTGCAAGACCGTACGAACGGGATGAAGGGAGCAGTTCATGGAACGGGAAGCGCGCTATCCCGATTACATCGGCATCTCGGATGTGAGCACGAAGTCCTTTGAGCACATGCGTGTGGAGGGCTACTTCGACGGCCAGCCTTCCATCATGTTCGACGAGCCAGAGGGTTTCGATATTGGCGACCCGCCCGATCTTCAGGGGAAATCACGCGGCTGGACCCCGGTCCACGCGCAGCTCTGCGCTCTCGCCTCCTGCACCTCGATCACCATCGCCGTGGTGGCCCGCGACCAAGGGTTCAAATATCAGGACCTGAGGACCGATATCCGCTCCCTCATCGATATTCGCGGCTTCTTCTTCGATCTTCATCTGCAGCCCAAGTACGAGCAGATCAATTTCGACCTCCATGTGAAGACGCGGGAGAAGACGGACCGGGTGAAGGAACTCGCCAGGGAGACCGATCGCCGGTGTCCCCAGATCGGCCTGTTCAGAATGGCAGGCGTGCCAATGGTGATGAGCTGGTACCGGGAGGGCTCGAAGAGGCCCTTGTTCGTCGACCGATTTCATGTCGGTCGGGGCAGGACGCCCGAGGAAAAACTGATCGCCAAGCAGAAGAAGTCCGCAACGAAGTAAGTGGCCGGTCGGCCCAACCTTGCCGCTGCCCAGCCCTCAATCGCCGAAGTAGGCCGCCGCGATATCGGCGGATTCACGCAACTCCTCCGGCGTCCGCTTCTCGCCCATGTGGCCGGTCTCCAGCAGGTAGACCTCCTGCGCGAGGCTCATGGCGAAGTTCGCGTTCTGCTCGGTGATAACGATGGTAAGGCCCAGTCGTTCGTTGAGGTCCTTGAGCACGGCGGCGATCTCCAGGCACACCTTTGGCGCGAGGCCGAGTGTCGGCTCGTCGACCATCAGCAGCTTGGGGCTCGACATCAGCGCCCGGCCGAGGGAGGCCATCTGGCGCTCGCCACCTGACTGGGTCGCGGTCTCCTGCTTCTGGCGTTCCTCCAGGCGCGGGAAGAGATCGAAGACGGTCCTTAGATTCTCGTCGATCGCATCGCGCTTGCGGTAGGCGCCGACCAGCAGGTTCTCCTTCACGCCCATGAAGGGGAACAGGTTGCCGCGCTCCGGCGCATAGCCGATGCCGAGCCGGACGATTCGCGCGGGGGCCATGCGGCTGATATCGCGGCCCTCGAACTCGATCCGGCCGCGCCGCCGGGTGAGCCCGATGATCGAGTCGAGCAGCGTCGACTTGCCGGCGCCGTTGGGGCCCACCACGGCGACGATCTGGCCGGCTTCCACCTCGAGCGAGACGCCGTGCAGCGCCTGCGCGCGGCCGTAGAAGACGTCGAGCTCGCCGATGCTCAGCAGCGCCACGGCCCGCTCCTACTGCCCGAGATAGGCATCGCGCACCGCCTCGTCGCGCACCACGTCGTCGAAGGTGCCCTCCGCGATCACCTCGCCGAAGGACATCACGATGACCCGGTCCACCAGCGGCGCGAGCGCGCGCAGGTCGTGGCTCACGATGATGTAGGTGAGCCCGTCCTTGCGCTTCTTCTCGACCAGCAACTCGGAGATCTGGCCGATCTCTCTCAGCGTGAGGCCGGCGAAAACCTCGTCCAGCAGCAGCAGCCTGGGCGAGACGGCGACGTTGCGCGCCATCTCCAGCCGGCGCAGGTCGCCCATGGCGAGCTCGCTCGGCAGCATGTCGATTTGCTCGCCGGAGAAGCCGACGCTGCGGCCGATGTCCGCCTCGGCTGCGTGATCCGCGCCCTCGCTGACCAGCTTCCAGATATCGTCCGGCGCCATGCCGACGCGGATGTTGGCGCCCACGGACATCTCGGCGAAGGGCTGGGGGACCTGATAGGTGCGTGCGATGCCGCGCTTGACCCGCTCGTAGGTAGGCACGCGGGTGATGTTCTCGCCCTTGAACCAGATCTCGCCGCTGGTGGGCTTGAGCTCCGCCATGATCATGTTGAAGACGGTGGTCTTTCCGGCTCCGTTGGGGCCGATCAGGCCGAGCGTCTCGCCTTCCGCCACCTGGAAGGAGATGCCCTGCACGGCGCGGATGCCGCCGAAGGTCATGTGGAGGTCGCGCACCTCCAGCAGCGGGCCCGTCGCCGTCGCAGTCACCGGCGCCACTCCTGCACCTTGCGCCCGGCGTCGACGATGATGCTGTAGATGCCCTCGGGCCTGACGACGTAGAGCACGAGCGCGATCCCGCCGTAGAGGAGGTAGCGCTCCATGCCGGGCATCACCGGCCGCAAATACTCGAGCAGGACGGTGAGGAAGTAGGCCCCCATGATCGGACCGATGATGGTCTCCGCCCCGCCCAGCAGCGCAGCCACCAGGATGGTGAAGAGGAAGTTGATCTCGAACATGCCGCGCGGCGCGATCGAGCCGATGTAGTGGACATAGAAGGCGCCGCCGATGCCGGAGACCGCGGCGCTCACGGTGAAGGCGAAGAGCTTGAGCTTGGTGGTGTTGTGGCCGGTGCTGCGGACCGCCTCCTCGTTCATCCTGATGGCGCTCAGCGCAATGCCGAGGCGCGTGCGGATCAGCAGCCAGAGCACCACCCCGATCGCGAACATGATGCCGAAGCTGAGGTAGTAATTGTTGACGGCGCCGGTGACGATGGCCTCGAGGCCTGAAATGCCCCGCGTGCCGCCGGTGATCTTGGGTGCCACCACCTTGGTGAGCTGGTAGAGGATTTCCATGAAGGCGAGCGTCACCAAGGCGAAATAGGTGCCGCGGATGCGCAGCGCAGGCAGGAAGAAGAGCGTGCCGCCCACCATGGTCGCGACGATCGCCGCCGGGATGCTGTAGTAGATCGGCACGTCGAAGCGGAAGCTGAGGATCGCCGTGGTGTAGCCGGCAATGCCGATCAGGAAGGGGTGGCCGAAGCTGATGTAGCCCGTCCGGCCAGAGAGGAAATCCCAGCTCATGGCGAACATCGCCAGGAAGTGGGCGAAGATCAGGATGCGCAGCGTGCCGGTGCCGACCACGAAAGGCAGCAGGCACATGAGCACGCCGAAGGCGAGCCACCAGCCCAGATAGCGCAGCGTCTCGCGGTCGATGGCCACGGCTCAGAGCTCCGCCCTGCCGAACAGGCCCTTGGGCCGGATCAGCAGGACCAGGATGATGAGCAGCATGGTGGAGACGCCGCGCAGCTCGGCCGCGATGATCGTGGTCGTGATCGTCTCCACGAAGCCGATGATGTGGGCCGCGATCAGGCTGCCCACGATGCTGCCGATGCCGCCCACGATGACCACGGCGACAGAGATGATGAGCGGGAACACCCACATGTGGGAGTCGAGCTGGGTGAAGGTGGCGAAGAAGACGCCCGCGATGGCGCCGAAGGCGCCGGAGAGCGCCCAGGTCACCATGCTGATGAAGCTCGGCTCGATGCCCGAGATCACCGCGCCCTTTCGGTCCATGGAGACCGCACGGATTGCGCGGCCGAGATGGGTGTAGCGCACGAAGGCCATCAGGCCGCCCAGCACGACCCAGCTCACGCCCGTGGCCAGCAGAATGTTCATGGTGACCGAGATGCCCTCGAACCGGAGCACGCCCCTGATGACCGGCCACATGGTCTTGGGCGCGGCGCCAAAGATCACCACGATCAGCGCCTGCATGACGACAGCGAGGATCAGCGTCGATATCTCGACCGCGATCGGGTTGTCTTCCAGCCGACGGACCAGGAGCAGGTAGGTGAGCAGGCCGAAGGTCACGCCCGCCAGTATCGCCAGAATGAAGCTCGCGAAGACCGGCAGCCCCGCCCCCTGGAGGGCCGCGTAGTAGATGTAGCCGCCGAGCATGATGTAGACGCCGTAGGCGAGGTTCAGCACCCGGCCTACGCTGAAGATCATGGTGAAGCCGACGGCGATCAGCGCATAGAGGCCGCTGAGGACAAACCCCTGGATCAGGATCTGGAGCGCCATCCGGGTCGGCTCACCCGTCTTCGAATCGACATTCGTGTAGCGGCCGAAGCAGAGCGATCACGCTTTGCTCCGGCCGGCTACAGACAGGCTACAGACAAGTTAGACCGGGCGCGACCCAGGGCTCGTTTTTTGTCCGCCCGGCGAGCGGCGTGAGATGATCTTCGGGCT
>JAPPNV010000117.1 GCA_028818565.1 Rhodospirillales bacterium | reverse complement strand
CGAGGTCGGCAAGTTCGTCGCGCGCAAATCCACGGAGGTACACGGCGGTATGGGGATCACCGACCTTCTGGGCCTGCACTATTGGTTCAAGCGGATCGGGTTCAACCGACAGTTGCTGGGGGCACCCGAGTTGGTACGGGAGGAAGCGGCACGGGTTCAGGAGTGGGTTTGACGTAGGCAGCAAATCTATACCGCGACTCAAAGTTCCTCTTTCGCCCGGTCAACTGCCCGACGAAGGCCTTCGGTCAAGCGGTAGACAGTTGTCGACGGGTTTCCCTCCGGGTTGCCTTCCGCCGACCGGTTGTCGAGCGACTGCCGAGCCCGTCGAACTGCATCCGCATAGTGCTGCTCGATCACTTGCATATCGCCGAATAGCTTTCTTCCCTTTCTCTCGTACCCGGGACATAGCTCTTCGAGCATCCGCTGGCATTCGTGCCGATCAAGCGGGGCTTGCTGGTCCCGATAGTGGAATATTCCCCACAACTCGAAACAGGGATCGGACACGGCCAATCCAATGCCGTTGCCGCGTGCCAGATCCTTCGCCTCGGCGAAGCGATCATGGGCATCCCGGTCGAACATTGCCCACACCGAGTCATCGTTCCCTAGGGGGTCCCGCTTGGACTTGGCTAGTTCCTCAATCGCCTGCTCGACCACGGCTCGGGGATCACCGACCCCGCTGACCAACTCCAGACGCACCGACTCGTCCGCGAACAAGCGATTCAAAGCTCTCAGGTACGCAGGTTCGGTGGAAGCTCCCTCCGTCGCCACGACGATGCGCGCGGCAGGACGGCGAACTGGACGCCTGCGGCCAACCGACCGGGTGCGCCGATTCATCTTTCGACGGAACGCGAAGAGTCGTCGAAGTCGATATGGAACTCATTCCCCAGCGGGACTCCACCGACACGCCCATTGCGGTAGGCCCGTTCGATGTCGTCACGCGAACGCAGCTTGAAGTCGGAGAGCGGGACAAACCTCGACGCACCTTGCCGATCCTTGTCAGCCATCCAGATTTCGTCGCGCCTCAAGAGGCCGCTATTGAGCAGCGTCACGTCGTGGGTCGAGAAGATGAGCTGTGCGCCGTGGGGGTTGGACTCCGGTTTGCTGAAGAGCGACACGAAAGCTCGCGCCAAGTCCGGATGAAGGCTCGTGTCCAATTCGTCGACCACAAGCAGGGATCCCGCCGCCAACGCCTCCAATGCGGGAATCAGCAGCGTAATCAGTGTTCTAGTTCCCTTGCTCTGCATGTCGTAGTCCAGAACGGCTTGTTTGTCGTCGGCGCCATGGATGAAATAGAGCCGCTTTCTGCGCTGCATTCGTTCGACAAGAGAATCGGCCGGTGCAGCCGATTCTCCCGAACGGCGAAGGTGATTCGTCATCACCCGGGCAATGTCTTGCACCAACTTGACGTCATCCTCGGCCACCACGTCCTCGTCAACGTCGATTTCCTCGATGCCGACATCCGCCTGTCTGACCAGATCCAATAGACGGTCGAAGTGGGCGAAGTCCGATAGACGCTCAGCCGCCTGTATGCCGCTCATCGTCCGCTCGCTCAGAACCACTTTCCAGTTCTTCGCGAAGTACGCGTGCAGCGCCGTGAGTTGCGGATGGTTGTTCTGTGCACTGGCCGATAGGAACAGACTGTTGGGACGTGTCAGATTGGCGATGGTCCTGTTCTCGCCCCGCAGTTGCCCCCCGAAGTCAACACGAATCGTACCGCCTTCCGTCTCGCGTTCGAATAGTTTCTGCGTACTCAGTCTCTCGTTCCGCACCATCCGGTAGAGCCACTCGCGTCGAAACTCTTCCCCTGTATATTCGAAGCCGTATTCGTACACATCTTCCAGTGCTCCGTTCGGATGGTCGTGCGAGGCCCTTCCATCGACCGTGAATGTGCAGTCCAACCGAGTCGGGCCCGCATCACCGTTCAACGCGAACGGGTGCCGAGGAATCGTACCGGTCCCGTCCAGCCCGGCATGGGATCCCACTACATGGGTTCGAATCGCGTGCATGGCATCGATCAGATTCGACTTCCCTGCCGCATTCGCGCCGTAGATGGCCACGACAGGAACAGCAGCCTCCCTCATGGTCGGTACCGGCATCACCATCCCCTCGTCATGGGTTGCTTTGGATGCGCTCAGCAACAGCTCCTGATAGCCGTAGAGCGAGCGGTGATTGGCCGCGCCAAAGCGTAGCAACATACTGTCCACCCTCTACAAGAGAACTATGTGACCAATTCTGACACAAGTGCGATTTAGAGCAATCCCGCTACGGGTTCCACCTATGCGGAAGAGACGGCGGCGTTTGAAGCCGCGTTGATCGCCGAGGCACTGGGGCCGCCGACGGCAAACTCACCCGCAAGGCGATGTTCGTCCTATGGAGTGTGCACAGTCTGTAGCGCTTGGAGATAGCCTTGGAGTCGTGCGACCGACACCGGTGCGGTCTCCACGAATCGCTGCTTGATTGGGTGCGCCCACCTGTTGCGAAGCTCGTTCACTTCGACCATCCAACTGGTGGCCGAGCGCTTGCCTTTCCGGCCGGAGATGTCCTCCATGAGCGATCCAAAGGTCTGCCAGTTCTTCTCGATGATCGTCCGCAGGTCGATGAAGGTTAGGTACGCTTGCGGGGGGACGTCCTCGCCCGCTGACTCACGTTCCCTTTCCTTCTTGGTCGCGCAATCGACCCGGATGCCCTCTGGCACAGCGCCCCACCAATCGTCACCGTGGGCCGCCTCAAGTGCACTGACGATCTTGTCGAAAAGGATGACTTCGATCTTGTTGATCAGCTCTGCTGGGTCCAAGTCTCCAGGCTCGCCTCTATCGGCGACTAGGATGACCAAATGGAAGGGCGACGACGGTGTCACACCCTCAAGAAAACCAAATGCTTCAATGAAGCACTCCGCGATTCCGTCGCTCGCGCTGCCAATGTCAGGGTTGTCGCGCTCACGCGCGGGCTGACTCGTCGAGACGACGTCCCATCCAGCTTTGCTCAGTGCGAATCGTGCAACTTGCTCTTGTACGCGCGCCTCTATCAGTCTGCGAACGGTCTTGTTGCTCCCATCGAACGACACGTCAGCGTTGTCTACAGGCAATTGGGCCGCAGCCACCACAAACGGCGATCTGAGCGTGCCAATGCCTGCGTGACGGAACGCGGCCTGACGCAATGTGCTGCGAGGGAAAGGGCCAAAGTGAGAACTTAGGCGGACAACCAGCCCGCCAGCGTCATACGTCTCGCCCACATACATGATGCGGTGGCGTACGCACGCGATGATGTACACCCACGCGTGCTGGACCGTCAGGTCGACCGGGGTTGCGGCGGTACCGCCAAAATGCGCTTTGGCGACGTATCGTACAGCCAATTCGTTCTCGTCTTACTCGTCCGAGTCGATCTCTAAGTCGCTAGCGGCCGAATCGAGCGCCTCGGCAAGATCCTCGCCAATTGCGCTGACCTTACGTCGGAATCGTGACAGCACTTTGTCTATTACGTCTCCAGACACATCGTTCCACGGCGTCGACCGAACTTCAAGCTCCGCCCGCGCCAAAATAGTGAACAAGTGATGCAGGACAAGCGTCACCTTAGGGTCATTGTCCGCCATGCTATACGCTTGGGCAACCCACGAGTGCTGCGTGTT
This sequence comes from Rhodospirillales bacterium, assembly GCA_028818565.1. GTDB lineage: Bacteria > Pseudomonadota > Alphaproteobacteria > UBA828 > UBA828 > WTGU01. The sequence goes on along the minus strand of JAPPNV010000117.1, from coordinate 4,055 downwards.
CAAGATCGTCTCCGCCCGCCCTAGCGAAATCGCCGGGTAAGGCAGCCACATTGCATTCGCCTTAAGGCCCTCCACCGGGACGACCACATCCCCGCCTTCCGCTTTCTCAGAGATTGCCGAGAGGTCAACGGCGGGATCTTGGATGTTGCCGATGGTCTCAGTCGAGATTTCCTCCATTCGTTCCTGGCGGGCATTCGCTGCGACGGGATCGCTCACGTCCGAACCTGGCGAGTAGTCGAGTGATGATGCCGGAGAGCTCGAGATGCTCTCGTTTGCGACATCGTCTTTCGTACTCGCCAATTCGGCCTGCTGTCGCTCTCCAGCCTCCTTCCACGCGTCTACGCTTTTTGTTTGATAGCGCGCGATCATCGCTTTCAATGTGTTGCGACTACGCCCTGGAAGCTTGCAGTGACCCTTCTTGACATCAATGGAGAGGAGGTCGTCGGCAGTTTCCGAGAACATCAGTCGTGCGCGAAACGCCCAGTTCTGCGTCTGATTTCCGACCAAGCCCCAAAACCGTTCTGCAAGAACAATAATGCGGTCATTCCGGTACACGTAGAAGCCGTGACGGGGCTTGCGTGTGAACGGATCGGGATTGATTGCATACTGTTCCTGCGCTACCCGCCTTTCGTCCCTCCCGAAGGAAGGTGGATGGATCAGGTGAGTAGCCGCGATACTAGCCTCGGCACTCTCCCCTAACGTTAGGCTGTCCTCGAGAAGCAGGTGTACCGTTTTCCCGTCCCAATCGCGCGGATCCCCCATGGGGCCGTTGTCGCTGGCTTCAGCGTAGAACAACGGATCAAACGGCGAGAGCGACGTGCCATTGATCGTGATCGCCAAGGGCGGGTTCTTCCGCTCTAGGAAACGGTGAAAAATTGTGGAACAGTAGCGTCCCAAGTATTCGGAGAACTGCGAATAGGACGGTTGGCCCTCGTTCAGCTCGCGGACGATCAGCACCGTTCCCGGTCCGTCGGCGTGGTACCTGGTCCAAACGTCCGAGTAATCTTCGGGTATGTCGCCAAGGTCGATTTGGTATTCGCCTGTACGTTCGATGTCGGTGATGGAGAACCGGGCACATATCGGTGAACTATCGGCGCTCTCGGTGAGTATGACGATCTCGTCGCCTAATGAGAGGCCTGCTGACTTGAGACCTAGGCCGAACTTGCCGAGGGAGCCACTAGGGTAGTCTCGCTTTGTTCCGAGAGTGAACGCGTTGACGAGTGTGTCCTCGTCCATTCCTATCCCGTCATCAGCGATGACGTAACTGCTGATGGAGTCCGATTGGCCATCGCTCTCGTGCACGTCCCGTTGCAGGGAAACCTCGATCCTACTGGCATTTGCGTCAATCGAATTGTCCATGAGGTCACACAGGGCGACCTCCGGGTCGTACCCGATGTTTGCGACTGCGTGGATCAAACGTCCGGGGTTAGCCGGTACATCTATTTTTCTCATGAGGGGGAGATCTCCATTGAGGGAGGGCGCAGCAAGTCGGGGACATCAGTGTTGGTTCGACCTGAGCCCACTCGCTCAGCTAAAGGTAAGCGGTCATTCTGAGCCGTAGTTCACGCGGAGCCCATCTCCTGTTCCGATTCCGCATTGGCGTTTTCGATGGAACAAGGAGATTCGGATGGAAGATCTGGAGACGCGCAAGCGGTCGCGGCGCTCGGCCGCGGAGTGGCAGGCGATCATGGCCCGCTACGAGGCGAGCGGTCTGAGCGGCGAGGGCTTCTGCGAGGCGGAGGGCATCGGCAAGAGCGCGTTCTGGCGCTGGCGCCGGCGGCTGGCGAACGGAGACGCCGGCGTCGGCAAGGCGACGTTCGTGGAACTCGCGGGCGGTCCGGCGCCGTCGTGGGACGCCGAGCTGGACCTCGGCGCTGGCGTCGTGCTGCGGGTGCGCCGTCCGCGGTGCTGATCCCGGCGGCGGAGCGGCGCATCTGGCTGTGCGTCGCACCGGCGGACATGCGCCGCTCGTTCGACGGCCTGGCGGCGCTGGCGCGCAACCACCTGGGGGAGGATCCGGCGGACGGGTCGTGGTTCGTGTTCGTGAACCGGCGCCGGACGATCGTCAAGGTGCTGTCGTTCGACGGCGGCGGCTACTGGGTGTGGGCGAAACGCCTGGAGGCGGGGCGGTTCGCGGCGCCGGATGCCGGGGGCCGCAAGCGGGCGCTGGACCGGACGGCGCTGCTGGCGTTGCTGGAAGGCGTCGACATGGAGGTGAAGGGCCGGCGGCGGCGCTACCGGAAGGCTGCGTGAAGGCCGCCGGATGGTGTAGTCTGGGCGCCGTCGAGGCCGCCAAGGAAGGCCATTGCCGAACGCCGCAGGGATCGCGGAGCTGCGCCGGGAGAACGCGCTTCTCGCCGACCGCTTGGACGCGGCCGGCCGGGCCCACGAGGCGCTCGCGGCCGACTACGCGGCGCTGCAGAAGACGGTCTCGGCGCTCCGGGAGACCGCTGCGGCGCTGAAGGACCAGCTCGACTGGTTCAAGCGCCAGCTGTTCGGGCGGCGTTCCGAGAAGCGGCTGGAGTTCGACCTCACGGAGCAGGCGGACCTGTTCGAGGGGCTCGGCGCCGACGCCGCGCCCGCCGCACCCGAGGTTCCCACCGAGACGATCAGCTACCGGCGGCGCAGGAAGGCCCGCGGCGACGCGGTGAACGAGGCGGGGCTGCGCTTCGACGACACGGTGCCGGTGACCACCATCGAGGTGCGGGATCCGGCGGTGGAGTCGATCCCGGCGTCGGAGCGGGTGGTGGTCGGCGAGAAGGTGACGCACCGCCTAGCGCAGCGTCCGGCGAGCTACGAGGTGCTGAGGTACGTGCGGCCGGTGGTGAAGCGGCGGGACACCGGCAGGCTGGTGGCGGCGCGGATGCCGGCCAACGTGCTGGAGCGGACGTCGGCGGACGTGAGCCTGCTGGCGGGCATGCTGGTCGACAAGTTCCGGCACCATCTGCCGCTGCACCGCCAGCACCGGCGCATGGCGGACGCGGGGATCGCGCTGAGCCGGTCGAGCCTGACGAACTGGACGGGGCGCGCCATCGACCTGCTGGCGCCCGTGTCCGTCGCGCAGACGGCGCATGTCCTGCAGAGCCGCGTGCTGGCGATGGACGAGACGCCGGTCAAGGCCGGCGTGAAGGAACCCGGGAAGATGCGCCGGGGATACTTCTGGCCGATCTACGGGGAGGACGACGAGATCGTGTTCCCGTTCGCGCCGACGCGCGAGCACCGCCACGTGGAGGCGTTCCTCGGCGACTTCGAGGGCGTCCTGTCGAGCGACGGCTACGAGGCGTACGCGAGGTACGCGGCGAAGCGCGCCGGCGTGCGGCACGCGCAGTGCTGGGCGCACGCCCGGCGCGGCTTCGAGCAGTCGCGGGACGGCGAGCCGGAGGCGGCGGACGCGGCGCTGGCGCTGATCGGCGCGCTGTACGCGAACGAGAAGGCGATCCGGGCGCGGAGGCTGAAGGGCGCCGCGAAGCTGGCATGGCGGCGGGAGCGGAGCGTTCCGGCGGCGGAGCGGTTCTTCGCCTGGTGCCGGGCGCAGAGCGCGCGCGGCGACCTGCTGCCGAGGAGTCCGCTGGCGAAGGCGGTCAACTACGCGCTGGAACGCGAGGCCGGGCTGTCGGTGTACCTGTCCGACGCCGAGGTGCCGATCGACACCAACCATCTCGAACGCGCGCTGCGGCCGGTCCCGGCCGGGCGGCGCAACTGGCTGTTCGCCTGGACCGAGATCGGCGCCGAGCGTGTCGGCACGATCCAGGGCCTGCTCGCGACCTGCACCCTGCAGGGCGTGGATCCGTACACGTACCTGGTCGACGTGCTGCAGCGCGTCGGCGAGCATCCCGCGTCGCGCGCCGTCGAACTGACGCCGCGGGTGTGGAGGACCCTGTTCGCCGACGACCCGCTGCGATCCGATCTCGACCGGGCCCGCGACCCGCCGACCGGCTAAGCCGACCCGGAACCCGGTCGACGCACTTCGACTTCGCCACCTACCACCAACGCGGCCATGCCCGGCGAATCGCCTTGGGCCGGAAGTCAACTACGTCCTAGTCTGACCGCTTACG
>JAPPNV010000394.1 GCA_028818565.1 Rhodospirillales bacterium | reverse complement strand
CGGGATAGTCGCTGTCGCGGTGGATGAGCGGGGTGTTGCCCTGGAAGATGCGGCCGGATTCCCAGGGACAGTCCTCGGGCCTTACGATATTTCGCCGTCTGATCTCGGCCGCATCCAAGCCCAGCGCGCGGGCAACGTGGTTCATGGCCGCTTCGATGACGAAGTTGCCGTGTGGCTGGCCGGCGCCACGGTAAGGGCTCACGGTCGGCGTGTTGGTGTAGACAGCCTCGTAGGTCGAGTGCACCGCCGGAATCTTGTAGGGGCCCGGCAGAATGGCCTGGGCGCACTGGGCGTTGATGGGGCCGTAGGGGCAGTAGGCGCCACTGTCTTAGAGGAAGTGGTCCCTGATGCCGAGGACGCTTCCGTCCTTGGTCGCCGCTACCTCGATGCGGTGCACCATCAGCCGCTCGTGGTTGGAGCCGATGAAGTGCTCGCGGCGGTCCTCTATCCACTTGACCGGGCGGCCGAGCAGGCGCGCCGCGAAGGGGACGAGCAATTCCTCGGGGTAGACCAGGAAGATCTTGACGCCGAAGCCGCCGCCCACGTCCGGGGCGATCACGGTGACCGCGGCCTCCGGCATGCCCAGCTTGTCGGCGATGACGCCGCGGGCGCTGACAGGGGCCTGGGTCGTGTCCCAGATCGTGATCTGCTCGAGGCTCGCGTCGTGGCGTGCGACGACGCCGCGGGTCTCCATCGGCTGGGCTGCGCCCCGCTCGGGCCGGAGTTCCTCGCGCAGCACGAAGTCGGCGGCGGCGAAGGCGCTCTCGATATCGCCGGTGTTGTCCGCGGTGCGGCAGGCGACGTTGGAATTGGTGTCGTCGTGGACCAGCGGCGCGCCCGGCTCTGCTGCCGCCACGAGGTCGACCGCAGCCGCCTCGGGCGCATAGTCGACCTCGATCAGGTCGAGCGCGTCCTCGGCCAGGTAGCGGCTGTCCGCCACCACCAGCGCCACCGCCTCGCCGACGAAGCGGACCTGCCCCGGCGCGAGCGCCTGATGAGTCCGGGGATGGATGAAGCCGGGGTCCTCGTTGAGGAGCGGCATGGGTGTGTTGGCGGATCCCAGGTCCTCGTGGGTGATGACTGCGTGCACGCCGGGGAGCGCGAGCGCCGCGCCGGCATCGATGCGCGTGAAGCGCGCCCTGGCGTGGGGGCTGCGGAGCACGGCGGCGTGCAGCATTTCCGGCAAGCGAATGTCGTCGATGAAGCGTGCGCGCCCGGTGAGTAGCCGTGCATCCTCGCGCCGCTCGACCGGCTCGCCGATCAGCCGGGTGGTCATGGCTCCTCGCCCCGCAGCATCGCCGCAGCCAGGCGCACGGCCGCCACGATCTGCTGGTAACCGGTGCAGCGGCAAAGGTTGCCCGAGAGCGCCTTCCGGATTTCGGCCTCGCTCGGCGCCGGGTTGGCGGCGAGGAAGGGTTTGAGGGTCATCAGGATGCCGGGCGTGCAGTAGCCACATTGCAGCCCGTGCTCGCGGCGGAAGGCATCCTGCAGCGGATGGAGCGTCTCGCCGTCGGCAAGCGATTCCACCGTCTCGATTGAGGCGCCATCCGCTTGCACTGCGAACATCAGGCAAGAGCGTACCGGGTCGCCGTCCAGAAGCACCGTGCAGGCGCCGCAGACGCCGTGCTCGCAGCCCACGTGGGTGCCGGTGAGCCCGGCCTCGTGCCGCATGAAGTCCGAGAGCAGCAGCCTGGGCTCGACCCGCCGCTCGTGGGCCTCGCCGTTGATGGTCACGCAGACGTTGCGGCCGTGGTCCGCCATTCAGCGCCCCATCCTGGTGGCCGCTTGGCGGCAGGCGCGGCGTGTGAGCGCGGCCACGAGCTTCCGGCGATACCAGCCCGGCGCGTGGGGATCGTCCGCCGGCTCGGAGGCATCGGCCGCGGCGTCGCCCGCCTCTTCATACGCATCGCCGCCCGTGCCCCGCTCGGTCAGCACCGCTTCCGCCCCACGCATGCGCTGGGGCCCGTCGCCGGTGCCGGTGACCACGACGCGGGCCTCGATTCCGCTGGCGCCGCTGCCGGAGGGCCGCAACAACACCGCGACCGCCACAAGCGCGAAATCTCCCTGCCGACGCGCGGCCTCCTGAAAGCCCCAGCCGGTCCCCTGGGGCAGCGCCGGAACTCTGATCTCGGTCAGAAGCTCGTCCGGCGCGAGCGCCGTCTCCATCGTGCCCGCAAAGAATTCCTCGGCCTGGATGGTGCGCACGCCCGCCGGTCCCTGCGCGGTCATTTCGGCGTCGAGGGCCAGCATCACCGCCGGCAGCTCCGCAGCCGGGTCGTTGTGAGCCAGGCTGCCGCCGATGGTGCCGCGGTTGCGAATCTGCGGATGGGCAATATGGCCGATGGCCTCGGTCAGCAGCGGCCAGCCGCGCGCCACGCCTGGATCGGCCTCGACTGCCGCCTGTCGGGCCATGGCGCCGATGCGAAGCGTCCCATCCTCGACCGTGACCTGACCAAGAGCCGCGATCCGGTTGAGATCGACCAGAATGGCGGGCCGCGCCAGGCGGAAGTTGAGCAGCGGCACCAGGCTTTGACCGCCGGCGAGCGGCCGCGCGTCGGCCCCGTGCGTGGACAGCAGGGAGACGGCGTCTGCCACCTCGGTCGGGCATTCGTAGGCGAACGGCGGCGGCTTCATGACCTCGCGCGACCCGGCAGTCGATCCAAGTGTCCCGATCTTATACCGGCGTGAGGTTGCCGGTCAGTCATCCGGGCTCTCATCGCCGTCGAGTCCGGCGCGCAGCGCGTAGACGAGCTCCAGCGCGTCCCGCGGCGTGAGGTCGTCGGGGTTGATGGCGGCAAGGCGGTCGTGGAGCGGATCGGGCGCAGGGTCAGGCAGCGCAGGCGCCGGGCGGGCCTGGAAGAGCGGCAGGTCATTCGCGAGTCTGGCGGCGGCGGTGGCCTTCTCGCCCTGCTCCAACACCGCCAGCACCGCCTCGGCGCGGGACAGCACCGCCTCGGGCAGCCCCGCGAGGCGCGCCACGTGGATACCGTAGGAGCGATCCGCCGCGCCCGGCGCCACCTCGTGCAGGAACACGACGCTCCCCTGCCACTCCTTGATCCGCATGGTGTGGCAGGCGAGTCGGTCCAGCTTTCGGGCAAGCGCGGTGAGCTCGTGATAGTGGGTCGCGAAGAGCGCGCGGCAGCGGTTGCTGTCGTGCAGATGCTCGATCGCGGCCCAAGCGATGGAGAGCCCGTCGTAGGTGGCGGTACCGCGCCCGATCTCGTCCAGAATCACCAAGGCGCGCGCGCCGGCCTGGTTGAGGATGGCGGCGGTTTCCACCATCTCCACCATGAAGGTCGAGCGCCCGCGCGCAAGATCGTCGGCCGCGCCCACGCGGGAGAAGAGGCGGTCTACCACGCCGATGCGGGCGGAGGTGGCGGGCACGAACGAGCCCATCTGGGCCAACACCGCGATCAGCGCATTCTGGCGCAGAAAGGTGCTCTTGCCGGCCATGTTGGGGCCGGTCACCAGCCAAATCCGGGCTTCCTCGCCCAGGTCGCAATCGTTGGGGACGAAGGGCGCATCCCCGCCCGCGCCCATGGCCTCCACCACCGGATGCCGGCCGCCCTGGAGCTCGAAGGCGGTCGTGTCGTCGACAATGGGCCGGGTATAGCGTCGCTCGACGGCAAGCTGCGCAAGCCCCTGGGCCACGTCGAGCGAAGCCAGCGCGCCGGCGGCCCGCGCGATATCCTCGGCCCGGCGGACGACATCGGCGCGGAGATCGTCGAAGTGCGCTTGCTCGAGCGCGAGCGCCTTGTCGGCCGCGCCGTTGATCCGCGCCTCCAGCTCGCCGAGCTCCACAGTCGTGTAGCGCATGGCGCTCGCGAGGGTCTGGCGATGAATGAAGGCTTCGGTCAGCGCCTCGGCCCGCTGCGGCGGCACCTCGACGTAGTAGCCGAGCACGTTGTTGTGGCGCACCTTGAGGGCGTTGACCCCGGTCTCGCTGCGATAGCGGGCCTCCAGCTCACCGATCAGGCGCCGGCTGTGGTCGCGCAGCTCCACCACCTCGTCGAGCGCCGCGTCGTAACCGCGTGCGATCACGCCGCCGTCCCGGATGCCGGGCGGCGGGCTCTCCACCAGCGCCTGGCTCAGGCGATCCACCAGGGTCTGGTGATGGCCGAGCGCCTTGAGATCGGCTGCGAGCGCCGGCGGCGGCGGCCGCAGGCCGCCAGCGTCTTCAGCGTGGAGAGCATCCCGGATCGCAGGAATCTGGCCGAGCGCATCGCGCACGGCGGCGAGGTCGCGCGGCCCGCCGCGCCCCAGGCTGAGGCGCGAGAGCGCGCGCTCCACGTCCGGGCAACGCCGAAGCCGCTCCCCGAGGTCGCTCCGGGCGCCCTCCGCTTCGACCAGGAAGCCGACGGCATCGAGCCGCTCGCCGATGGCGGCGGGCCCGGTAAGCGGCGCGGTCAGCCGCGCCCTGAGCAGCCGGGCGCCCGCCCCGGTGACAGTGCGGTCGATGACCGAGAGCAGGCTGCCGGCGCCGCCGCCATCCAGGGTCGCGGTAAGCTCCAGGTTGCGCCGGGTCGCGGCATCGATCGCCATCGCGGCGCTCGTCTCGGTCGAGCGGAGCCGCGCGAGCCGCGGCATCTGGCTCTTTTGGGTGAGCTCGAGATAGCCGAGGACGGCACCGGCGGCGGCGAGCTCGGCGCGTCCGAAGGCGCCGAGGCCGTCGAGGGAGACCAAGCCGTAGAACGCCGCGAGTGCGCGCCCTGCGGCGACGCTATCGAAGAGGGAGCGCGGCTGAGGTGTAAGAGCCTCTTTCCACTCGGCGAAGAGCTCGAAGAGTGCCGGTGCCTCCAGCAGCGGCTCGGGCACCAGAACTTCGCCGGGCTCGAGGCGCGCGAGCGCCGCAGGCAGCGACGCCTCGGAGACCCCCATCACCGCGAACTCGCCGGTGGACATCTCGGCCCATGCCAGCGCCAGTGCGCCTTCGGCCTGGGCGAGCGCCGCCAGGTAGTTGGCCGCACGTGCATCCAGGAGCGCATCCTCGCTCAGCGTCCCCGGCGTCACCACGCGGATGACCTCGCGGCGCACCACCGCCTTCGCACCCCGCTTGCGGGCTTCCGCCGGGTCCTCCACCTGCTCGCACACGGCGACCCTGAAGCCCTTGCGGATCAACCGCTGGAGATAGCCCTCGGCGCTCACCACGGGCACGCCGCACATCGGGATTTCCTCTCCCTGGTGGAGGCCTCGCTTGGTGAGCGCGATGTCGAGCGCCTCAGAGGCTTGCCGCGCATCGTCGAAGAAGAGCTCGTAGAAATCCCCCATCCGGTAGAACAGGAGATGATCCGGGTGGGCGCCCTTGATTTCGAGATACTGCACCATCATCGGCGTCGCCGGCTCGACGCGCCGCGCGCGCGGGCGGCCCCGGCGGGCGCCGCGGGCGGCGGCCGGCGCAGCGGTCGCTTGCGCCTGCGCGTCATCGGGCATGGCGCGACACTAGCCCGGCTTTCTCACCAATGTCATGGTCTGCGCGGCGCTGTCCGGCCTACAGAGCAGGAAAGTCGCGAAGCGCGTCGCGCGGGTACGCGCGCCTTCGGCGCGACGCGGGACATCGGGCGAGTGGCTTGACGCACTCTGTAGGCCGGACGGCGCCGCCCTTCGGGTCGCGCCCAGGCGCCCGCCCGCGTCGCGCGTCCACGCGCGCGGAGCGCACGATGCGGACCTCAACCGTATTCCCTGATACGCTTTTCGGCCCGCTCCTGGCGGGTCGAACGTCTGGGCGCGACGCAGGCTGTGACATTGGTGAGAAATCCGGGCTAGCACAGGCGATTTCCAGCGTTTCGTGCGCCTGATGGCGGCGCCGCCGCCGCCTGTTTGTCTTTTTTTCGTCACGCTCACGGTCGGGTGCCTCTGGTAGACTCGAAGGTCCGGAACCCCGCTTTGGAGGAGAGCCGGTCGATGGCGGCGCGCGTTGTTCCGCTGCGCCGATGGGCGCGTTTGAGCCTTGCGGCGTCGTTGCCGCTCGGCCTGGCATTCCTGGTGCTGGGCGCACTTGGCCTCACGCCGCCCATCGCTGCGGTGCTCGCCTGGGCCGGTCTCAGCCTGCTCACGGCAGCCGTGGTCGGCCTGCTGCTGGCGGATGTCGGCGCCCTCGCGCACCACGTGGAGACGTCCGCCGAGAATGAAGGCGAGACGCGCCTAGGCGCTGCACCGGCGGGGCCGCTTACCCGCGAGCTCGCGGCATCGGTCGAGCGCCTGGCCCGGCTCGGCGCCGAAGGCCGGGCGCAGCTTGCCAGCGAGAGGGCCGAGCTCGAACGCGCGCTCGATGCCTTGCCCGAACCGCTCCTTCTGCTGGATGCCGACCGCAAGATCGTGCGCGCCAACCGGGCGGCAACCGAGCTCCTCGACGGCGAGGTAGCCGGGCGCCACATCGCGGCCTCCCTGCGCAATCCGGCGCTGATCGAGGCTGTTGAACAAACCCTGGACGGCGGCGACGGATGCGACATCGAGTTCACGCTGCAGGCGCCGGTGGAACGTACCTTCGCTGCGCGGCTCGAGCCACTGCCCGAGCCGCGGGAGGGAGGCGCTGCCGTTCTGCTCGCGCTCGTCGATTTCACGGCCGTGCGCCGCACCGACCAGATGCGGGCCGACTTCGTCGCCAACGCGAGCCACGAAATTCGCACTCCGCTCGCCACGCTCATGGGTTTCATCGAGACGCTGCAGGGGACCGCTCGCGACGATGCGGCTGCGCGCGAGCGCTTCCTCGCCATCATGGACCAGCACGGCAAACGCATGGCCCGCCTCGTCGACGACCTGCTCTCGCTCTCGCGCATCGAGATGAACGAGCACACGCCGCCGACGGATAGGGTGCCGCTCCCCTCGCTGCTCTCCCATGTACGCAACACGCTCGCGTGGCGCGCAGAGCAGCGCAAGGTAACCGTCGCCATCGATGCCGAAGAGGAGTTGCCCCCGGTAATCGGCGACGGCGACGAGCTGACCCAGGTGTTTCTCAATCTGGTCGACAACGCGATCAAGTATGGAGACGCCGAGGGAACAGTCAGCGTGGAGGTGCGGCGGGTTGCGGAAGCCGAAGCGGCCGGCTGGAGGGCTGGCAAGGACGGCGCGGTCGTGGTCTCCGTCGCTGACCGGGGGGCGGGCATCCCGCGCGAGCATCTGCCGCGGCTCACGGAGCGCTTCTACCGCGTGGACAAGGCGCGCTCGCGCGAGCTCGGCGGCACCGGCCTCGGGCTTGCCATCGTCAAGCACATCGTGAACAGGCACCGCGGCGCGCTCACCATCGACAGCACTCCCGGCGAAGGCAGCACGTTCACCGTTTACCTGCAGCCGCTCGCAGTGGCCGAGGACGCAGCGCTGGCAGCGCCGGCACAGCCGACCGGCGAACGGGTAGCGGAGCCGGCTAACGACCTTTCCGAAGTCGCCGTCACAAAATCGTAACGAAACTGACTTATCCCTGAATCGGCCCGTTCATAGGGTCAGGCTGGCGCTCGCTTGACCGGGCGCACGGGGCAGGGGCGGCCGACGACGTGCAGCTCACCATCCTTCTCATCGCGATCTTGGCGCTCGCGGTCATCGGCCTCTATTTCGGCCGCCGCCGCGCCCTCCGGTCCGCGGGCACCAACCTCACCAGGCTCCACTCGATGCCGAGCTACCACGGCTGGTATGTGGCGCTCTGGTGCGGCATCCCGTCGGGCATCGTCCTCATCGTCTGGCTGATCATCGAAGCGCCGAT
>JAPPNV010000090.1 GCA_028818565.1 Rhodospirillales bacterium | reverse complement strand
CCTCTCGCGCTCATGGTGGAAGAAGGAATCGCCGGTGAGGCGCTGGGGCTACATCACACTCATCGTCGGCATCGCGCTGGTCATCGGCCTCGTGGTCTTCCAGGGCGCCGGGGACGTGGCGGCCACTGTCGCTGCGGTGAGCTGGGGCATCGTCGTGGTGGTCCTGGTGCGTCTCGTGCCCATCATGCTGGACGGCTATGTCTGGCGGCTGCTTTTCCTGGAGGGCCATCGGCCGCCGGTGCTGACGGCGCTCTGGGCACGCTGGATCGGCGAGGCGGTCAACACGCTGGTGCCGGCGTTCCAGGTGGGGGGCGCAGTGGTGCGCTCGCGGCTCATGATCTTGCGCGGCGTGCCCGGCCGGATCGCGGGCGCGAGCGTCGTCGTCGACCTCACCCTCAGCACGATCACCCTGCTGTTCTTTACCCTGGTCGGCATTGGTCTGCTGATGGCTCACCACGGCGAGAGCGATATCGCGCGCGCCATCGGCTACTGCGTTGCGGGCGGGTTCGCGGTCGTGATCCTGCTCTGCGTCGTCCAGCAACGGGGGGTCTTCGGTTGGATCATCCGCCTGGTGGCGCGCTTCGCCAGGGGCAAGGCATGGGACAACGCCGTCGGCGGCGCCGAGGCGCTCGACGAGGCGATCCTGGATCTCTACCGACACCGCTGGCTGCTGGCGGGGAACGCAGCCGGCCAGCTCGCCGCCTGGACCCTCGGCGCGGCCGAGGTTTACGCCGCGCTCTACTTCATGGGCTACGAGGTCAGCATCGCCGATGCGTTGCTGATCGAGAGCCTCATCCTGGCGACGCGAACTGCGGCGTTCTTCGTGCCGGGCGCGCTCGGCGTGCAGGAAGGCGTGCTGGTGCTACTCGGCGGCATGATCGGCCTCGGGCCGGAGGTGGCGCTGGCGCTTTCGCTGGTCAAGCGGGTGCGCGAGCTGGTGATCGGCGTCCCCGGCCTTCTTGCCTGGCAACTGGCCGAGGGCAAGAATCTGCTGAGCCGCGGCGCGCGGCGCGCGGCGGCAGCGTGCGCGCCGGAGCCGCCGGCCCCCGCCACCTCCTCCGCCAGCCGCTCGCGGGAAGCTCTCTGAGCGCGCAGCAACCGCGCGGGCCGGGCGCTATCTACCCGACCATCACAAGCGACAACGTGTATACGGAGACCGAACCATGGGCACGATGATCGACGGCGAGTGGCACAAGGGGGACAAGAGGACCGAAGCCGACGGGCGCTTCGTGCGCGCCACGACCACCTTTCGCGGTACGGTCACCGCCGATGGCTCCTCGGGCTTCAAGGCCGAGCCGGGGCGCTACCACCTCTATGTCGCGCATGCCTGCCCCTGGGCGCACCGCACGATGATCGTGCGCGCGCTGCGCGGGCTCGAAGATGCGATCTCGGTCTCCGTGGTGGACCCCTACATGGGCGAGGACGGTTGGCACTTCAGCGAGGGCCCCGGCTGCATCCCCGACACTGTCAACGGCACCCGGTTTCTGCGGGAGGTCTACAAGCTGGCGCAGGACGACTACACCGGCCGCGTCTCGGTGCCCGTGCTCTGGGACAAGCGGGAGCGAACCATCGTCAACAACGAATCCGCCGAGATCATTCGGATGCTCAACACGGCGTTCAATGGCTGGGACGACGGCGGGCCGGACCTTTATCCGGCGGCGTTGAGAGACGAAATCGATGCGGTCAACGAGCCGATCTACGAGCACGTCAACAACGGCGTCTACAAGACCGGCTTCTCCCGGTCGCAGGCGGCTTACGAGGGCGCCTTCGACGCGCTCTTCGCGACCCTGGACGACCTGGAGGAGAGGCTGGGTGCGCAGCGCTACCTGGCTGGCGGGTGCATCACCGAGGCCGACTGGCGGCTTTTCCCCACCCTGGTGCGCTTCGACGCGGTCTATGTCGGGCACTTCAAGTGCAACAAGCGCCGGATCGAGGACTATCCCAACCTGAGCAACTACCTGCGGGAGCTTTACCAGTATCCGGGGGTCGCGGACACGGTGAACATGGCGCACATCAAGGGCCACTATTACGCGAGCCACGTCAGTGTGAACCCCTCCCGCATCGTGCCCAAGGGGCCGGTGCTCGACTTCACGCGCCCTCACGATCGGGACCGCCTTCCCGGCCCGACGGGGCATGCGAGCACGCAATAGAGCATGTCCGTCTCTGACGGACGTGCGACAGGCCGCGACTGCGGCCCGCCGCTCCTGCGGCGCACTTCGCGCGTTCCTGCGCGCGTGGACGCGCGACGCGGAGGCGCCGGCTATAGGCCGGCTGCCGTGAGCGACAAGACACGAGAGCGTCTTCGTGTGAAACGGAAATGCTCTCGCACGGCGCGCGGTCGATTGTCCGCAGCGGCCAGCACGCACTATAGTTGCGCCCCGGCGGCATCCGGCAGCGACCTGACGACGGGTGCCGCAGGCGGAGGAGACCAGCCATGACGGTCAGCGCCGCGAAGTTCGAGGTCGGCCAGGTCGTCCATCACCTGAAGTTCGGCTATCGCGGCGTGGTCTTCGACGCCGATCCGTGCTTCCAGGGCACCGAGGAATGGTACGCGCAGGTCGCGCGCTCGCGCCCGCCCAAGGACAGGCCGTGGTATCACGTGCTGGTTCACGATGCGGCGCACACCACCTATGTCGCCGAGCGCCATCTGGAAGCCGACCCGGAGGGCGGCCCCATCCAGCACCGGCTGCTGGCCCAGCTCTTCGGCGGCTTCGAGAACGGCCGCTACCGCGCTGTTCGCACCATCAATTGAGACCCAGACAGGGTTATGCTGCATTGCAGCAAGATGTTCACTTTAGCGTTGAGTTTGTTACAATCGGTTGTTGTTGCGGCGCAGCATAGCGCGCCGGGGCGGTTGTAGGCCGCCGGCAGGGCCTCACCAAGGAGGCAGCGACATGGCCAACCAAAGTCCAGTCCGGCGGCTCACCGTCCGCGATATCGCCCGCGCCAAGGGGGGCGAGCCGATCGTGAGCCTCACCGCCTACACGGCGCCCGTTGCCCGCATCGTCGACGAAGCCTGCGACTTCATCCTGGTGGGCGATTCGCTCGGCATGGTGCTCTACGGGATGGATTCCACGGTCGGCGTCACGGTCGAGATGATGATCGCCCACGGCCGCGCGGTGGTCCGCGCCACTCGGCGGGCCTGCATCGTCGTGGACATGCCCTTCGGCTCCTACGAGCAATCGCCCGCCCAGGCCTTCGGCACGGCCGCGCGAATCATGGCGGAGACCGGCTGCGCGGCGGTCAAGCTGGAGGGCGGGGAGGAGATGGCGGAGACCATCGATTTCCTCACGGCGCGCGGGGTGCCTGTGCTGGGCCATATCGGGCTGATGCCGCAATCGGTCAACGCGGCCGGCTTCCAGGTTCAGGGCAGGACCGAGGAGAGCGCGCGGCGTATCCTCGCCGACGCGCGGGCAGTCGAGGCCGCAGGCGCCTTCGGCATCGTGATCGAGAACACGGTCGAGTTGCTTTCGCGCACGCTGACGCAGGAACTCGCGGTGCCTACCATCGGCATCGGCGCCTCACCGGCCTGCGACGGTCAGATTCTTGTCACCGAAGACATCGCGGGCCTCGCCGGCGCCTTCACTCCTCGCTTCGTCAAGCGCTACGCAGAACTCGGCGACGGGCTCGCCGGCGCCGTTCGGGACTATGCCGCCGACGTGCGCGCCCGGCGCTTCCCCGGGCCGGAGCACACGGCGAACCTGACAGTGCCAAAGGCGAAATCCGAGGCCTGAGCGGCGGCGTGAGGCTCGTTGCGAGGGCCAGCCTTGCCACATTCCGAACACAAAGATTTGACAAGACCGAAGCTCATGCACAGATCATGCTGCATGGGCTCGAGCGTTTGGCTGGAGTCGGCGCTTCGGCCGTTGCGCACCCAAGCTTCGGCGATAGGGACGTGAGGAGACGATCCATGCACAGGTTCAAGTTCGCGGTGCTCGGGTTGGCGGCGCTGGCGCTCGCTGCCTGCACCGAAACCACCGGCCAGAAGCAAGGCCTGGGTACGCTGCTCGGCGCTGTGGCGGGCGGAGTCGCCGGCGCGCAGGTCGGCGATGGCCGCGGCAAGCTGGTCGCTACCGGCGTCGGCGCCCTTCTCGGTGCCATGATCGGCGGCGAGATCGGCAAGTCGCTCGATCGCGCCGATCAGCTGGCAATGGAGCATACAGCGCAGCAAACGTTCGAGACGGCGCCGGTGGGCACGACGAACACGTGGCACAATCCGGACAGCGGCAACAGGGGCACGGTCACGCCGACCCAGACATACCAGCTGGGCGACGGGACCTACTGCCGCGAGTTCACCCAGACCGTGACGATCGGCAACCAAACGCAGGAAGCCTACGGCACCGCCTGCCGCCAACCCGACGGCAGCTGGCAGATCATCTAGCGCTGGGCAACGCGTCTCGGGCGACGCCCGCCCGGGGCGCGGGCGGCGGTTGGTGCCTGCGCTCCTGGATAGCGTCGCCGGCCTGCGCGAGTCCGTCGCCGCATGGCGTGCAGACGGTCTGACGGTCGCTCTCGTCCCCACCATGGGGGCGCTGCACGAGGGCCACATGGCACTGGTCCGGGCCGCCCGCGCGCATGGCGGGCGCACAGTGGTCAGCCTCTTCGTCAACCCCACCCAATTCGCGCCTGACGAGGACTTCGCCCTCTATCCGCGCACGCAGGCTGACGACCTCGCCAAGCTGGCCGAAGCCGGGGTCGAGGCGGTATTCATGCCGCCCACGAAGGCGATCTACCCGCCGGGTTTCGCGACCACGGTGCGGGTGGAGGGTGTCACCGCCGGGCTGGAAGGCGCGTCCCGGCCCCACTTCTTCGACGGCGTCGCCACGGTCGTCACCAAGCTCTTGCTCCAGTGCCTGCCCGATGTCGCGCTCTTCGGGGAGAAGGACTATCAGCAGCTCGTCACGGTGCGCCGCCTGGCCGCCGATCTCGACATCCCCTGCCGGATCGAGGCGGTGCCAACCGTGCGTGCGGCGGACGGCCTCGCGCTGTCCTCACGCAACGCCTATCTCTCGGCGGAGGAGCGCCGGATCGCGCCCAAGCTGTTCGAGGTGCTGACCTGGATGGCAGCGGCATTGGGCGAGGGCGCGACGTCTGCCAACGCCATCGCCCACGGAACCGCCCTGCTCAAGGACGCAGGCTTCGCCCGTATCGACTATCTTGCGGTCTGCGATGCAGAGATGCTTGAACCCGTCGTGCGGGTGGAGGGGCCGGCCAGGGTGCTCGCTGCCGTTTGGCTCGGCGAGACGCGATTGATCGATAACGTGCCGGTGAGCCCCGCCGGCTGACGACGCTCTCTACGGGAGATCAGTGAGAGTCTCGCGCTCCGCCGTCAACCTCGCCGGGGCCGTCATCGGTGCCCTCGCTCCGGCGCGAATCGAAGAGCAGCGTCTTCGCCGACCAGAAGATCCCGATCGACAGGATGAGCGTGGCGAGCGCGACCAGCAGCGGCAGTCCAAGGTCCCAGGGCATGGGTTGCAAGGCCTTCGATTGGCGATCCTGCAGCGCTGAATAACCAAGCGCCCCGGCCGCGTCAAGGCGGGGACATCGGCTTGACAGGCGGGCCGCTGCCGCCGCATGATCCGGCCCCCTTCGGCCGGGGCGACCGGCCGCCGTGTCGGGGCCGTAGCTCAGTTGGGAGAGCGTCGCGTTCGCAATGCGAAGGTCAGGGGTTCGACTCCCCTCGGCTCCACCATCCCCACCCTCGTCGAAGAATCTGGCCCGCGTGTCTCATCGTGCGATACTGGCGCTTGCGGTGAGCGTGTACTCGCCAGTCGAGCACATTGCGGCCCGATCATGATGGTCACGGGAACGGCGCCCGTAGCACAGGCGGATCGAGCACCAGTCTTCTGAGCTTGGGGTCGCAGGTTCGAGGCTTGCCGAGCGCGCCAAACCGCCGGGCACGCCACGCGGCTAGACGTGCTCGCCGCCGTTGACGTGCAGCTCGCCGCCGGTGATGTAGGCGGCGGTGTCCGAGCACAGGAAGTAGATCGCCGACGCGACCTCCGAGGGCTTGCCGAGGCGCGCCATCGGGATGGCCGGCAGCAAGTCGTTGACGCCGGGGGAGAGAATGGGTGTGTCGATCTCCCCCGGCGCGATCGCGTTGACGCGGATGCCGAGCGGGCCGAAATCCGCCGCCATCTCGCGGGTAAGCGCCGCCAGCGCCGCCTTCGAGGTCGAATAGGCGCTGCCTGCGAAGCGGTGGACCCGGCCGCCCGCGATCGAGGTCACGTTGACGACGCTGCCCTGGCCGCGCTTCAGCTCCTCGAAGAGGCCCCGCGCCAATGCCAGCGGCGCGTAGAAGTTGACCTGAAAGACCTCGCGCCAAAGGTCGAGATCGGTGCCAAGGCTATCGAGCCGAATGCCGTTCTCGCCTTTGGGCGAAATGCCCGCGTTGTTGACCAGCGCGCTCAGCGGCGCACCGTTGAGGCGCGCGCGCATCTCTTCGATGCCGCGCTGCACGTCCTCCGGGTCGGCCAGGTCGATCCTGATGTGGTCTTCGGGTCCCGCCTCCCACGGGCAATCCTCCGAGAAGGCCCGCCGCGAGGCGGTGATGACCCGCCAGCCGGCCGCACTGAAGCGCTTGACCGTCGCGTGTCCGATCCCCTGGCTCGCGCCGGTGAGGATCAGCGTCCTCCGTTCGTCCGCCATGGCCGTTCTCCCTATCCGTCGCGGCGTGCGCGCCACCCCCGGCCCGGTCGGCGCCTTCGCTACCCGCCGTCCACCGGCATGGTGTAGTTCAGCCGCATGCGACCCCCATCAGCATAGATTACCTGCCCCGTGACGTAGGAGGAATCGTCGCTTGCGAGGAAAACCGCGATGCCGGCGACCTCCTCCGGCTGGCCGACGCGGCCCATCGGCGTGCGGGAGAGAATTCGTCGCCGCGCCGCCTCGTCCGTCAGCATCGCCCCCGCCATCTCGGTGAGGATCGTGCCGGGGCCGATCGCATTCACACGGACGCCGCGGGGTGCGAGCGCCAGCGCCATGACCGAGGTGAGCTGGTTCACCCCGCCCTTGCTGACGACGTAGGGCGCGATGGAATCGATCGCCATTACCGCGTTCACCGACGACATGTTGATGATGCTGCCCGAGCCGGCCGCCGCCATTTCCCGCGCCGCCGCCTGACCCACCAGGAAGTAGCCTCGCAGGTTGACCCGGAGCACGCGGTCGAAGTCTTCCTCCGTCACGTCGAGGAAGTCCGCGACCGTGATGATGCCGGCGTTGTTCACCAGCACGTCGATGCGCCCGTGGCGCGAGACCGTTTCCCCGATCAGCGCCCGGGCCTGCGAACCTTCGCCGGTGTCGCACCGGATGAAGGCGGCGGCACCGCCGGCGTCCCGGATCGAGTGAGCCGTCGCCTCGCCTTGCTCTTCAAGTATGTCGCCGATGACGACCTCAGCACCCTCGGCGGCGAAGCGCCGGGCGCAGGCGGCGCCGATGCCGCGGGCTGCGCCGGACACCACTGCGACCTTGCCCTCGAGCCTCACCCCGCTTCCTTCGAAGGCCGGAACAGATTGACGATCTGGCGTGCGATCTCCTCCGCCGAATCCTCGCCCGGCCTGTACCAGGCGATCGACCAGGCCATGGCGCCGATCAAAGCCAGCCGGAAATACTTGCGGCTCGTGTCCTCCGTCAGCGGCAGGTCGTCGATCAGCGTGCGAAAGACGTTCTCGTAGTCGTCGCGCTCCTCGATCATGCGGGCGCGGAGCTTCGGCGAGTGCCGGCGCGGGAACTCGGTCGCGATGACCGAGCCGTAGTCCTTGCTCTGGTGCAGGGTCTCGACGTGGGCGG
>JAPPNV010000227.1 GCA_028818565.1 Rhodospirillales bacterium | reverse complement strand
GCGAGACCTCTCCAACAGCGGAATTATCCCCATGAACAACCTGGGCAGTTACCTTGAAATAAACCGCGCGCGCGATCGCAACGGCCTGCTGTTGGCCTCCGGAAAGACCTTCGACGGCCTGATCGGGCGATGTGATCCCGGCGATCTCGACAGTATGCTCGAGAACGTCCATCGCGATCCTGCGCATTTCGCGCAGGCGCAGGCCACCGAACCTGTCAGTGATTTCCCGGCCGCAGAAGATATTGCGCATGATCGACATTGATCCGACCAGGGCTATGTCCTGGTAAATCGTCTCGATTCCCAGCTTCTCTGAGTCGCGTCGCGAGCGGAGCGGGACCTGCTTGCCTTCGTAAAAGAACTCACCACGATCCGGCTCCACCACCCCCGACATGATCTTGATCAAGGTCGACTTGCCGGCGCCATTGTCGCCGACCAAGCCGACGACCTCGTTGCGGTTCAAGGAAAAATCGACGCCCTTGAGCGCATCGACATGGCCATACGATTTCACCACGCCGCGGCAGGCGAAGAGTGCCTGACCATCGTCGCCGTACGCGGCAGGGGGAGTGTCGTGCCTCTCTTCAGTCGCCGCCATTTCTCAGTCTCGCTTGGCCACCACTTGGTTCATCAGCACCGCGATGATGATGATCGCACCCACGAAGGTCTCATGGTAATAGCCCGGCGCGCGGGAAAGCAGGAGGATGTCTTCGACGAGATGAATAAGGGTCGCTCCGAGCATAATGCCAATTAAAGTGCCGCGGCCGCCCATGAGGAACAATGCGCCGATAACGCACGCTGCAATAGCTTCAAGCTCGAGTCCCGTCCCCTGCGTGACCACCGCCGAATTGACGCGTGTCGCCCCGATGATGCCGGCAAATCCGGCCAGCAGCCCAGAGATCGTGAAGGCGATCATCTTGGTCCGGTTTACGTTGATTCCGGTCGCTGTGGCGGCCTGCCGGTTGCCGCCGACGGCGTACAGGTGATTGCCGTAACGATGGAGGTGCAGGAAGTAAAAGGCGACCGCACCGATAAACAAGAACCAGAGAAACTGAGCCTTCATCAGGCCTAACGACCCAGTCAGGACCGCTTCAAATGTCTCTCCGGGATAAAAGGATACCGGACGGCTGTCATTGAGTGCCCGAATTAGCCCGCGCACGACCAGCATGCTGCCGAGAGTCGCGATGAACGATGGAATCGCCGTTTGCGTGACGATGAGGCCGTTGACGAAGCCGATGGTCCCACCGGCGGCAAGGCCGATGATAATGGCCAGCCACAGCGGCCACTCCTCGCGAAATAGCATGGCCGCCACCAACGCGCTGAAACCGAACACCGAGCCGACGGAAAGGTCGAACTCGCCGGTGATCATCAGCAGGCCGACGCCGATGGCGAGGATCCCGAGCAGTGGAATCGTACGCAGCAGGATGGCGATGTTGGCGCTGTGCAGAAAACGGAAATTGTCTGGGATGACGAGGCCGCAAATGATGCAGCCGGCCAACACCACCGTGAAAACCACGGCGATGTTGCCGGCTGGATGGCGTCGAATGCGTTCTATCGCATTCACGTTGTTGCTGCCCCTTCTCTCAGGCTCCGCGCAAGTTCACACTGAACGCCCGCGATAGTGGCAGATCTTTATATCAGGAAACCGGGGCAACCGCCGACTAGCGGTATTCGCCGGACCACTCCTCCGCGTACTGCACGTTGTCTTGAGTGACGATCGCGTTGCCCGCGTAATAGGTGCTGGGCTGGATGCCGTACAGCTTCCACAGGTGCGCCCACAGCACCGGCATAAAGCCCTGGATGTAGAACTGCTGATCCACGGTGCCGAAGGTCTTGCCTTCCTTGATCGCCCTGAGCACCCGCGTGTTGATATCGAACGTTCCGTTGGGAATGTTCTCGAGCCCTGCCTCTTCGATGGCCTGGGCGGCGATGCCACCGGGCGTTCCGCCGAGCGAGATGACGAAGTCGGTCTCCGGGTGGCCGATCAAATACTGCGTCACCACCGGCAACGCATTCTCGAACGAGGCCGTCGTTCCCAGGCGCTCGGTCGTCACTTCGAGACCGGCATCCGCGACAGCGCGCAACACACCGTCGTGCCGAAGCTGGGCGTAAGCCGCCTCCGGATACTCGACCGGCATGAAGATGTGATCGCCGTTCTCCATGCCGTACTCCTTGATCATGGCTTTGCCCATGAGATATCCGGCCAGCTCAAGGTCCTGGCCGACGAACGTCGGATGCATCGCTTCCGCGTTGGCCACCGGGTCGTTGATATTGTTGTTGATGAAAAGGATGCCGGCCTCGGTCATCTGGCGGATGCTGTCGATGAACGCGTCCGAAACGAAAAGCGAGCCGGTGACGGCATCGACTTCGTTCGCGATCGCCGTCTGCATGATGCTGTTCTGCTTTTCGGGATCGGCGTCGCCGTATTGGATATCGACGTCGGCGCACGTGTATTCGGCAGCTTCTTCAACTCCCTTGATCATCGGAGCCCATGCCGCGTTGGACGATTCCGTCCAGATGATATGGGTTACTCTCACCGGATCTTCGGGACAGTCTTTGGCTTCGGCGTAGGACGGGATTGCCACGACAATCGCGAGCGCGATCCCGGCTCCCAACATCGTCTTGAAGATCTTCATTGCTTCCTCCCCTGTGCGCGGGCCCAACTCGCTCTCCCATTATTGTCGTTGGGCTCCGCGAGACCGCTGTTATTTCTGTACTGCGCGCATATCGCACACTCGAAGACATGCCGCACAATGCTACTGGTCAAGCAGAAACGGTGTCAAGCGTAGCAGCCCATGGGCGCGAGCGGCGCCCTCGCACTCTGGTTGCCCAACTACGGGGCGGCTGACCCGCTAACGGCGCCGCAGGCCGCCGCTCGATTCCAGCATGCTGACGGTCTCGTCGATCTGCCCGGCCGCCCGCCGCAACTTGGGAAGCATGCCCGACACGAGTTCCTCCAACGACATCCTGGATGTGTGAGACGAAAGGTTGATCGCGGCGATCACCTCACCGCTCGATACATGGATCGGGACGGCGACAGAAATCAGGCCATCCTCCATTTCTTCGTCGGCGATCGCGTAATCCTTGCTTCGCACCCTGGTCAGGGCCCGGCGCAACGCCTGCTTCGATGTGATGGTTTTCTTCGTTCGGCGCGGGAACGTTGACAGCTCGAAGTAGCGTTCAAGCTCCGGTTCGGGCAGCGCCGCCAGCAGAACCTTCCCCAACGATGCGGCGTAGGCCGGCAGCCGCTCTCCCGGCGAGACGTGGGTCGATATGATCCGGCGCGTAGAATCCCGGATGACGTAGAGTATGTCGGTGCCGTCGAGCACGGCAACGGCGCAGGGTTCGTTGACCTCCTGGGCGAGCGCGCGCACGTCGTCCGCGATCACGGACCATATCGATTGAGATGAGAAGAACGCGAAACCCAGCCTCAGAACCTTTGGCGTGAGCCGCCAATAGTGGGTGGTCACCTCCTCCACATACCCCAGCTCCCGCAGCGTCAGGAGGATGCGCCGCGCCGCAGCCCGGCTGATCCCCGCGATCTCGGCGATCTGTGTGGTAGTGGCGTGCGGCCGCTCGACGTTGAAGGCTTGCAGCACCTCCAGGCCACGGGCAAGGGTCTGGGCGAAGTCGCGCTTCTGAATGCCCGTGTTCACAGCAGCGCCGTGTCGCCCGCGCAAGGGCACGGGCCGTGCGGCGCCGATGGGCGGGATCGGGTTGACGTCTTGTGCACCGTGGGCCAGATTGCGTGCGATAAAACTCCAAGCGTGCGAATATCGCACACGCGGCGGGCTCGGATCAAGCCCGGAAGCGTGAACCGCTGGCGTCGCGTGCGGCTCGCATCGTTCCACGGGACGCGACCCGTAACGCCTCTGGGGCCCGACTTCGATGTAGGTACGAGCGACATGCCGGTTGTCATTGCCGCCGACTCCTTGCAAGGGTTTCTCGAGCGCGTGTTTGAGCGGGCGGGCTGTAGTTCGAATGAGGCGACGACGGTCGCCCGACACTTCGTCCTCTCCGACATGAGCGGACATTCATCTCACGGTACCATCCGGCTTCCGGTTTACCTGGAGAGACTGCGCGACCGCGAGATTATCCCCGGCAACCGGGGCAAGCCCGTGGTCGACACCGAGAGCCTGCTCGTCCTCGAGGGGCACTTGGGATTCGGTCAAGTCGTCGCCGAGCATGGAATCGCGCAGGGGATCGAGAAGGCGAGACGGCATGGCGTAGCGCTGGTCGCGATGCGCAACATGTCGCATTGCGGGCGACTGGGACACTATGCCGAGCTCGCGGCGGACGCCGGCCAGGCGTCGATCCATTTCGTCAATACCGGCGGGTATGGACTGTGGGTCGCGCCATTCGGCGGCACGGATCGGAGGCTCTCGACCAACCCGGTTTGCATTGGAATACCGCGCGAGAACGCGCTGCCCGTCATCTGGGATGCCGCGACATCGGTCATCGCGGTCGGCAAGATCTGGGTCGCCGCCAACAAGGGCGATGCTCTCCCGCCCGGTTGTCTGCTCGACAAGGACGGTACACCGACCACCGATCCGCATGCTCTGCTGGCCGGCGGTGCGGTGGTGCCTTTCGGTGGCTACAAGGGCTACGGTCTGTCGATCGTCACAGATCTCCTGGCGGGCGCCCTCATCGGCGGCAAGTGCTCCAAGCCGGGCGTCGACGTGTTGGTGAACAATCAGCTGAGTATCCTGATGGACCCGGAATCGATCGGCGATGCCGGTCCCTTCGAGGCGGAGGCGCGGCAGTTCATCGATTGGGTCAAGGCCTCGCCGCCGGTGGATGGCGGCGAGGTCCTGGTGCCCGGCGAGGTGGAGGCCCGAAGTCGGCGGGAAACCGCCGAGACCGGGCTCTCCTTCGACGAAACGACCTGGGCCCAATGCGTCGACGCCGCCAGGAGCGTCGGCATGAGCACGGCCGAGATTGCGGCGCTCGCGGCCACTCCTTTGGCGAGCGGCGCATGAGCGAGACCGCCCGGCCGGTCGGTGCCGTACGCGCGATCGTCGGTGAGAGCCCGGTCTGGTCCGAGGCCGATCGTTGCATCTATTGGGTCGACATTCTGGGCGGCCTCGTCCACCGCTACGAGACGGACTCAGGCTCCAATCGCTATTGGCGGATGCCTGAGCACGTGGGCAATCTCGTGCTCGTCGATGGCGGCGGACTGCTCGTCGCGCTGGAAGGAGGGCTGCACCTCTTCGTGCCCGAGACCGGCGCGCTGGCCACGCTCTGCGATATCAAGGTGGACCTCGCGGACCAACGCTTCAATGACGGCACCTGCGATCCGCGCGGCCGGCTGTGGATCGGTTCGATGGCGATGGAAGAGCCGGTCCGGCGCGCCGTGGGGCCTCTGTTCCGCTTCTCCCCGGACGGCACGATCGCCCGTATGCTGGATGGCTTCCTAATTCCGAACGGAATGGCCTTCAGCCCCGATGGAAGGACGTTCTACGTCTCCGATTCTCACCCGTCCGCGCAAACGATCTGGGCCTTCGATTACGACCTTGACGATGGTGCGCTCTCGAACCGGCGGGTCTTCGCGACGACCCACGATCTCCCCGGGCGCCCTGATGGCGGCACGGTCGACGCCGACGGATTCTACTGGTCGGCCAACGTGGGCGGAGGATGTCTCGTGCGTTTCGACCCCGACGGGCGGATCGATCGGACAATCGACGTGCCGACCGAAAAACCCTCGAAGGTCGCATTCGGCGGACTATCGCTGGACGTGATGTACATTACGTCGATCAATCACAACCTTCAGAACCGCGATGAGCAGGGGTTGGCCGGCAGCCTCTTCCGCCTCGACGCCGGTATCAGGGGCCTCCCGCCCAACCGTTTCGGCCCGCTCGAACAGTTATCAACCGGTCAAGGAACATGAGAAAAAACCGCCTCAAGACACTCTGGAGAGAAGGCCGGCCGGCCCTGAGCGGATGGCTTTCCATCCCCGCACCGTTTTCGGCGGAGATCATGGCGCACCAGGGTTGGGATGCGCTCACCGTCGATCTTCAGCACGGCCTGATCGACTATCAAACCGCCGTCGGGATGATGACGGCTATCTCGACCACCGAGACCGTGCCTCTCGTCCGGATTCCGTGGTTGGAGTTCGGCCTGATCATGAAGCTGCTCGACGCCGGCGCCTACGGCATCATTTGTCCGATGGTGAACACCCGGGAAGACGCGGAGAACCTGGTCCATGCCGGGCGCTATCCGCCGGCCGGCACGCGGAGCTTCGGGCCGGTCAGGGCCGCGATCTACGGTGGCCCCGACTACGTCGAGAACGCCAACGACGAGATCGTCCTGATGGCCATGATCGAGACCGAAGAGGCGCTCGACAATGTGAAGGAGATTGCGGCCGTTCCCGGTCTCGACGGCCTCTTCATAGGCCCCAACGACCTGGCGAAGTCGCTCGGGCGCGCGCCGCGTCTCGACACTGACGACCCGGTGGTTGCGCCTGCGATCGCGCACATCATCGAAACCGCGAGAGCGGCCGACATCGCGTGCGGAATCTTCACGGGCGCGCCGGACTACGCCGCGCAAATCGTTCGGCAAGGGGCCCGCTTCGTCGCAATATCGTCCGATGCACGGTTTCTCGCCGCCTCGGCCGCCGACACGGTGGCGCGCTTTCGTGAAGCGAGCGACGCATAGGTGGCGGGTTCAGTCCTCGCCACCGGTCCGGCCGCCTGAGACGTGGCCTTGCTGACACCCTTCAACTAACATTCGCCGCGAACCACTCCATGGAAGCCGGTCGCATTGGCGTGCCGCCCGACGAGGAACGAAAGGCCAAACCATGAAGCAGATCAGCTACGTCATCCAGTTTCGCGGAACTGCGGGCCCCAAAGAGGGCGTGGAAGGTGTCTTGAGCGCCTCGACAACCGGGTCAGCATCGAGGATCTCCACGGCCGTGGACGACGGCGCGGTTGACGCCACCATCGAGGCCATCGCGGGTAACGGCGTGAGCTTCGAATCGGACGTCTTCCCTAACGAGGACGGAAGCTTCACGGAATCCGGTACGATCGATTTCGGCGGAGGGAACAGCTTTACCTTCAGCACGCGCGGAACAGGGGCGATGGGGCCGAGCGCGGATTCGAACCTGACCCATGGCGGGATCTGCTGGCAGGTCGATTCCGGCGCCGGAATCTTCGATGGCGCGACTGGAATCATCACCTCCAATTTTACGGTAAACGGCGCCGGCGAGGTGGTCGACAACCAGTGGGGTGTGATCTTCTTGCAATAGTCCCGCACCCGCCGGCGAGCGACAGCCTAGTGGGGTGAGGCGGACCCATGTGCGCTTTCTGCACCATGTTCTCGAGCGGGCCGCACTGGACCGAGGCGGGCACGGACGTGGGGCGTCGCGGGATCACGCCGGTGGGCAATGCGAGATTTGTCGACCGCGCCTATCGTCTGAAACTCATCAACAAGATTCTGCGCCACTACGGCTGCAAGGTCGACGACTGGGCCGGCGGTCAGTACCTGGTGCACAGTCATCGCGGACGGACGGAAGTCGTCGAGCAGCTGCCGCAGATCTGGATGACCGTCGAGGACATCGCCACGAAACCGGTCGACCCGCTCGATCCGCAGCTCCTCTCGCTACTCGGCGAAGCTGGTCCTGTGGTACGGAGCGAGTCCGCGTAGGCGGCCGAACGGACGTTCCGGGGGTGCAAAGGCGGACCCGCGCCGAGCAGCGCCCACACGGTGGAGTCCGCCTTCGCGTAACGTCCGGACTATCGAACCAGTTCGCCTGCTTCTCTGTCGGTTCAGCTAGCGCGGGTTGCGCGCGCGGAACCCGTCGCAGATCTGCTTCAGGGTCACGAACCGCACGCCCTCGTGGCAGCGCATGT
>JAPPNV010000377.1:4526-7853 GCA_028818565.1 Rhodospirillales bacterium | reverse complement strand
GCCCTGGCCGCGCAGGCGCCACGGACGCGGCCCCTGCCCTCCATCTTGCGGCCGCGGCCGGTGTGGGTCCAGCGCTACCGGGCCGTAGGCTTGCCTTCGCCCTTGCACCGTTGCGGCGGGCGCCGGCTTCTGGACATCTCGCTATCTCTCGGCCAGGTAAACTGGAACGTTGAACTCCACCCAACCGGACCGAGGAGCCTCGTATTGCGCCATCAGGAACGGTGCTTCGCCGCCGTCGCTGTCGAGCGACAGGGGCATTTCGAGGATCGCGCTGAACCACATGACGGCGTTCTCGGGGGTCGAGGAGACGACGTCCTTCCAGAGCCGAACCCGCCCGTGTTCGATTTTCCTGAGAGAGTAGTAGGCCATGTCAGAACAGCCGCCGCATCCCGAGCCGCACCATCCGCGTGGTCCGGTCGTAGAGCGTAATGGAGGACGCGGTCTTCGACCACCCCAGGTTCAGCTCCGGCAAAAGCCCTTCCAGCGCCAGCGCGCGGTGCGAGAGCTTGAGGTCGAGCCCGTACTCCAGCACCCGCGCGGCCGCCTCCGCCGCCGCTTCCGGCACGTCCGGCCACGCGGCCAGCGCGCGCCTCGCCGGCGAAGTCGTCCCAGCGGTCGAGGTCGAACGCATCGCAATCGAGCGCGCGCGCCTCGTCAGCGATCTCCAGGCGCATCTCGAGGAATTCGGCCCAGGCGGCGTCGAGACCGCGAAGATCGGCGAGGCGTTCCATATCGGCCTCAATCTTCTCCGCGTCCTCGCCGCGGCGGTCGAGATGGGGCCGCCAGGTGTCGGGATCGTCCCGGATCGCCTGCCAGCGCTCCTCCGCCGCCGCGCACCGCGCCGACCAGGCGGCGTATTCGCCCAGCCCGGTGGGCGGCTCCGCACCGGCCCGCGCCTCCAGCCCGTTGCGCGCTTCGAGACACGCCGCCGCCGCGTCGCGCAGCGCGCCGATCTCTTCATGCCGCTCGCGGCAGGCCTCGCGATCCGCGATCACCGCCTCCGCCGCGCCCCGCATGTAGGTGTAGGGCGCGGTCAGGGGGACCAGTTCCCGGGCCTTCTCGACCAGATCCTCGTGGCCCACGCAGTAGAACGGGATCGTGTTCGCCGCCTGGGCGCGGCCTTCGATCCCGATGCGGAGCGTCTCGAAGGCGAGGGAAGCGTCGTCCAGGACCGTCAGGCCGCGGAGATCGTCGATCCGCCGCGCGATCGCGTCCGCCGCGTCCGCCGCGCGGCCGTCCGTCGTCTCGACGACCGCCGCGGCGTTCCCGGCGAGACGGCCGGTCATGCCACGCCAGTCCGCGTAGCCGTCGAGCCATACGACCGCGCGGCGCTGGCCCTCCGCGGCCTCTTCCAGCCCCCGCCTCTTCCCGGCATGCGCCTCCAGCAGCCCGAGGAACTCCTCCGCCGCCCTGCCCTCCTCCCGGCAGGCCCGGTCGTAGGCGAGCAGCCCGTCGGCGACCTCCCGGACCTCCGCCGGGAGGTCGGGCGTCCGGGCCAGAAGCCGCGTCCGCACGATCAGCGTCCCGTAACCCCCGACCAGGAAGAGCACCGTGCCGTCTGCCCGCGCCCGCGCCTCCAGCGCCCGCCATTCGCGGGCCGGCGTCCAGACCGGCGCCTTCTCCTTCAGCGCGCGGGCGAGGCGCTCCGGGTCGATCTCCCCGGGCTCTCCCAGCCCCTCCCACGCCGTCGGGCGCTCGCCGGTCTGCGCCGCCAGCACCTCCACCAGCTGCTCCAGATTGTCGGTCAGCACCACCGCGTTGTCGCGCGCCCGGCTGATCTCCACGTAGAACGTCGACTGGTCGGTCAGCGCCCGATGGCTCGAATCGAGAACCGCGATGACCCCCTCCGCCGTGCTCCCTTGCGCGCCGTGCACCGTCGTGCTCCACGCATGGTCGATATGGCGCAGCTGAGGATCGTCCTCTTTCAACGAGATTGCGCGCCCGTCTTCCAGCCGGAGCCGCACGCGCCCCCGGGCGATCTCCGTCACCTCCGCCTTCTCGCCGTTGATCAGCGTCCGCTTCCTGTCGTTGCGGGTCCAGCGGATCCGGTCGCCCGCGCGGAGCTCGATCTCCCGCGTCTCGTAAACGTCGAACCGGTAGCGGATCGGACCCGCCGGCCGGATCCGCCGCGGCTTGCCGTCCGGGTGGGCGAGAACCACCCGGTCGCCGTCGATCCCGGTCACCGTGAGGACCTCGTCCTTCCTGAGCCGGTAGTTCACCAGGTCCTGGTTGAACACGACCTCGTCGTCCTCGCGGTAGTTGCGGACGTCGCCCCGCTCGGCCCGGGTCATGCCGAGATTGACCAGGCGCTGGATCGTCAGCGTCCGGCCCCGGAGCACGCCCTCCTCGGCCAGCGCCTCGCGGACTGTCCGGTTGATGTCCTCCCTCAGCGCATGCGTCGGCGCGAGCAGGAGGGTTCCGTCCCGCGTCTCGCGATCGAGCGCGAGCCAGGTCTCCGCCGCCTTCGCCGCGAGCTCCTCGTGCCCGACCTCGACCAGCCCGTTCCCGAGCATCTCCACCGCCTCGTCCGGCTTCCCCGCCAGCGCCGCCTCGACCGCCGCCTTCAGCTCGGGGTTCTTCTGGCGCAGGATGTCGTCCATCGCCGCCGTCGTCATGCCGGCCTGCTGGAGCTGCCGGAACGGCTGTCCCGCCTCCACCGCCTGCAGCTGCCGCGTGTCGCCCACCAGCACCAGGCGCGCCACCCCGAGACCGTCCGCGATCCGCATCAGCGAGCGCATCTGGTCGGTCGACGTCATCGAGGCCTCGTCGAGCACCAGCACCGCGCCGCCAAACAATTCGTTCAGCTTGTCGTCCGCCCGGCCGCTTGCTGCCCCCTGGCAGCGCGTCAGGAACCATTGCAGGGTGCGGGCGTGGATGCCGGCCTCGCGCTCCAGAACCCGCGCCGCCGCCGCCGAAGGCGCGAGCCCGACAACCCGGCGGTCCCCGGCGAGCTCCCGCACCTGGCGCAGCATGGTGGTCTTCCCCGTGCCGGCGCGGCCCTGCACCCCGACCGTGCGGTCGCGCGCGAGCAATATCGTTCGCACCGCCTCCTCCTGGCCCTCGGTGAGCCCGGCGCCAGCGAGATGCGCCGCAACCGTCTCCTCTTCGGCGAGCGCCTTCGCCCGGCCGATCCCCGCCTTCATCGTCTCGATCGTCGCGCGCTCCGCCTTCAGCGCCCGGTCGGTGACGAACGCCCGGTCCGTCCGCCGCAGCCCGGCCTCCACCAGGTGGCCGTCCCGCACCATCCATTCGACGGCGTCGCGGATCTCGCCCAGCGTGTGGCGGCCCGGCGAATGCGCCAGCGCGAACGCCTCGAGCTCCCCCGCC
>JAPPNV010000377.1:0-4456 GCA_028818565.1 Rhodospirillales bacterium | reverse complement strand
AGGGCCCGCCGTGCGCGCGACCGACTCCGCCCTGTCGAGACCCAGCTCGCGCGCGCGCTCGGCCCATTGCCGCTGCAGGATCGCCCGCACCGGCTCCGCCTTCGCCTTGCGCCCGGCCAGTGCCGCGACCTGCGCCGAGGCGGTCGAGTACGCCACCCCCTTGCGCTCCAGATACGCCAGGATGTCCCGCCGCCGGGTCGAGAACGCCTCGCACACCTCCTGAGCGTAGCCCGCCAGCTCGAAGCTCGGAATCCGGCCCGCCATCGCCGGCAGGACCGAATATCCCTCCGCGATCAGGCGGCGCGACAGCTCGTTCCGGTAATAGGCTCCGATCAGCCGCACGTTGCGGTGCAAGAGCGTCGGCTCCACGCTCTTCCACCGTCCCCCGGAATCGCGCGTCACGTTGGCGATCACCGCGTGCGTGTGAAGCTGCGGATCGAGGTTGCGGCTCGCGATGTGGCGGAACGTCGCCGCGACCATCGAGGGCGCGCTCACCCGCGGCCGCGTCCGCGTCGCCGGGTCCCAGCCCCGGGTCTGAAGCAGTGTTGCCTCGATCCAGTCCAGCGTCGCCCGGACCGCCGCGTCATGCGCCCGGATCACAGCCCGGTTGCCCCTGGGGCGGTCCGCCGTCGGCAGCAGCGCCGCCAGGGAGACCGACTTCGGGGCCGAGAACGTGATGTCGAAACCCGGACGGTGCTCGTGCTGCCCGTCCCGCATCCGGCCGAGACGAAGGTCCGTGCCCAGAACCTCGCCCCGCAGCAGCTTCTCGAACTTGCCCGCCGCCACCCGCGCACCGGCCTTCAGACCCAGCGTCGCCGCGCCCTTCCCGTGCCACGCGCTCGCCTCGCGGTGCTCCTCCCGCTTCGCCCGCAGCGCCTCAGGGCCCTCGCCGTCCTCAAGGTAATACCCGCCCTCGTTGCGGAAATACTCCGACGTCGCCGACGCGGACGTCAGATTGCGGACCGTCGCGACCATGATTCCAGATCATAACCGCACCCCGGACGCGGCGGAGGGAAATTGACGCCGGTCGGCACGGTTGTGCCCCTCGGCGTGGCGCGCAGGCCCCCGATCTCCCTGTGGCGCTATGCCATCCAGGGGCTGATGCCCGAGGGCGCTATCGTCGCCTCGCCTGCCTCGCGCGGGGATCTTATGTCGAAATAGGCCGTCGATTCCAAAATGGCCTTACAAATGCGGCTCATTTGCACTAGGGTTGAGCAGCCTTGGCGCAGGGCGCGCAAAATGGGTGGACCGATACCAGCCGTGAGGAACGGAGCAGGCCCGCTGGCGCCCTACAGGGTCGAACACGAAGGCCGATCGGGATTATGGATGGCCCAGACTCAGGTGGCTACCGTTGACAGGCCCGGGTGCCATTCCTTGAGGACCCGCAGAGTGGACCCTGCGGACCAGGCGGCCATCCCCTGCCTCGGGGGCACTGTCTTTTCGCAGCTGTGGGAAGTGACCGCGAACTCCGCAATCCGGCTGTTGCAATTGTGCCACATCCGACTTGAGAAATGGCCGCTAGAGGCTGCCGGGCTCTGTGCATGTCGAATCGCATATGCTAGAAGGGCTTCGCCACGGTGCCGGAATGTGCCGCGGTTCAGCTGTAACCTTGCAAGGAATGTACACATGCAACGACATCTGCTGTACGGCACGTCGCTCGTGGCGGCGGCCATGCTCGCGGCCGGCGGCGCGGTCGCCCAGGACAAGAAGATGATGAAGTTGAGTATTAGTATCAACGGCGGCTTCGATGCTCTCATCGGCACTGTTCTCGACGAGGAGTGGAGCCGAGGCGGCAGCGACCAGACGCCCGACACCACGGGTGGCGACGTCAAGACCGACGCCGAGATCCACTTCAACGGCCGGGCGACCACCGACAACGGCATGAAGATCCATGCCCGCGTGGAACTGGAAGGCCAGAACGACACGACCTTCACGAACGACGGGTCCAAGGCCGACCCGATCGACGAGTACTTCCTGTCGGTCTCGGGCTCGTTCGGCCAGATCATCCTCGGCGGCACCGGCGGCGCGCCGGTGAAGATGTTGACCGGTCTTTCCGGCTCCTGGGCGACCGGCGTCGGCGAGACGCTCAGCTTCGACGTCAACAGCTGGGTCCCCTCCGCCGCGGGCGGTCCCACCCATTACTATCTGCAACACTCGCGCCTCGACACGGGCGACAACGAGAAAGTCACCTACATCTCGCCCAAGCTTGCCGGCTTCCAGATCGGCGCGAGCTACGGTCCACTGGGCCACAACAGTGACGGAGACTCCAACGGCCGGAACAAGCTCGATAGCCACCACGACGGCTTCGAGGTTGCCGCCAGCTACGGCGGGAAATTCGGTGATGTCGGCTTCGGCATCGGCGCCGGCATGACGAGCTATCAGGGCGCCGACGGCAAGGCGGAAGATGACCGCAGCGACTGGCTGGTCGCCGGGCGTCTCGATTTCGGCGGCGGGTTCCGCGTCGCGGCCGCCCACAAGCAGGTGACCAACGAGAGCAAGGCGCAGCAGAGCCAGCTCACCGATGTCGGCGTGCGCTACATCGCGGGGGCCAACTCGTTCAGCCTCACCGGCGTCATGGGCGAGATGGACAACGACGATCGCTCGTATACCGCCGTCATGGGCTCTTACGCACGGGCGATGGGTCCGGGCGTGAAGTGGCATCTGAACCTGATCCACACCGAGTCACAGGCCGACAACGGGGATGAGAACACCGGCCTCATCCTGGTCTCCGGCCTTCGGGTGAAGTTCTAGGTGGGCGCGACGAAACGAAGAGCAAGGAGCGAGATGATGAAATTCAGAGAGTTGAGACACTTGCCGGTCGTTGCGCTCGTGGCGGTCGGCCTTGCGCTCGCTGGCTGCGGAGGCGGCGGCGACGGCAGCCTCAGCACGTCGGAAGAGCAGCAGCAGCAGCAAGATCACGAGATGGCGGTCGCCGCGCTGCAGGCGACGATCGCAGAGTTGCGCACGGCGCTCGGTCTCGATCCGGAAGGCGATGACGACCCCGATGTCACCGTCGCGGAACTCCAGGCGACGATTACCGACCTTAGGGGCCAGCTCGAGGCGAAGGAAGACGCCGAGCGTATGGCGGAAGAAGAAGCGGCGCGCATGGCTGCGGCGGCAACCGGCAAGGCGCTGTTCGCGGCGCTGGAGCCGCCCGAAGCATCGGTGACCCCGCAGAACGCGCTGGGCAACGCCACAGCGGCCCTCGGTCCGACGGGCCTCACGATTACTGCGGCTAATGGTGCGGGAGCAATACCCGACGGCACGACTCCTGGCCCCGTTACCCTCAAGGCTGGCGATTCCGCCGGTTCT
Organism: Rhodospirillales bacterium; assembly: GCA_028818565.1. GTDB lineage: Bacteria > Pseudomonadota > Alphaproteobacteria > UBA828 > UBA828 > WTGU01. Next base: position 1,144 of record JAPPNV010000377.1, on the reverse strand, counting down.
CTGGGCTCGTGGAACGGCACCATGTACGGCCACACCAACACCGGCACCAAGGTGGTCAACGCAGCCGTGGTCTACAACAACAAGGGGCCGGGGCGGACGCGCACGCTTGCCCAAGCGGGGATAACCGTTTTTACGGGCACGACAAGCGGCACCGATGTCAAGGGGCACGTGTACATCGTCGCTTCTGACGGCACGTTTCAAACGGGCTTCACGGCTGCGGATGTCATGGCTCCCGCGTTCACCCACTCGGGGACTCAGACTCACACCTATGACTCCGATACTGTCGCCGCGTTCACGACCCGCGGTATGCTCAAGGGTGCGCCGGGCACGTTCCGCTGCACGGGGGCTTGCACCTCAGAAAATGACGGCAAGGGTAGCCCGAGTGCAATGACCGGCACTTGGCACTTCATGCCCGATGCCGGCGCGATGGCGCACGAGGCCGATGCCCACTACCTCTACTACGGCTGGTGGGTGAGCAAGGACAAGGACGGCGATCCGACCGCCGCCAGCGCGTTTGTGGGCAGGGCCGGAACCGAACCCGGCAACAGCACCGATGGGCTGGATCTGGCCGGTAACGGTGCCGACCTGACTGGCTCGGCCACCTACGCCGGCCACGCCGCGGGCAAGTTCGCGCTGGATTACTCACAGAACGCGGTACTCGACGGCGCCAGCGACGGTGGCCACTTTACGGCGGATGCCACCCTGAGCGCCACGTTCGGGGGCGGCGCGACGGCGGGGCTTACCGGCACCATCGACAACTTCCGGCTGAACGATTCGTCCGAGGATCCGGGCTGGAGCGTGTCTCTGATGCGGCGTACTTGGGCCGCGGATGGTGCGACCGGGCAGCCCACTGATAATGCGGACACCGCCAACGTTGACGAAAGTGCAGTTGGTACCGTCTGGTCCATGGGCGGAACCTCGGCGGAAGCGTCCGGTACATGGACCGCTACGATGTACGACGAAAAGCCCGGCAATCCGCCCGGCGGCGACGGCAGCAACCTGCCCACCACCGCCACCGGCACGTTCTACACCCAGTACGACGATGTCGGCCGCATGGTCGGAGCCTTCGGCGCCGACAGGCAGTAGCGAAGTCCCGGAGGGGGCGGGGCTTAGCGGCCCTTCCCCTCCGAACGGACCAACTACC
>JAPPNV010000166.1 GCA_028818565.1 Rhodospirillales bacterium | reverse complement strand
CGCTCTCCAGCGAGATCATGCCGGAGATCTTCGAGCACGAGCGCTTCTCGACGACGGTGGCCAATGCGGTGCTCGCGCCCGTCGCGGGCGAGTACGTGACGCGCCTCGCCACGCGGCTCCGCGAAGGCGGCTACGACGAGGACATCCTGCTGCTGCACTCCGGCGGTGGGGTGATGACCGAGAAAACGGCAGCCAAGTTCGCGGCCCGGCTCGCCGCCTCCGGCATCGCGGCGGGCGCCATCGCGAGCCGCTTCGTCGCCCAGCTCGCGGGCTACGAGAATTCCATCAGCCTCGACATGGGCGGTACCAGCACCGATGTCTCGCTCTGCGACCGGGGCACGCTGCCGGTGACCACCGACTGGTACGTGCAGTACGGCTATCCGATCTGCTTCCCGAGCATCGAGGTGCTGACCATCGGCGCCGGTGGCGGCTCGCTCGCCTGGATCGACGAGGCGAACTCGCTCCGCAACGGGCCGCAGTCGGCCGGCTCCACACCGGGGCCCGCCTGCTACGGGCGGGGCGGCGTGGAGCCCACCAACTCCGACGCCAACATCGTGCTCGGACGCATCAGCGACCGGCTCGCGGGCGGCGCCGTCACCCTCGACCGCGCACTCGCCGAGGAGGCGATCAAGCGCCGCATCGCCGACCCGCTGGGGCTCACGGTGCAGGAGGCCGCGGTCTCCATCCTCCAGGTGGCCAACGCCAACATGGCGGACGCCGTGCGCCTGGTCTCGATCCGGCGGGGCTACGACCCGCGCGACTTCGCGCTCACCGTGTTCGGCGGCGCGGGGCCGCTCCACGGCGTGGCGCTCGCCCGCGATCTCTCAATCCCGACTGTGCTGGTGCCGCCGAACCCCGGCGTCACCTCGGCGCTCGGCTGCCTGCTGGTCGATATCAAGCACGACATGTCGCAGATGTACCTGCGCTCGACCGATGATGCGAAGACCGAGGAGATCGAGGCGACCTTCAGCACGCTGGAGGACGAAGGCCGCCAGCGACTGCTGCACGAGGGCGTGACCGAGGACCGGATGCAGTTCCAGCGCTTCGTCGACATGCGCTATCTCGGCCAGTGGCGCTCCATGTCGATCGCAGTGGACGCAAGCGCCGGCTCGCTCGACGCCGCGATCGCGCAGTTCCACGTGGAGCACGGCCGCGAGCACAACTATTCAAGGCCCGACGCGCCGGTCGAGATCTATCGCCTGACCGTCACCGCGACCGGGCTCTCGCAGAAGGCCGAGTTCGCCAGGGAAGAGATGGACCGCTCGGCGCCGACGCCTGAGACCGAGCGGCTCGTGGTCTTCGACGAGGCGCCCGATCCGATCATGACCCCGATCTACGACCGCGACGGGCTGCACGCCGGCGCCGTCGTCGAGGGGCCGGCGATCATCGAGCAGCTCGATTCCACGGTGCTGGTGCCGCCCGGCCTCAAGGCCGAGGTCGATCCCTGGCACACCATCGTCATGCACATTCCGCAGGCCGAAGGCTGACGCAGAGAGCGAGGAAAAGAAGATGAGCAAGAACGGAGAAGGCTACACGCTCGACCCCGTGACCTTCGAGGTGCTCAAGAACGCCTACGTCAACATCGTCGACCAGATGGCGGAGCAGATCTTCCGCACCTGCTACTCCTTCGTCATCTGGTCGCGGGATTTCTCGTCCGCGATCTGCGACACCGAGGGCAACACCATCATGCAGGGCTCGGGCGACATCGCCGCCCACGTGGGCACGCTGCACTACACCGCCCAGGCCGTCATCAACAAGTTCGGCGACGACATCCACCCCGGCGATACCTTCGTCGTGAACGACGTCTACCAGGGCGGCACCCACTTCAACGACACGCGCATCGTCCGCCCCATCTTCTACAAGGGCATCCACCTCGGCTTCTCTCAGGCCAACGGCCACTGGGCCGATGTCGGCGGCGCGGTGCCGGGCTCGTTCAACGTGAGCGCGCTCGACCACATGGCCGAAGGGCTGCGCATCACGCCGGTCCGCGTCTACAGCAAGGGCGAATACCTCTCCGACGTGGCGGAGCTGATCGCCAACAACACCCGCGCGCCCGCCGACATCATCGGCGACCTGCAGGCCCAGGCCGAGGCCTGCAACGTCGCCGAGCGGGAAGTCGGCCGGCTCTGCGACAAGTACGGCGTCGACGTGATCCAGACCTCATTCGCCGAGGTGCAGGACTACGTTGAGACGCTGACCCGCCAGCGCATTGCGAAGCTGCCGGACGGCGTGTGGGAGACCGAGGACTATATCGACGTGGACCCCGTCGCCGGCGAGGGACTGATTCCGATCCGCATCAAGATGACCATCGACGGCGACAGCGTGCACTACGACCTCTCCGGCTCGCATCCGAAGACGATCTCGACCTTCCTCAATTGCTGCTACGGCGGTGCATTCGCGGCCATCGTCGCCGGCACCAAGATGCAATCGCCTGACATCCCGCTCAACTCGGGCTTCTACCGGGTGGTCACCGTGGACCTCGGGCCCAAGGGCACCGTGGTCAACGCGGACTGGCCCACGCCTGTGGCCGGCTTCTGCTCGGGCCCGTTCGAGAAGATCATGAACTCGGTATTCGAGCTCTGGGCCGAAATTCTGCCCGAGCGCGCCATGGCCTGCACCTTCAACCTCGAATACCTGCTGATCGGCGGGCGCGACGGCCGCAAGGAGGATCGCCCCTACTTCATGTGGTACGACTGGATGGTGGGCGGCTGGGGCGCACGCAACGGCCGCGACGGCTGGGGCGCGACCGGGCCGGTCTTCGGCGTCCAGCTCGGCACGCAGCCCTTCGAGGGGCAGGAGCGGCTCGCCCCGGTGCTGACCACCGGCCACGAGCTCATCGTCGATTCCGGCGGCCCCGGCAACTCGCGGGGCGGCCTCGGCGTCGAGAAGGGCGCGATCCTGACCAAGGCGGAGCGCTCGGTCGTCTCCTACTGCTGCGACCGCGAACGCTCGGTGACCTGGGGGCTCTGGGGCGGCCTGCCGTCGATCCCGCACGGCGTCTGGGTCAATCCCGGCACCCAGGGCGAGCGCTACCTGGGCTCGATCTTCTCCGGCGTGCCGGTGGAAGCGGGCGATACCGTGACGCGGCCGTCTGCCGGCGGCGGCGGGCTCGGCGACCCGCTCACGCGCGATCCCGAAACCGTGTGCGAGGACGTGGCGGACGGCTACGTCTCCATCGAGCGGGCGAAGAAGGACTACGGCGTCGTGGTCCGCGAGATCGATGCCGACCTTGCCGAGTACGAGGTCGACGAGGCGGCGACCGAGGCCCAGCGCGAGCGCATTCGTGCAGAGCGCCACGGCTGGCTCGACGTGGATGCCGAAGACATCGCGGCCAAGTACCGCAGCAAGGAGCTCGACGCGCTCGACCTGATCCGCCAGTACGGCGTGATCGTGGACTGGGGCACCGGCGAGCTTCTGCCCACCACCACCCGGCAGTTCCGCGACATGCTGAGGCGCCGCACCTCGGCCCACTGGGAGGTGCCGGGGCAGGCGCGCAACGAGCAGCCCACGCTCCGCGTCGCCTGACCGGCATCGGCTGGCGGCGCGAGCAGGGCCGTGGGCGTTGTCCTGGTCACGGGCGCCGATCGCGGCATCGGCAACGCGCTGTGCCGCGCCTATAGCGCGCGCGGCGACGATGTGATCGCGGCCTGCCTAGGTGACTCGGACGAGCTAAGGGCGCTCGGGATCAAGGTCGAGCCCGGCGTGGACGTGACCTCCGACGAGGCGGTGCAGGGCCTCGCCGGGCGGCTCGCCGGCACGGATACCACCATCGACGTGCTGATCAACAACGCAGGGATTGCCGAGCGGGACGCGCTGGGCGCGCTCGACTACGACGCCATCCGGCGACAGATCGAGGTCAACACCCTCGGGCCGCTTCGCGTGACCGAGGCTCTGCTGGAGCGGCTGAAGCCGGGATCGACGGTCGCCTTCATCACAAGCCGCATCGGCTCGCTCGGCGACAACCAATCGGGCGGGCTCTACGGCTACCGCATCTCCAAGTGCGCCGCCAACATGGTGGCGGTCAACCTCGCCCACGATCTCGCGAAGCGCCGCATCGCCGCCGTCGTTCTGCATCCCGGCATGGTGGCCACCGCCATGACCTTCGACGACGAGCGCCAGGAAGCCCGCCCGCCCGAGGACGCTGCCGCCGCCCTGATCGAGCGGATCGATCTCGTCGAGCCGATCGAGCCCGGCGCTCAACCCGCCTTCTGGCACGCGCCCGAGCGCACGATCATCCCGTGGTGAGAACGTCGCGCGGAGCGACGCCGCAACGTCCTTGCGCCGAAAAAGCCCCCCTCCTCACCCCGGCCCTCTCCTCCCCCAGGGGCGGAGAGGGAGAGCAAGCTGGTGCAATCACGTTCCCCCTCCGCCTTCCGGGGGAGGGGGACAGGGGGAGGTGGGAATCGCCGTGAGCGCGCAACCCTAGATGCGCACGCTGCCTAGGCGTCTAGGCCCAAGCTCCGGTGGAAGGACTCGACGGCGCCAAGCGCCGCGTTCGCCGCGTCGTCCTGCTCCGGCAGGGCGCCGCAGTAGGCGGTGACCGCTTGCCGCGCGAGCGGCACCCACTTCTCGATCCAGCCGCTGAGCACGGCGGCATTGCCTTCGTTCTCCAGCGAGAACGCGACGAGGCCTGCGCTCCAGCGCCGTGAGCGCTCGCTGTCCCGCATCTGGTTGTCGGCCATCAGCCCGAGCAGCCCGTCGTCGAAGCGGCGCCCGATGCGGCCGAGCTGGCGGTGCGCTTCGTCCGCGGCCGGCTTCGCCACCAGGTTGAGCGCCACGAAGTGCTCGCCCCAGTCGTAGGTGGCGAGCGTCTTCTCCAGGAGCTCGCGGAAGCCCTGCCAGGCGGGCTCCTCCTCCCAGGTCCGGCGCTCGGTCTCGCCGAAGCCGCGCTCGGGATGCGCCCGCTGGAGCTCACGCGCCCGGTAGGCGCAGCGGGAGAGCCAGCGGAACTCGTCGCCGTCCTGAAAGCCGGCGCAGGCCGTGATGGTGCTCGCCGGCGCGATCTGCACCAGGTAGGCCGCGCCCATCTGCAGCGCCATCTGCAGGAAGCGCCGGGGCGTGTAGAGCCGCTCCAGCACGTCGAGCCAGGCATCGGAGAGCGTCGCGTCGTGGCCGATCTCGTTGTGCTCGTCGAGCAGGCCGTCGACGTACTGCTCCTGCTGGTCCTGAATCCGCGTGTAGACGCGGTAGATCATCTCGTCCGGGTCGCGAAATCCTTCCCAGTCCGGATGCTGCAGCGGGCTCTCCGAGACGTGGCGCTTGTAGAACTCGTTCATCTCCAACAGCGGCGCGGGCGAGAGCTCGTAGGCCTGGTCCGGGTGCCGCGTGCGGGTCTGCAGGTTGGTGGTGACGACTTCGTATTCGCTCGGCCGCCGCCTCTTCTTGGCAAGGCCGCTCCACGTCTTCATGCCTTTGACTTCGACCGCCACGGCTTTCCCTCCTAGCGCGCGACGAACCGGATGCCGTCCGGTTCGGTGCGAATGAAACCTGCGAAGCTCGGCATGTTCGATTCGATGTCGCCGCGGGTGACGGTGCGGCCGAGCACGTCGCCCACCGTCTCGAATCGCACGAAGCACTCGTCCGCGACCTTGATTCTGAGGTAGGAGGCGTGCGCCTCGGTGAGGACCTCGCGCCCCTCGTTGTCCTCCTGGATCGCCTCGAGCACCGCATCCGCGATCTCGCCTGCGCGCATCACAGGGCCCACGAGATTGCCGGCGTCGTCTGCCGTCGTCATGCGCGTCTCCTCCCCTCCGGCCAGGGCTCGCTCAGCCGGCGCGGTAGATTTCCAGGGACTCCATCTCGACGAAGCCGGCGTCTGCGATGGTGAGCTCGTCGGGCAGCGGGTCGTCGCTGCCCTGCACGCGGACCTTGAGAACGGCCTCGGGCGGGAACGGCGCCACCAGCACGCCAGCGACCTCTTCCGCGACCTTCTCCGCCAACACCGCCATGGTGTCGCCGGTATCGAAGACCTGCACCTTGTAGCCGTAGTCGCCCTCGAGCAGGACGGCGAGCGGGATATCGGCCATCGCGCGCCCCCTACTCCGCCGCCGCCGCACGCGGCATGTCGTAGCCGTCGATCCACTGGTAGTCGTAGCCGCAGACGCCGCGCTCCTCGAAGCTCTGACCCATGTACTCGTAGAAGCCGTCGGGGCCGGGCGGGACGGTGCCGTCCAGCACCCGGTCGATGATGCTGCGATGCCCCTGGTAGCGGGCGGGCTCCAGCTCGAAGACCCACTTGCAGGGCTCGGAGCAGAAGTGATAGCGCCGGCCCTCGTGGTCGAGGTGGAAGTTCGTGGCGTTCCAAGTGCGGCCGTCGACCTGCCGGCCCACGCCGGCGACCCCGGTCACCTCCAGCCCGCACATGTTGCAGATCAGCGGCGGAACCACCGGCACCGTCCTCTCGAAGCGGCCCTCGCGGATATTGTCGGCCACCACGTCCCAGCACTTGCCGTAGGTGTCGTTCCAGCCTGGATATTTCTCTTCCAGCCAGTCGCGTTCGGCCGGTGAGGTGCAGGCGATCGGCCGCCACCACTGCGTAGCGCGGTAGACGTAGATGCCGATCTGCTGGCAATGGTGGAAGGTCTCGATGTCGTGGAGGAAGTAGTCCCAGTACCAGGGCAGATCGAGACCGAGCGCCTTGATGTTGCGGCCGAACTGATCGACCACCCATTCGTGCATGAATTCCTTGAGCGAGTGCTCGCGGAATTCCAGCGGCGTGTAGTAGTCCATGGAGATGCCGCTGAGCGCGGAGAATTGCTTCCAGATCCGCCAGAAGCCGACATCGACGAGCTGCTGGGCCTCGGCCTTGCGCCCGTTCTCGATCATGATCTGAATGAGCGGCGTGCCGATCTGCGCGTGGCGCGCCTCGTCGGTCTGGATGCTTTGCAGCATGGTGGCGAAGGTGTGGTCGCCGGCCTTCGCCGCATCCGCCGAAAGCCCGATGAACTGCAGGTTGGTGAAGCACTGCTCGAAGGCGAAGTTGGTCATGATCGCGGCGCTGATCGCGTCGCGGGTGTGCTCGACGTCATCCAGCGCATGGCGCAGGCTGATGATGATCCAGTTCTCGGTCTTGGACGACTTGTGCGCCCAGTCGAACACGCGGTCCTGCTTGATGAACTCGTAGGCGAAATACATCTGGATCTGGCCGTGACGCATTTCGTCGAGGGTGCCGAAGGTCGCCATGTTGCGCATCCCCGGCGCGCGGCTGAACCGGGTCATGCGGGCGAAGGCCGAAGCCGAGTGGAACTCGGCGAAGCCGATCGGGCTGAAGTGCAGCGCGAGCAGCGCCTTCCAGTGCGGCGAGGCCTTCTTGAAGAAGTCCGCGCGGGCCAGCGCCGACTTCACCGAATAGGCGCCGATGTCCTTGTCGCGCTGGGTCTCGACATAGTCCCGGTAGCAGACCTTGTAGGGCTCGTCGAAGGTCTCCCACTGCTCGACCGAGATCCCGAAGGGATCGCTGAGTTCGGGCGGGAAGATCTCATCCTCGGCGACGTAGCCGGGAGTCCAGTTGGTATCCCGCGCGAGGTCGTACCATTCGTGCATCTCTAGCAGCGCCATTCGATCGTCTCCCTGGTCGGTGCCGGGACGATGCGGGCAGCGCGCACGTGGCGCCGCCCGCACCCCAACCTTACCCGCCGAGCGCGTCCTTGAGGATCGAGCAGTCGATCCCCGCAGCCGGTTCGACCGTCTCGTTCATCAGGCCGAAGGTCACCCACCACTTGTTGGTGAGCTCCCAGTGGTCGGTGAGCTGGCCGTTGCGCTGGCCGAAGGGCGGCTCGCCCTCGGCAACGCCGCAGAACTGCGCCGATTCCTCCAGACTATACATGTAGAGCGTGCCGTCGTCGGGGTTGTTCACGCC
>JAPPNV010000154.1 GCA_028818565.1 Rhodospirillales bacterium | reverse complement strand
CTCGCGCATGTGGTCGATGGTCTGGCCCACGGTCCAGAACGCCGGCAGTGCCACAAGCTCCCGCTGCATCAGGCGGCCGGCGCTGTCTTCCGGATAGGTCAGGCTTTCCGCGACGCCGGCCCGCTCCTCGCTGGAGATCGCGTCGAGGATTTCCTTGCGCTGCGGGTCGTCGAGGTCCTCGAGAACGGCGACGGCGTCGTCGCTCTCCATGTCCGCGATGGCTTCGGCGGCGCGTTCTGCCCCGATTTCGCCGATCAGTTCCTCGCGGATATCGTCCTCGACGTGAGGGAGCACGTCGCCGCTCAGCACATCGTGGGCGATCGCGATGAGGCGGCGGCGCTCTACCGCACTGAACCGCTCGATCAGATCGGCGATGTCGGCCTCGTGCAGGGGCGCGACCAGGGCGCGGACGCGATCGCCATCCGAATCCGTGAGCGCCGCGCGCACGGCGCCGACGAGCTCGGTGGTGAGGCCGTAGAGCCCTTCCCGCCCGCCTGGCTCGGGCGCCGCGCCGGCCTCCGGCGGTGGGTCGGGATGGGCCACCGCGTCCCCCGTTCAGCTTGCCGCGTCGGCGGCGATCGCGCTGTCGCTCTCTTCCGCCCGGCTCTGGGCTTCGACGGCGGCAACCGCGGTCATGTTGAGCACGCCGCGGGTGGTGGCGGAGCCGTGCAGCACGTAGGCCGGCGCCGCGAGCCCCAGCAGGATCGGGCCGACCGAGATGCCGTCGGCCAGCACCTTGAGCATGCCGTAGGCGATGTTGGCCGAGGTCAGATCGGGCAGGATCAAGGTATTGGCCTGGCCCTTGAGCCGCGAGTTGGGAAACCTCTCCGCGCGGATCGTCTCGTCGAGCGCGGCATCCGCGTTCATCTCGCCCTCGGCCTCCAGCTCGGGCGCGTGCCGGTGCAGCAGGTGCAGCGCCTCGCGCATCTTGACCGACGACTCGAGGTCGTTGCTGCCGAAGTTGGAAGCCGACAGCAGCGCGATCTTCGGCGTCATGCCGAAGCGACGGACCTGCTTGGCCGTCAGCACGGCCGATTGGCAAATCTGCGAGGGGCTCGGATCCTCCATGATGTCGGTATCGGCGATAAAGAAGATGCCCTTGGTCAGGATCAGGACCCGCAACGCCGCCGCCGAGTCGACGCCGGGCCGGAGCCCGATGACGTCGAGCACGTAATTGAGCTCGGGCCGGAAGCGTGGAGCCGGGCCGGCCAGCAGCGCATCGGCATCGCCGCAGCGCACCATCATCGATGCGATCACCGCGGGCTGGTTGCGGAGCGTCGTACGCGCCGCTGCGGGCGCGATCCCGCGCCGACCCATCAGCTCGTGATAGAGCCGCCAGTAGGCGTCGTACTTCTCGTAGTCGGCCGGATTGATGACGTCGACGTTGGCGCCGGGCTCGAGCCGGAGCGAAAGCCGGTCGATCCGCTCCTCGATGCGCGATGGCCGCCCGATCAGGATCGGCCGCGCGATGCTCTCGTCGATCGCCTGCTGGGCGGCGCGCAGCACGCGCTCGTTCTCGCCGGCAGCGTAGACGACCCGTTTCAAGTCCTTCTTGGCCTGGTCGATCACCACCTTCATCAGATAGCCGGTTCGGAACACGAGGCCCGCCAGCTCTGCCCGGTAAGCCGCAAGATCGGTGATCGGCCGGGCAGCGACACCGCTCTGCATCGCAGCCTCGGCCACGGCGGCCGGCACGGTCTCGATCAGGCGCGGATCGAAGGGCTTGGGGATGATGTAGTCGGGGCCGAATTTCTGTGACTGGTCGCCGTAGGCCGCGGCCACGACATCGGAGGACTCGGCGGTCGCGAGATCGGCAATGGCTCGCACGCAGGCGAGCTTCATCGCCGTGTTGATCTCGGTCGCGCCGCAGTCGAGCGCGCCCCGGAATATGAACGGGAAGCAAAGCACATTGTTGACCTGGTTCGGATAGTCCGAGCGTCCGGTCGCGATGATCGCGTCGGGCCGCGCGGCGAGCGCGTCCTCCGGCATGATCTCCGGCGTCGGGTTCGCGAGCGCGAGGATGATGGGCTTGGAGCCCATGCTCCGCACCATCGCCTGGGTCATGGTGCCGGGGCCCGAAAGGCCCAAGAAGATGTCGGCGCCCGTGATCGCGTCGTCGAGCGTGCGCGCATCCGTGTCCAGCGCGTAGCGAGTCTTCTGCTCGTTCAGGTCCGTCCTGCCCGTGTGCACCACGCCCTTCCTGTCGCACACGGCGATGTTGTGGCGCGCGACGCCGAGCTCCTGCAGGAGGTCGAGGCAGGCGATCGCCGCGGCGCCGGCGCCCGAGCACACCACTCTCACCGCGCCTAGCTCCTTGCCGACGACTCTGAGCGCGTTGAGCGCGGCGGCGGCGACGCAGATCGCGGTGCCGTGCTGGTCGTCGTGGAACACCGGGATGTTGAGGCGCTCCTTGAGGCGGCGCTCGATCTCGAAGCACTCGGGCGCCTTGATGTCCTCCAGGTTGATCGCGCCGAAGGTCGGCTCCAGGCGGGCGACGGTCTCCACCAGCGCATCGACGTCGCTTTCGTCGACCTCGATGTCGAAGACGTCGATATTGGCAAACTTCTTGAAGAGGACCGCCTTGCCTTCCATCACCGGCTTGGAGGCAAGCGCACCGATGGCGCCGAGGCCCAGCACCGCGCTGCCGTTGCTGATCACCGCGACCAGATTGGCCTTGGCGGTGTAGTCCCAGACCCGCGCCGGGTCCTGCGCGATTTCCTCGCAGGGCGCCGCCACGCCCGGGCTGTAGGCAAGGGCCAAATCGCGCTGCGTGCCCATGCGCTTGGTGGCGTGGATGCCGAGCTTGCCCGGCTTGGGTTCGCGGTGATAGTCGAGCGCCGCCTGGCGCAGATCCTCGGCCATGCCATGCCCTTTCCTGATTCCGCAGCGCGACGCGGGCGGGACTTTGGTCGCAACATCCCAGGATGGCAAACATAATCGCGCGAAACGATGACAACCGCGCGTCAAATCGTGGCGCGCCGGTGTAAGATCGGCCGCTCACGGCGCGTGAAGCTGAATAAGGGAGGCGGTCATGGCGTTCGCGGAGGTCAACGGCGTCAAGCTCTGGTACCAGACGACGGGGGAAGGCACGCCCGTGGTTCACATTCACGGCGCGGGCTTCGGCCACTTCAACTTCGCCACCGCGACGCCGATCGCGTCGAAATACTTCCGCTGCATCGATTTCGACATGCGCGGCTACGGGCAGTCCGACAAGCCCATCCAGCCCTACGACATGGAGGTGTGGGCCGACGATGTGGCCGGCCTCATGGACGAGTTGAAGATCGAGCGCGCCCACATCCACGGCACATCCATGGGCGGGATGATCGCGCAGGTCTTCGGCGCCAAGTACGCCGACCGGACCGATCGGCTGGTCATCAACTGCTCGGCCGCGAAGCTCGATCTCGCCGGCCGCCTCACCTTCCAGAACTGGATCGATATTTCGGAGGCCTACGGCTGCGGCAGCCGCACTCTGGCAGAGCTGATCGCGGTCCAGGCGCTATCGCGGAAATTCCTGGACGGGCCGAACGGCTCCGGCGCGGTCGACATGATCCAGGACATCCTGGAGCGTTCGAACCGCAGGGAGGTCTACCAGCGCGCCTGCCGCGCGATGATGGAAATGGACCTCCGGCCCTACGCCAAGCAGATCAAGGCGCCGACGCTCGTGATCGGCGGCGACGAGGACATCATGACCCCGTGGGAGGTGGGCGAGACCGGCGCCGGTCAGACCTGGCTCGCCGAGAACATTCCGAACGCCGTCAAGCACGTGATTCGGGGGTCGAACCACTCGACGCTGTTCGACAACACCGAGGAGAACATGCGCGTGGTGGTCAACTTCCTCGGCGCCCGCAACGACCTCCTCGCGCCTCTGGAGGACTGACGGATCGAGTTGCCTACGCCCCCAGCGCCGCCGCGGCCTCGGCGCAGGTGACGCGCTCGGCGATATTCTCCAACGCGTAGTTGAGGCCGGCGTTGTGCCACTCGTCGTTGATGGTGGACGTACCGTCGGTGAGCACGACGGCACGGTAGCCGGCATCGGCGCCGTGACGCGCGGTGTGCTCGACCGAGAAGTTGGTCCACGCGCCGGAGATCACGAGAGTGTCCACGCCGAGCCCCTTCAGAATCGTCTCAAGGGGCGTGTCGTGGAACGCGTTCATGCGCATCTTCTCGACCACCAGATCGCCCGGCTGCGGCTCAAGCCCGGCCACGGCCGCAGCGCCCCAGCTGCCGCGCACCATCGCCTTCGCCTCGGCGATGCCCTGGAAGAGCGGCGCGTTCAGCTTCAAGCCGGGCGCCCCCTCCTCGACGATGTAGTGGACGTGGATCACCGCCATGCCGGCCTTGCGCGCGGCCTCTGCGAGAGACTTCACGTTCTCCACCACGTTCTGCGCTTTGGCGTGTGCCGGTGCGCCGGAGTCGGCGAAGGCGCCGCCCTCCGCAATCACGTCGTTCTGCAGGTCCTGGATGATGAGCGCGCTGCGCGCGGGGTCCAGTTCGAAGGCCATGGGTCCCCTCCTACATGTAGGCCAGGCGGTTGCCGGCGACCTTGAGTGCGATCCGGTAGACCGACGTCGAGCAGGTGCAGTAGAGCTCGTTCCACCCGGTGCCGCCCCAGTTGAGATTGGCCGAGTGTTCCGGCATCCCGATCACGCCGAGGTGCTCGCCGTCCGGCGCGAAGACCCAGAAGCCGCGCGGGCCGGTGACGTAGACGTTGCCGTGCTCGTCGCACTTCATGCCGTCGACCACGCCGTTCTCCAGCACGCCGTCGCCGACGTTCTCGGCGAACATGCGGCCGTTGGAGAGCGAGCCGTCCCTGCCCACGTCGAACACACGGATGTGGGCACGCGTCGTGTCGTTGACGTAGAGGATGCTCTCGTCCGGCGAGAAGCAGAGTCCGTTCGGCTGGTCGAAGTCGTCGACCTCGCAGTGAACCTCGCCGTTGAGCGCAACGCGGAAGACCGCCTGGAAGCCGAGCTCCCGCTCACGCTCCAGGCCGAAGACCGGCATGCGGCCGTACCACGGATCGGAGAAATAGACCGAGCCGTCCGACTTCACCACCACATCGTTGGGGCTGTTCAGCTCCTTGCCCTGGTAGTGCGAAGCCAGCACCTGGCGCTCGCCGGACGGCGTCTCGCGCGCCAGCACGCTGGTCACGTGCTCGCAGATGTAGAGGTTGAGGTCGGCATCCAGCGTCATGCCGTTGCCCTTGTTGTTGGGGTGGCGCACGTCGCTCGCGCCGTCCGCCGCGCTCCAGCGCCGTCGCTTGTCCTCCGGGATGTCGCTGAAGTAGAGGCATTGCTCGCCGGGGTGCCAGATCGGCCCCTCGGTGAACGTGAAGCCCGTGCAAACCTGGTCGACGCTGGCATCCTCGGCCACGAGATCCAGCAGCCTCGGTGAATTGATCTCGATCATCGTCTCAATCTCCCTTTGCAGCGACGCGCCTCGCTCACGCCTGGCGGCGGAGCGACTCTATCACGCCAAGCGGGCGACGCTATGCCGCGCCGGCACCGATGATGGCATCGGCATCGACCTCGACCAGCATTTCCGGCGAGACCAGGGCCGCCACCTCGACCAGGGTCGAGCACGGGAAATCGCCCGTGAAGAACTCCCGCCGCGCTTCGAGGAAGGCCGGGCGGTCGCGCTCCAGGTTCGACAGATAGACCCGCATCCGCACGATGTCGGCGAGGCTGCCGCCGGCGGCTTCCAGGTAGTGCCGGATGTTGCGGAAGATGATTCGCGACTGCTCGCCCGGATCGCCCACCGCGAGCACGTTGAAGTCCGCGTCCACCGCCACGAGGCCCGCGATGTAGACCTGGTTGCCGCAGCGCAGGCAGTTGGACCAGAGGCCGGGCGCCGGCTCGGCCACATGGGGCGTTCGCACGCGTTCGATCGCCATTGTCGTATTTCCTTTCTGTTTCTGATCTTTACGGTCTGTAGCGGAGAACCGGTCACAGCCGGTAGAGCCGCTGCGCGGTGCCCGCGAATATCTGCGCCTGATCCGCCTCGCTCAAGTAGGCCAGCGCCTTCCGGTAGGCGTCGATCAGGCTGGCGTAGTCGGTCCACAGCCTCTCGATGGGGAAGTTGCTGCCCCAGAGGCAGCGCTCCGGCCCGAAGAGCTCGACTGTCTCGCGTGCCGTGCGCTCGATATGGGGCTGATCGACCCGGTGAATGAAGGTGCCGAGCCCGGACAGCTTGACGGAGACGCTGGGTACGGCGGCGAGCCTCTCCATGCCTACGCGCCAGGCGCGCCAGCCCTCAGGCGTGAGGTCCTCGGGCATCCCGCAGTGGGCGAGCACCATCGGCACGTCGGGGAACGCGGCGGCGAAGGCGGCGCCGTCCGCCATCTGCGCGGTGAAGACTTGTAGCTCGAAGAGGAGGCCGTGCTTCGCCAGCAGCCCGACGTTGCGGCGCAGCGCCGTGTCGTTCGTCACCGCGGGCCCGTCGGCGAAGCGGTACTGCTCGTTCTCGTGCCAATGGAGCTGCATGCGGATGCCGCGCAGCAGCGGGTACCGGGCCTGCGCCTCGAGCACGTCCCCGACATCCGGGTCGCGCAGATCGGCGTAGCCCACGATGGCGTGGGGGTAGCCGGTGCGGTCGGCCTCCGCCTGCACCCACGCCACCTCGTCGATCGCTTGCGCGGGCGCCCAGTTGGCCTGCACGTAGATCGACTGCGCGACGCCGCTGCCCTCGACGTCGCCGAGATATTCCTCGATCGCATAGTCGCGTCGGATCGGCTCGTAGGGGCCGAAGATGCGCGGCTGCATCGGGCCCATGAGCCACGGCAGGTCGCGCTGGCGCCAGATGTGGTGGTGGGCGTCGACGATCCGGTTCATAGTGGCCCGCATGGTGACCCGGTAGGGACGCCGGCGCCAGGGCGGGTAATGTGTGTCGGGAGGCAGGTTGACGCCTGTCTCGGTCCCGCTTAGGTCACTCGCATGCGCACCGTCAACATGAGCCAAGCGAAGACTCATCTTTCGCGCCTCGTTGAGGAGACAGCCGGAGGGGAGGAGATCGTCATCGCCAAGCACAACCGGCCGGTAGCATGCCTGGTCGCGCTGGAAGCCTCGACGCGCCGGCGCAAGCCCGGCGGCTGGGAGGACCAAGTCTGGATGGCCGACGACTTCGACGCCCCGCTTCCGGAAGAGCTGGAGAGGAGCATCTACGGCGACGCTAGCGAACCTCCTGCTTCTTGATGCCGACGCGTGCCTTTGCTGGCATGGCCAGCGGCAGATGTCCCGCGCCCGGTAGACGAAGGAAATGACTCCATGAACAGCATCGACCTGAACGGCCGCCGCGCCATCGTGACCGGCGCAGCCCAGGGATTGGGGCGTGCGATCGCCGAACGGCTGCAGGCTTCGGGCGCATCCGTCTACGTCTGGGATTTCGACCCCGCCGCCATGACGGACGCGCAGGCCGACTGGCCTGCGGGTGGCCCGGCGGGGTGGATCGAGGTCGATGTTTCGGACCCGGACGCAGTCGAGGCCGCGCTTCGCGAAACGCAGGCTGCCGCAACCGGCGTCGACATCCTGGTCAACAACGCAGGAATCTCCGGCCCCAACATGCCGACCTGGGAATACCCGGTCGACGACTGGCGCCGGGTGATCGACATCGACCTGAACGGCCCTTTCCTGGTGAGCCGCGCCGTGGTGCCTCTGATGAAGGAGACGGGCTGGGGGCGCATCGTCAACATCGCCTCGGTGGCCGGCAAGGAGGGCAACCCCAGCGCGCCCGCCTACAGCGCGGCGAAAGGCGGCCTGATCGCGCTCACCAAGAGCCTCGGCAAGGAGCTCGCAGGCTCCGGCGTTCTGGTGAACTGCGTGACGCCCGCCGCCGTGGAGACCCGCATCTTCGACCAGATGACCCAGACCCACATCGACTTCATGAAGTCGAAGATTCCCCTCGGCCGCTTCGGCCTGCCGGAGGAGATCGCCGCCATGGTCGCCTGGCTCTGCTCCG
>JAPPNV010000381.1 GCA_028818565.1 Rhodospirillales bacterium | reverse complement strand
TATGCAGCGGACTGCAAATCCGTGTACGCCGGTTCGATTCCGGCCTCGGCCTCCAGCTTCGCCGTGAGTTCGGTTCCGCTTCCGGCAGCGTTGCGACGTCGGCGCAACGCAGTCCCGGCGCCGCCCGCCACGCATCGTTGGCCTCCGATCCCGATTCTGCTGCGGGGTTTGTGCGCCTCGTGGTAAAAGCGGCGATGTACGTTCAACGGGGGTGGCCGGAATGAGGCGCTCGCACATTGGCTTGGGGATGCTTGGCGTCTTCCTTTTGGCTTTAACGGGGGCCGCTTGTGAGAACGCGAAAACGGAACTTCCGCCATCAGTGACAAATCCCGCCTGGCGCGGCGCAGGGCAGGATGGCGGCAGCGTTCTTGGCTCCGGCGGGGTCACGCTTTTTGGCGACGATGACGAAGCGCCTGTCAGCGGTATCGGCGTCAATGCTTTCCTTTGGCGGGCGACCCTCGACACCATCTCGTTCATGCCGCTGCTCTCGGCCGATCCCTTCGGCGGCGTGATCATCACCGATTGGTACTCCCCGTCCGAGAGCCCCGACGAGCGCTTCAAGATGACCGTCTACATCCTGGGCCGGACGCTGCGCTCGGACGGCGTGCAGGTCTCCGTATTTCGCCAGGAACGCGGCGAGGACGGCCTGTGGCAGGACCGTCCCACCGGCGCGGATACCGCCGTCAGCCTCGAAGACAAGATCCTCGACCGCGCCCGACAGCTGCGCACCGCACAGCTCAGCCGATAGAGAGAGCAGCATCGCGTGCCGGCCGGGGCGGCGCGGCTGCGCCGGCCCGCCCGTCATGCTATAGGGACGCCGCTCTCCGGCGCCGGCCGGGGTGAAGGAGCGAGCGTGGCCGATGAGTGAGCGTTACGACGCGCAGGCAGTCGAGGCCAAATGGCAAGACGCCTGGGAAGACGCGGGCCTGTTCCGCGCCGAGCGCAGCGGCGGACGCCCCACCTATTACGTCCTCGAGATGTTCCCGTATCCCTCTGGCCGCATCCACATGGGCCACGTGCGCAACTACACGATGGGCGACGTGGTTGCGCGCTACAAGCGGGCCCGGGGCTTCGATGTCCTCCATCCCATGGGCTGGGACGCCTTCGGCCTTCCGGCGGAGAACGCGGCCTTCGAGCGCGGCGTCCATCCAGCCGAGTGGACCTACGCCAACATCGCGACCATGCGCGGGCAGCTCAAGTTGATGGGGCTCTCGATCGACTGGGAGCGCGAGTTCGCGACCTGTCACCCCGGCTACTACGAACATCAGCAGGCGTTGTTCCTCGACTTCTTCGAGGCGGGGTTCGTCGAGCGCAAGGAGGCCTGGGTCAACTGGGATCCGGTCGATCGCACGGTGCTCGCCAACGAGCAGGTCGTGGACGGGCGTGGCTGGCGCTCTGGCGCGGTCGTCGAGAAGCGCAGGCTGGCGCAGTGGTTCTTCCGCATCACCCGCTTTGCCGACGAGCTGCTGGAGGCGCTGGATGCTCTGCCGCGCTGGCCCGAGAAGGTGCGGCTCATGCAGCGCAACTGGATCGGGCGCTCGGAAGGCGCGCGCATCCTCTTCCCCATCGAGGGCCGAGACGAGGCACTGGAGGTATTCACAACCCGCCCGGATACGCTGTTCGGCGCATCCTTCTGCGCGCTTTCGCCCAACCACCCGCTGGCAACTTCGCTTGCAGGGTCGGATTTGGCGCTCGCCGATTTCATTGCCGAGTGCAACCGGGCCGGCATCGGCGAGCGCGACATCGAGGCGGCGGGCAAGCGCGGGTTCGATACGGGCATCAGAGTCCGCCATCCCTTCGACGCCGAGCGGACGCTGCCGCTCTACGTCGCCAACTTCGTGCTCATGGACTACGGCACCGGCGCAATCTTCGGCTGCCCTGCCCATGACCAGCGCGACCTCGATTTCGCCCGCGCCCAGGGCCTGCCCGTCATTCCCGTGGTATGCCCGCCGGGCGAGGATGCGGATGCGGTCGAGATCGTCAACGAGGCCTATATCGGCGACGGCACGGCGATCAATTCCGATTTCCTGAACGGACTCACGGTGGCCGACGCCAAGGCGCGCGCCGTCGCAGAGCTTGCGGAACGCAGCGCCGGCGGCACTGCCGTCAGCTATCGGCTCCGCGACTGGGGCATCTCGCGGCAGCGCTACTGGGGTTGCCCCATTCCCGTGGTGCACTGCCCATCGTGCGGCGTGGTGCCGGTGCCGCGCGAAGCGCTCCCGGTGCGCCTGCCCGAAGACGTGACCTTCGACACGCCGGGCAATCCCCTCGAC
This sequence comes from Rhodospirillales bacterium, assembly GCA_028818565.1. GTDB lineage: Bacteria > Pseudomonadota > Alphaproteobacteria > UBA828 > UBA828 > WTGU01. The sequence goes on along the minus strand of JAPPNV010000381.1, from coordinate 5,799 downwards.
CGTCATCCCACCTGGAAGCACGCCAGCTGCCCGCGTTGCGGTGCCGCTGCGGAGCGCGACACCGACACGATGGACACATTCGTGGATTCCTCCTGGTATTTCGCGCGCTTCTGCGCGGCGCGCGCCGACGAGCCGCTGCCGGCCGACGAGGTCGAGCCCTGGCTGCCGGTCGATCAATACATCGGCGGAATTGAGCACGCGGTGCTGCACCTGCTCTATTCGCGCTTCTATACCAAGGCGCTCAAGCGCTGCGGATACGTGACGATCGACGAGCCCTTCGCGGGCCTCTTCACCCAAGGCATGGTGTGTCACGAGACCTACCGCGACGCCGACGGGCGCTGGTACTACCCCGACCAGGTCGAGACCCAAGCCGGCGGCCTGGTCGCCAAGGAGGACGGGCGCCCGATCGCCACCGGCCGATCCGAGGCGATGAGCAAGTCGAAGCGCAACACTGTCGATCCCGAGGCGATTATCGAGGCCTACGGTGCCGACACTGCGCGGCTCTTCATGCTCTCCGACAGCCCGCCCGAGCGCGACCTGGAATGGACCGATACCGGCGTCAAGGGCGCCTGGCGCTACATCGCCGCGCTTTGGCGCATGGTCCTGTCGCCAACGGTGGCACTGCCGCCGTGCGGGGCAACGGCACCGGACCAGGGGGCCTTGGCCGCTCCGCTGCGCGACGTGCGCAGGACCATTCACAAGACCATCGCCGGCGTAACCGAGGATCTGGAGCGCTTTCGCTTCAACCGGGCGGTGGCGCGGGTGCGGGAGCTGACCAATGCGCTGTCGGCCATCGAGGACGCACCCGGCGCGGGCCACGTGATGCGGGAGGGGCTGGAGACTGCCATGCGCCTGCTCGGCCCGGTGGTGCCGCATCTGGCCGAGGAGGCCTGGCGCCATCTCGGCCACGAGAGCTGGCTGGCGCGCGAGCCGTGGCCCGAGGCCGACCCCGCTCTGCTCGCCGACGACGTCGTGGTCGTCGCCGTGCAGGTGGACGGCAGGAAGCGCGCGACCATCTCGCTGCCAGCCGATCACGACAAGGCGGCGGCGGAAAGCGCGGCGATGGCGGACGGCGGGGTGCGCCGGGCGCTCGCCGGCCGGGAGGTGCGCAAGGTGATCGTCGTGCCCGGACGAATCGTGAATGTCGTCACTTGATCGACCGCTCTTCCCGCGCGCGACAGGCTTCCGGCGCGGAAAGACCCCCGTCCTCGTCCTCGCTCTTTCCCTCGTCCTGCTCGCCGCCTGTTCCGTGGAGCCGCTTTACGGCTCCCGCAGCAGCAAGGCGCGAGGCGGCGGTGTCGCCGCGATAGAAATCGCTCCGATCAAGGACCGGGTCGGGCATGTCGTCCGCAACCACCTGATCGACAGCCTCACCCCCGCAGGGCAGCCGGCGCACCCCGACTACCGCCTGACCTTCGCGATCGAGCGGGAAAAGACGCCGTTGCTGATCCAGCTCGACGACCATGCGACCCGGTTCAACCTGACGCTCCGCGCCAGGTTCGCCCTTGCCGATCGGGACGGGACGGTGGTCTACCGCGACAGCGCCCGGGCGACCGGCGGCTACAACGTCGTCGAATCGGGGTTCGCCACCGTGGCAGCGGAGCGCGACGCGGCGGAGGAGGCGGCGCGGGTGCTGAGCGAAGAAATCCTCACGCTGATTCTCCTCCATCTCCGTCGATGAGACGCCGGCCGTCGCACGATCCGGCGGCTGGCGCGCCATGAAGATCGCGCCGGCCCGCGCGGATCGGTTCTGCGCGGCACCGGACTCGGACGTCCGGCTGGTCCTGATCTACGGCTCCAACGAAGGCTTGGTGCGGGCCCGCGCCGAAGCTTGCGTCAAGGCCGTCGCGGAGGATGCCGACGACCCCTTTCGCGTCACCAGCATCGATCCGACGCTGTTGCGTGACGAACCGGGCCGGCTCGCCGACGAGGCGGCGGCGCTCTCGCTCATCGGCGGCCGACGTGCTGTCCGCCTGCGCGGGGCGACCGAGGCGGTGGTTCCTGCGGTCCGCTCGTGTCTTGCATTGCCGGCCACGGAGAGTCTGGTGGTCGCGGAGGCCGGGCCGCTGACACCCCGCTCGGGCCTCAGGCGCCTGTGCGAGCAGGAAGCGGGCCTCGCCGCCATTGCCTGCTACGACGAGAGCGCGGAGGACGCCGCCCGGTTGATCGAGGACCTCTGTACCAAGCGGGCCATCACGGTGGCATCCGAGACTGCCGCCTGGCTTGCCGAGCGCCTGGGCAGCGACCGCCGCCAGATCGAGAGCGGAGTGGAGAAGCTCGCGGTCTATCTGGGCGAGGGGGGCCCCGAGGGCGGTTTGCTCACGCAGGAGATCGCGGAGGCCTGCGTCGGCGATGCGACCGAAGCGTCGGCCGATGCGGTCGCGCGTCTGGCCCTGTCCGGCGACCGTGAGGGGCTGGACCGGGCGATGTCGCGCGCGCTCTACGGCGGCGTCCAGCCGATCACCATCCTCCGCGCCGCAGCCCGTCGCCTCGCCCGCCTCCATCTTGCGGTCGCCGCGCTGGAAGGGGGCGCGAGCCGGGCCGATGCCATGGGCAGCCTCAAGCCGCCCGTATTCCCCAGGGAACGCGCCTCCTTCGGTCAGGAGATGATGCGTTGGCCGAGCGCCCGCGCGGCCCGCGCGCTGACGCTGCTGACCCGTGCCGAGCGCGACTGCAAGGTCTCCGGCGGTGCGCCTGAGGCGATCTGCTGGCAGGCACTGCTCCGCATCGCGCGGGCGGCCCGCCGGCAAAATGCCTGAGCGGGAGTCTCCTTGAGTCTCTAGTCAGGCTGCAATGCCGGCCAGGGTGCAGATGCGGCGCCACTCGGCCTCGGTTACAGGGCTCACGGAGAGGCGCGACTGACGTACGAGCTGCATGTCCTGCAGCGCCGGGTCTCCCTTGATCCGCTTCAGCGAGACCGGCTCGCTCACCGGAACCACGGCCTTGACGTCGACCATGCCGAAACGCCCGGAGGAGTCGGTCGGATCGGGGTAGTGCTCCTTGACGACCTCGACGACGCCGACGATCTCCTTCGCGTTGACCGAGTGGTAGAAGAAGCAGCGATCACCCCGCTGCATGGCCTTCATGTTGTTGTTCGCCTGATGGTTGCGCACGCCGTCCCATTCGGTGACGCCATCGCGCACCTGGTCGTCCCACGACCAGGATCCGGGTTCCGACTTCAAGAGCCAATAGGCCATTTCATGCCCCTCCAAAACCACTCAACCGCGCATCGAGTGTAACCAACCCGCGCCCTACCGTCAGCCGCCCCTCGATGGTCATACCAGTCATCGTCTTGATGTCGGCGAACGATGACCCCACACTATGACGATTGCCAGGTAACGAGACTGTCGGGTGGTGCCCGTGGGGGTGTCGCCTGCGGCAGGTGGGCGCGGGGCAATGTCGTTCTTCGAAATGGGCGGTTACGCCGCCTACGTGTGGCCGGCCTTCGGCGCCGCGGCCGCAATCATGATTGCGCTCCTCCTGTTCAGCATCCGCGCCATGCGTGCGAGGGAGGCGGCGCTGAGGTCCTTGGAGGCGACCGCCCGGCAGACGCGTGACGCCGAGGGAGACGGCGCCCGCGACGGGGGGCAGAACGCCCCGGTATGAAGCGCAAGCATTGGCGGTTGGTCTTTCTCGGCGGGGGGCTGGGCGCGCTCGGCCTTGCCGCGGGCCTCGTGCTCACCGCGCTCGACGACACGCTCGTCTTCTTCCATGACCCGAGCACGATCAAGGAGCAGCAGTTCTCCCCTGAGCAGCGGCTTCGCGTGGGCGGCCTGGTCGAGGAGAACAGCGTGGTGAGAGGTGACGACGGGCTGACGGTGCGCTTCACCATCACCGATCTCGCCCATACCGTGCCCGTGACCTATCGCGGCATTTTGCCGGACCTGTTCCGCGAGGGGCAGGGGGTGGTCGCCGAGGGCTATCTGAAGGGCAGCGTGTTCGAGGCCGACGAGGTGCTCGCCAAGCACGACGAGAACTACATGCCGCGCGAGGTGGCGGACGCGCTGAAGAAGTCCGGCAACTGGAAGGGTGAGGGCGCCGAATGATCCCCGAGATCGGCCACTTCGCCCTGATCCTCGCGCTCGCGATGGCGCTCGTGCAGGCGGTCGCCGCTCCGCTCGGCGCACGGCTCCGCGATGGCGGCCTGATGGCGCTGGCGCGGCCGGCGGCGCTGGCCCAGTTCGTCTTCATCTCGGCTGCGCTCGCTTGTCTGATGCAGGCCTTCGTCGTCTCCGATTTCTCGGTCGTCACGGTCGCCGACAATTCCCACTCGGCCAAGCCGCTGCTCTACAAGTTCACCGGCACCTGGGGCAATCACGAAGGCTCGATGCTGCTCTGGGTATGGATACTCGCGGTCCACGGCGCTGCCGTGGCGGTCTTCGGGCGCAACCTGCCGCCGGCATTCAGGGCCTGGGTGCTGGCCGTGCAGGCGCTGATCGGGCTCGGCTTCCTCGTCTTCGTGCTTGCCACGTCCAACCCCTTCCTGAGGCTTGATCCCGCGCCGCTTGACGGGCGCGACCTCAACCCGCTGCTGCAGGACCCCGGCCTCGCCTTCCACCCGCCGCTGCTCTACCTCGGCTACGTCGGGCTCTCGACCGCTTTCTCCTTCGCCGTGGCGGCGCTGATCGAGGGGCGAGTGAACGCGGCCTGGGCGCGCTGGGTGCGCCCGTGGACGCTGCTCTCCTGGTGCGCGCTCACGGCGGGCATCGCCCTGGGCTCCTGGTGGGCCTACTACGAGCTCGGCTGGGGCGGGTACTGGTTCTGGGACCCGGTGGAGAACGCCTCCTTCATGCCATGGCTGATGGCGACCGCGCTGCTGCATTCCTCGGTCGTGGCGGAGAAACGGGACTCGCTGAAGAGCTGGACCGTGCTGCTGGCCATTCTCGGCTTCTCGCTCAGCCTGCTCGGGACCTTCCTGGTGCGCTCCGGCGTGCTGACCTCGGTCCACAGCTTTGCTTCCGACCCGGCGCGCGGGGTCTACATCCTCGTGTTCCTGGTGATCGTGGTCGGCGGCTCGCTCATGCTCTACGCCTGGCGGGCGCCGGGGATGCGGGCCGGCGGCTCGTTCCGCCCGCTCTCGCGCGAGAGCTCGCTCCTGGCCAACAATCTGCTGCTGGCGGTCGGCTGCGCCACGGTCTTCATCGGTACGCTCTATCCGCTGGTTCTCGATGCGATCTCGGATCAGAAGGTTTCGGTGGGCCCGCCATTCTTCGAATCGACCTTCGTGCCCCTGATGATTCCGCTCCTCCTGATGATGGCGGCGGGACCGCTCATGGCCTGGAAGCGCGCAGGCGCCGCCGCCGTGCTGCCGCGCCTCGCGGTCTCGCTCGTCGCCGCCATCGCCGTGGCCGCGGCGGTCGGGGCCAGCGGCGGCGGACCCTGGGGCGCGGTGCTCGGCATGGCGCTCGCCGGCTGGGTCGCGGCGGGCGTGCTCACGGAATTCGCGGAGCGCGTGCGGCTCTTCCGCGTGCCGCTTGCGGAAAGCGCGTGCCGTGCCGTCGGCCTGCCGCGCGCGGCCTGGGCGATGAGCATGGCCCATCTCGGTGTGGCGGTGCTGGTGGTGGGCACGGTCGGCGCCGGCAACTGGCAGACCGAGCGGGAGCAGGCGATGCAGCCGGGCGATTCGGTCGCGCTTGCGGGCTACGATTTCGAGCTGCAGAGCGTTGGCGACGTGCCCGGCCCCAACTACATCGCGCGGCGAGGCGAGGTCCGGGTCTCGCGGGACGGTGAGACGGTTGCCCTCCTGCTGCCCGAGCGCCGCCACTATCCGGTGCAGGACACCTGGACCACCGAGGCCGC
>JAPPNV010000208.1 GCA_028818565.1 Rhodospirillales bacterium | reverse complement strand
CCGGCCCCGCGACCGGCACGGTGAGCAGGTGGGTCTGGCCCTCGAACTGCATGTCGGCGACGTGGAGACAGGCGATCTCGCCGACCGCGACGCCCTCCTGCTCGATGGTCGCGCGCCCGGCCGCCGCCTGGCGTTCGAGGATCGCGCGCACGCCTGCCATGTCCGCCTCGGCCAGCGGCGCGTTCACCGTGTTCACGTAGTCGTGGCGCAGGTCGGCGGTGATGCAGCCGACAGCGCTGGTGATCCCCGGCCGGGCCGGGATCATCACGCGCGGGATGCCAAGCTCCGCGGCGAGCGCCGCAGCGTGCATGGGGCCGGCGCCGCCGAAGGCGAAGAGTACGAAGTCGCGCGGGTCATGGCCGCGCGCCAGCGTCGCCATGCGGATCGCGCCGGCCATGCGGTCGTTGGCGATCCGGATCACCGCCGCAGCCGCGGCGTCCGCATCGAGGCCGAGGGGGGCGCCGACGGTCTCCGCGAACATCGCCCGCACGCCCGCGGGCGCGACCGGGTTCTCCACGGCGAGCAGGGCGTCGGGAGCGAGCCGGCCGAGGATCAGGTTGGCGTCGGTGAGCGTCGGCCGCTCGCCGCCGCGGCCGTAGCAGATCGGCCCCGGCTGTGCGCCCGCGCTCTCCGGCCCGACCTGCAGCAGCCCGGCCTCGTCGATCCGCGCGAGGCTGCCGCCGCCGGCGCCCACCGTGTGCACGTCCACCATGGGGACGTGGATGGGCATGCCGTGCTCGAGCTCCATCTCGGCCGAGACCGCCGGCACGCCCTCCAGCACCAGGCCCACGTCGGCGCTGGTGCCGCCGGTGTCGAAGGTGATGAGGCGCTCGGCGCCGGCGGCGCGGCCGATGGCGGCCGCCGCCATGACGCCCGACGCCGGGCCCGAGAGCACCGTGTTGACCGCCTTCGCCGCCGCCGAGCGGGCCGAGACGCTGCCGCCGTTGCCCTGGATCACCAGCAGCTCGCGCCCGTACCCGCGCGCCGAGAGCTGCCCCTGCAGGCGGTCGAGATAGCGGTGCAGCAGCGGCTGGACGCAGGCGTTCACCGCCGCCGCGACGCCCCGCTCGAATTCGCGGAACTCGGCGAGAATCGCGTGCCCCGCAGTGACGTGGCCCTCAGGCCAGCACTCGCGGGCGATGGCGAGCGCGCGTTCCTCATGGGCCGGGTTCTTGTAGCCGTGCAGGAAGTGGATCACGAGCGAATCGCAGCCTGCCGCCCGTAGCGACGCGATGGCGGCGCGCACCGCCGCTTCGTCCAACGGCACCAGCACCTCGCCGGCGGCGTCCATGCGCTCCGGCACCTCTATGCGAAGCTCGCGCGGGATCAGCGGCGTGAAGCTGCCGGTGAGGCCGTAGGGCCGGGGCCGCGTGCGCCGGCCAAGCTCCAGGATGTCGCGGAAGCCCTTGGTCGTGATCAGCCCCGTGCGGCTGAGCTTGCGCTCCAGGAGCGCGTTGGTGGTGACCGTGGTGCCGTGGATGATGGATCCGACATCCTCAAGCGATGCCGCCGCGCCGTCGAGCGCCGCGAGCACGCCTGCCGCCTGGTTCGCGGGCGTGGACGGCACCTTGGCGAGCCTGACGGCGCCGGTCTCGGGCTCCATCAGGATCAGGTCGGTGAAGGTCCCGCCGACATCGACGCCGACCACCGCGCCGCTCATGGTGTGCTCATGCGGCAGCGGCTCCGGCGGCTTCTGCCGGCGCGAGCGCGCGGGTCTCGCCCTGGAGCGCGAGCCGGGCGGACTCGATCAGTCCTGCCCGCTGCATCGCCCGCGCTTCCGCGAGCCCGGCGTCCAGCGCCGCGGCCCTGGCGCTGGCGGGGAGCGGCCCCACCGCGACAGTGATGAGCCGTGCGCCGAGGTCGCTTTCCTCGCGGAGCGATGATGCCGGCGCGCGCTCGACGGCGGGATGGTCGACGGTGACGGCATTGGCGATCAGCGTCGCCGCCGCGTCGGCCGCGGCCGCGCTCTCGGCCAGCACCGTGACCGCGTCGGCGATCCCGAACGAGAGCGAACGCCCGCGCCAGCCCGAGGTCGCCATGCCGCGCGCGGGCCTTTCGGCGCCGAAGACAATCCGGTCGTCGAGCCCCGGCCGGTCGGGATCGTTCACCACGCCGGCAGAGAAGGCGGTGCCGGGGCCGAGGTGCACCGCGATGTCGCCGCCGTTGTTCACGTAAGCGCGCGCGAGGCTGCGTCCCGCCGTCATCGCCGCCAGCACCTCGTCGGCGACGGAGCCGGCGACCGCCGCCATCGGCGTGACGAAGCGCGCCCGGTGCGGCCAGCATGCGCCGAGCATGCGCCGCGCCACCGGGCCCTGCAGCGCGGGCCTGGCTTGGCCGAAGGGGCGGCGCAGCAGGGCAAGCTCCACCACGAGCTCGTCGAGGATGGTGGCGAAACGGATGCCGGCCTGGCGATAGGCGGTGTCCACCTCGGCACTCTTCCCGAAAGCCTCGGCCACGATGTCGATCGGCCCGTGCTGCAGGTGCAGCCGGCGGCCGTCGGGCAGGAGCGCCATGCGGGCTTCGCCCGGCATCAGGGCTTCCCCTCCGTGAGCGGCCAGGGATTGGCGGGGGGCCACGGTTCCGCCCTGTGTTCGGCGTCGTCCAGCGCTCGCTCCAGGGGCACGACGCGATCCACGTGGCCGCCGAGCGCTGCGAACTCGGCGCGGCGCAGCGTGAATTCGATGGGCGCGACCAGCGCCGGAGTCGGCACGTAGCCGAAGGCGTCCGCCGGCATGCTGGTCACGTCCACCATGAAGGTGATGCCGCCGCCGGGCCAGACGTGCACCGGCGCGCCGCCGGCGGTGACGCGGGTGAGCGCGTCCTTGATCGAGCGGGTGAGGCGCACCGGGTTCTCGGTCACGCCCGCGCGCAAGGATCCGCCCGCGCCCGCCATGAAGAGCACGGTGCAAAGCGCGGGCTCGCAGTTCTCCGCGATGCGGTCGACCACCGTCTCGATCTCGCCCGGCATGGGCGCGGGCCGGGGCGTCAGGGTCTCGTCGAGCTCGAACCAGGCGGCATCCTCGCCCGTGGTGGACACCATGTGGAGCCTGAGGCCGGGCCAGGCCTTCTTCGGGTCGATCCGCTCGATGATCTCCAGCGGGTCGGCGATATCGGTGGCGGCCCAGCCGCGCCCCTTGCGCGCCACCTGGAAGTAGCGCCCCGGCGTCGAGCGGCGGCCCCGGATGCGGATGCCGGACGGCGGCATGTCGAGGAAGCGCCCGGCCTGGTGCTCGGTGAGCACGCCGGTGATCTGGTCGTCGACGACGATCACCTCGTCGGCGTGGCCGTGCCACTGGCGGGCGAACATGCCCATGGCGGCCGAGCCGCAGCCGGCCCGCATCCGCTCCTCGCTCTGGCCGTCCACCACCGGCGCAGCGCCCGCCTGCACCACGAGCTCCGCGCCGTCGTCCACGGTGAGCGTCGCGGGATTGCCGTTGCAGAGGTCGAGCAGGGTGGCGCAGGTCACCGTGCCCTCGCGCTTGGAGCCGCCAGTGAAGTGCCGCACGCCGCCGAGCGAGAGCATCTGGGAGCCGTACTCGGCAGTGGTCACGTGGCCGATGGGCTCGCCCTCTGCTCGCACCGAGGCCTGTTCGGGGCCCACGTGGCGGTCGGTGTCGATCTTCACCTTGACGCCGCAGTAGCTGAAGATCCCCTCCGAGACGACGGTCACCATGTCCACGCCCGCCGCCTCGCTCGCGATGATGAAGGGCGCGGGCTTGTAGTCCGGATAGGTGGTGCCGGAGCCGATGCCGGTGACGAAGCGCTCGGGCTGTGCGACCACGCCGCCGTCCCAGTCCTCCGCGCCGTCCAGGAAGGGCACCAGGGTCTCGGCGCGCTCGGTGACCAGCAGCGGGTCCACGCGGGTCAGCGTGCCGCCGACGTTGGCGTAGCGATCGCAAGCGCCGACCTTGCCCTCGCGAATCCGGCACAGCACGGGGCAGGCGTCGCAGCGGATGATCGAGCCCGCGTCCCTGGCACGGCGCTTCTCCGTTGTTGCGCTCACCGGTGCGACTCCCGCTCGCGGAGCGCGCGGCGCAGGCGGTGGGGCAGGGCAGGGACCCTGGTGACACGCACGCCCGTCGCGTGGCGGATGGCGCCCAGGATCGCCGGCGCGGTCGGCACCAGGCCGGGCTCGCCCACGCCCTTGGCGCCGAAGGGGCCCAGCGGCTCCGGGTCCTCGACGATGAGGACCTCGATCTCGGGCACGTCGCCCACGGTCGGGATCAGGTAGTCGTGCAGGTTCTCGGTCCGGCCCGGCAGGTATTCCTCCATCAGCGCGAGGCCGAGGCCTTGCGCGATACCGCCCTCGATCTGGCCCTCCACCTGGGTCGGGTTGATGGCGCGCCCGACATCGTGGGCGGCATGGATGCGGATGGGCGTCACGGTCCCGAGCTCGGTGTCCACATCGACCACCGCGACTTGGGCGCCGAAGGCAAAGGTCGCGTAGGGCTTGCCCTGGCCCTTGGCATCGAGCGTCGTGGTCGGCGGGTCGAAGCGGCCGACGCCTTCCAGCACCACGCCCGCCGCGTCGGCCTCGAGCCGGGCGAGGTCGATCTCCACCCGCCGCCCGCCGTCGCGGACCACCACCTGCGCGCCCGCAAGCTCGATCGTGGCGTCGTCGGCGGCATTGGCCTCCCGCAGGATCGCGGCGCGAAGCGCGGCGCCGGCAAGCTCGGCCGCCTTGCCGGAGACGAAGGTCTGCCGGGAGGCCGAGGTCTTGCCCGCGTCCTCGGTCCAGTCCGTGTCGCCTATGACCTGGGCGATCCGATCCACGGCGACGCCCAGCGTGTCCGCGCAGATCTGGGCGAGGATCGTGGTCGAGCCCTGGCCGATATCGACGGCGCCGTTGAAGAGCGTGAGCCGGCCCTCCCGATCCAGCGTGATGCGCATGGCGGACGGGTTGCTGAGTGCGGTGTTGCCGATGCCGTACCACATGCAGCCGATGCCGACGCCGCGCCGCACCGGGCCTTCCTGCGCGTTGGCGCGGGCCACGTCTTCCAGCGCGCGCCGCCAGCGCGGGGCCAGCGCCTCCAGGCAGGGGGCGAGGCCGGCGCTGGCTTCGAGCACCTGGCCGGTCGCCGTGGCGTCGCCGGCACGGATCGCGTTCTTGAGGCGCATCTCCAGCCGGTCCATGCCGAGCCCGTCCGCGAGGTCGTCCATCAGCGCCTCGTGAGCGATGGCGGCCTGGGGCACGCCGAAGCCGCGGAACGCACCGGCGGGCGGCCCGTTGGTGTAGAAGGCCCGGCCGCGTGCGGAGACGTGAGGCACGGCGTAGGGGCCCGAGGCGTGGATGGGCACGCGGCTCGCCACCGTCGGCCCCCAGGAGGCGTAGGCGCCGGTGTCGAAGGTGGCGTCGAACGCGACCGCCTGCAGCTTGCCGTCGGCATCGCAGCCGAAGCGCGCCTCGATCGCTGTGGGATGGCGCTTGGGGCTCGCCATCATGCTCTCGGGCCGCTCGTAGACGCAGGCGACCGGCTTGCCCGTGAGCCAGGCGGCGAGCGCCGTGAGCGGCTGGACCGAGACGTCGAGCTTGCCGCCGAAGCCGCCGCCGCAGGCGCTCGGCACGATCCGCACCTGCGTGGGCGCGAGGCCCAGCACCTCGGCCGTCGAGTCCCGGTTCATCACCGGCGTCTGGGTCGAGACGAAGAGCTCGACGCGGTCGCCGACGCGCCGCGCCCAGCCGGCCTCAGGCTCGATGTAGGCGTGCTCGACGAAGGTGGTCTCGAAGCGCCCTTGCGCCGTCACCGCGCAGCCCGGGAGCGCCTCTTGCGCGTCGCCGCGCTCGACCCCGCCCTCGATGAGCTTGTTGCCCGCGGTCTCGTCGTGGACCAGGGGTGCGCCCGGCGCACGGGCCTCGTCCAGGCCGTGTACCGGCGACAGCGGCTCGTAGCGGATCGGCAGGTCCTCGTCGCGGACGGCCGTTACCGCTTCGCGCGTGCCCACGAGCGCCACGACTGGGTCGCCCCGGTAGCGCACGACGCCCTCGGCCAGCACCGGCTGGTCCCGCAGGTCCGGGTAGATGCCGATGCGGTTGCAGGGCACGTCCGCGGCGGTAAGCACGCGCTCCACGCCGGGCCGGGCGGCGGCTACCGCCTCCAGGTCGCCGAGCACGACCCTGGCGGAGTCATGGGGCGAGCGGACGATGCGGAGCCAGAGCGCGTCCGCCGGCACGGCATCGGCGCCGTAGCGCTCGGCACCGGTGAGCTTGGGCACGCCGTCGAGCTTGGCGAGGCGGGAGCCGACGGCGGCACCCGCCGGAGGCGTCGACAGGGGTTGCGGGTCGTTGCCCGCCGCATCCAGCACCGCCGCCACGATCTTGCGATAACCGGTGCAGCGGCAGAGCACACCGCCGAGCCCATCCATCACCTCCGGCGCGCAGCAGCTCGGTCGCGGCGATCAGCATGCCCGGCGTGCACGCACCGCACTGGGCCGCGCCGTGGCGCAGGAAGGCGCGCTGCAGTCGGTTCAGCCGCCCCTTGGCGGCGAGGCCTTCCACGGTCTCCACGTGGCGCCCTGCGGCCTGGGCCACGGACACCATGCAGCTGCAGACCTGGGCGCCGTCGAGCAGCACCGTGCAGGCGCCGCAGTCGCCGGCGTTGCAGCCCACCTTGGTCCCGGTGAGGCCGAGGTCGTCGCGGAGCGCGTCGGCAAGGCGCCGAAGCGGCGGCGCGTTCACCGTGACCGGCCGCCCGTTGACCAGGAATGCGCTGGTGCCGTCCGAGCCGCCTGCGTTCACATCATGCTCCCGAGCTCGGCGAGCGTGCGCGCGGTCAGCGTGCGCGCGGCATCCAGGCGGTAGGCGGCGGAACCCCGCGCGTCGTCCACCGGCGCGAGCGGCGCCATGTGCGCGTCCGTCACGGCATCGCCCAGGGCCGCGTCGCAGGGGCGGCCGACGAGCGCCTGCTCCAGCGCCGGCAGTCGACGGGCGACCGGCGAGCAGGCGCCGACCGAGACCGCGGCGCACACGACCCGGCCCGCCGCGTCGGCCTCCAGCGCGGCGGCCACCATGACGATGGAGATCACCAGGTAGCGCCGCGCGCCCAGCTTGAGGAAGTGCCCGCGCGCCCGCTTCGCGCGCGGCTTGGGCACGCGCACCGCCACCATGAGCTGGTCGGGCGCGAGCGCGGTCGCCCGATTGCCGCGAATGAAGTCGGCGAGCGGCATCGTCTCGCGCCGCTCCAGCGCGGCGAGCTCCACCTCGGCATCGAGGCTGAGCAGCACCGGCACGCCGTCCGCTGCGGGCGAGGCATTGCACAGGTTGCCGCAGAGGGTGCCGGCGTTCTGCACCTGCCGTCCGCCGATCTCGCGCGCGGCGAGCTTCAGGCCGTCGAACCAGGGCGGCAGGTCGGCCCGGACGATATCGGTCCAGGTCGCGAGCGCCGGGATCAGCCAGTGGTCGGCGTGCTCCTCGATCGCGCGCATCGATTGCAGCGCGGTGATGTCGAGCACGTCGTCGTCGAGCGGTGCGCCGACCCGCGCGGGGTAGAAGTCTGTGCCGCCGGCCAGCACCGTGAGCGGGCGGCGCTGCAGCGCCGCGAGCGCGTCGTCGAGGGCGGTGGGTCGCAGATAGGCTGGCATCATGGCAGTCCCGCTTCCGTACCCATGATACCGGAGAGGAGCGAACGCCCCCACCTCACCCCGGCCGCCTCGACCCTCCATTGGGGCGGGATGAGCGACGGCGATACGATATGGACTCTAACATTCTGAAAGAACGCTACAAATGTCATCTGGTGCCCCACGCGGGCGAAGCATACATATAGTACGGTTGAGAATGAGGTAAGCCGTGGCTTCTGAATCCAGGATGGAGAACCGGCTCGGTGCGGACGCGCTGCGCTGGAGCTGCGACTCGTTGATGCCGCCGTTCGAGACCACCGATGAGGTGAAGCCCATCACCGGCGTTGTCGGCCAGGACGACGCGATCGAGGCGCTGCGCTACGGGCTCGAGGTCTTCGCGCCGAGCCAGAACATCTATGTGCGCGGCATCGCCGGAACCGGGCGAAAGAGCCTGCTCCGCCAACTGCTGGACGACATCAGACCCGGCTGTCCCCTGGCCGACGACCGCTGCTATGTCCACAACTTCGCTCAACCCGGCCGCCCGC
>JAPPNV010000317.1 GCA_028818565.1 Rhodospirillales bacterium | reverse complement strand
CCCCCCGCGCCGTTCTGGGGGGTGCCTTAGGGCCCCGGGGGCTCTTGAACCCCCCCCCCTGTGGGGGGGCGGGCGGCCCCCTCCCCCCCCCGGGGGGGCGGGGGGGCCGCGTCGAGTTGGCGGCTGGGACGAGACCCGGCCTGTTGCTGCTAGCGGCGCAGGAAGGCGGGGATATCCAGCGTGTCGCTGCCGTTGTCCGGGACAGCGTCGTGGCCGGTGTCGTGGCCATTGCCGGGGACGGGCGCCGCGGACGGATCGGTCTCCGGCGAGGCCTCGGTGCCGTCGTCGGCGTCGATCCCCACCGTGTTGACGATGACCCTGGGTCCGCCGCCCGCGACCGGCACCGCGTTCATGGCGTCGATCGGCTCAACGCCGGTGGGGGCGACGGTTGCCGCGTCCGGGACCCTCGGGCCGGAGACGCCGGGCGATCCGGTGGTTTCCGGGACAGGGGCGCCGTTGGACGGTTCTGATGGCGCAGGCTGTTCCGAATCGCCCGTATCGGTCGCGTGTGGCGCCGGGGCTTCGGCGTCCGCGGCCGGCTCGGGCTGTCCCGCCGGGGCGTCCTGCCGGGCACCGGACTGTGGATCGTCTGAAGCTGCGACGTCCTGGGACAGCCGGTCCGCAGGCGGAGCTTCCGCTTGCGGTGCCGCCGTGTCGGCCTCGTCGACGTGGCCGGTGTCGAAGGCGGCGAAGCCGGGCGGCACCCAGGCCAGCGCCGCGGCGCGGGCTTCCTTCGAGACGCCCAGAGGCACCGCGTCCCCTGCCGCGAAGGCGGTCTCCATCGCGGTGGCGAGCGTGGCCTTCTTGTCCTTGCGGTGGGTGTGCGCCCACTCGATGCCGAGCGTCCGGCGGGCAACGTCCAACATCCGGTCCTTGCGCACGCGCGACCAGAACATCTCGGCGCCGGGCCGGACGTGGTCCGCGAACTCGATGTCGAGCCGCGCCACCGTTGCTTCCGTCTCGGGGCGCGCGTTCGCCTCGAAGGCGAGCTGGCCGTTCAACGTGCGTGCGACGCAGGCGGCGAACAGCCGCTTCTTGTCCTTGGGGGCAAGCGCCCTCAGCGCGGCGAAGGATTCCGCTCGGTCCTCGATCTCGAACCAGTCGAAGCGGAGCAAGGAGCGATCGGCCAGCATTTCCTCGCCGGGGCTCGACTCGTGGAAGGTGTCGTCGTTGGCCCTGAGCGGAGGCCGGTCCGGGGTCTCGCGCACTGCGATGTCGAGCGCATGGTCGTGGTAGCCCGGGGTGAACACCGCGCGGCACATCTGGAACAGCATGAGGTCGAAGGCGGCCCCGAAATCCTCCGCAAGATGTGCCTTGACCAGCGTGGTCCTGATGGCGCGGAGATCGTCGGCGAGGCCGATGCCGACACCGGCCTCCTTCCGCGCCTCGGCCTCCGGGTCGGGCCTGGCGGGCGGCATGGCGGGGCCGGATATGCCGGGCGTGGCGATACCGGAGCCGGCGTGCTGGCCGTGGGAATGCTGGTCCTGACCGGTGGTGCCGGCGGTGCCATTGCCGGTGTCCTTCGCCGGCATGTCCTCGGGGCTGACCAGCCCCTGGACGAGCTGGAGCTGGCCGTCGTCGCCCACGGTGACGATGCAGCCGGCGATGGCGATGTCGTCCGGCTGATAGATGGCGCCGGCTTTGACGGCATCCTCGATCTCGGCGAGGCGCGTCTGGATGGAATCGCTCTCATTGACGAGCTCTTCAGTCCACTCGTCGTCGTCCAGGTCGGCAAGCTCTTCCTGCCGAGCGCGCAGGCGCCCGCGTTCGGCGGTCTCCTCGTCCGTGGGCTCGGCCGGGGTGGGATGCACCCGCCCGAAACGGGCGAGGTCGGACCAGTCGACGTCGATGCGGGCCTCGGCCCACTTCCAGCGGGTCGCCAGCTCGTCCGCCGCGACCTGCAACCGTTCGAGGGCGAGCTTCATCAGAAGCGCCGGGTCCTCCAGCCAGACGCCGTTCTCGTACTCGTCGGCGAAGAGATCGCGCAGCACGGGACCGCCGGCCGCCTCGTAGGCGTCGACGCCGACGTAGCGGGCGAGCGCGGCGCCGGCGGGAATGCGATCATCCGTGAGCATGCGCTTGATCTGCCAGTCGGTCGGCCGGTAGCCCTGCTCGCTCACCTGCTCCCACACCGCCAACTGGCGCGTGCAGTCGGTGGTGACGGTGAATGCCTTCAGCGTCGCGAGGTCGATCCTGTCCTCGCGGTAGGCGTCCAGCAGCTCGGGTGCAACGTGGCCGAGGCGCAGGCGCTGCTCGACGGTGCGCTCGGAGACCCCGAAGCGGGCGGCGATGTCGGCGATGGTGGCGCCGGCCAGTGCCAAGGCCCCAAACGCCTCCACCTGGTCGGCCGGATGCATTGCGACCCTGACGACGTTCTCGGCGAGCGAGAGCTCGCCGTCGATGGCGCCGTTGGCGACGATGCGGCAGGGGACGGGATGGTCCGCGTCGAGGACGCCCTCGGTTGCGAGCTGGTTCATCGCGGCGAGGCGCCTGGCGCCGGCGATGACGGCGAAGCGCTCGCCGCCGTCCTCGGCGGGCTCGGTGGAGCGCGCCAGGAGGTTCTCGATCAGGCCGTGGGCGGCGATGGAGGCCTTGAGCTCGGCGAAGGCGGCCTCGCCGGCCGTGGTCTTGCGGACGTTGGCGGGCGAAAGCTCGAGCCGGTCGAGCGGGATGGATCGGATGACGGGTTCGGTCATCGGCTTCTCCTGAAGTGGGCCGCGATCGGGCGGCGTGTGGATGGGACGGGCGGCCGCGTGCAGCGGCGCGCATGGAGAAGAGCCGCGGGCGCTCTCTCGGGCGCCCGGGACTCTCGGACGAGTGCCGCCGGGCTCGATCTCTCCGGGACGTGCCGGCGGACCCGGGCAGATGGCGGCTAGTCGGTGCAGTGACAGTCGAAGGAGTCGGAGGTGGCGTTCCCGTCCGAGGCGGGCTCCGCGTCGTCGAACAGGTCGCGGTGGGCGAGCGCGGCGGCTTTCAGCTCGGCGTAGGTCTCGCCGAGGCGGAAGCGCTTCATGGATTCGCAGGCGCGGCCATCCGGGCCCGTGCGGTTCGCGACCTTGGCCTCCTGCTCTATCCACCAGTCCGCCAGGGTTGGATCCTCGCGGATGAGGCGGATGAGCTTGGCGCGCCCCTTGAGCATGCAGAGCGTGCAATTGCCCGCATATGAAGGGATGCCGAGATCGAAGGACTGACGCTTCCACCAGTGGAGGACGTCGGCCTCGCGCACGCCGGCATCGGCCAGCGGCAGCACGGCGTGGGCGCCGGTGCGCGAGCCGCAGTTCATGGCGCGCATGCGCAGGACCCTGCGCTGCTCGTCGGCGCGCAGGCCGATCACCGAGTGCCAGCGCTTGAGGCCCAGCCGGTGCCGGGCGTAGGACTCGATGCGGTCTCTCTTGAGCGTTCCGCTACAAGCGCGAAGCGATACGTTCGGGACGAATCCCTTGCGATCGATCAATGCCGAGTAGGGCTCGCCGTTCCTGGATGCGGAGGCGAAATCGACGACGCGGGTGCGGTGCGGCGCGTCCCACAGATACTCGACCCAGATCACATCGACTCGCCACGCGCGGCTGCACACGTCCACAAATTCCAATGTCTCCGGGCGTTCGAGACCCGTGTTGGCGAACACGACGGCGAGGTCCGGGGGCAGGCGGCCGCCATAGGCGTCGACGACGTGCTTCAGCATGAAGGCGGAGGTCCTGCCGCCCGAGAAGCTGATGATCGCCGGACGAGGCACGCGGAAGGGGTTCCGGACCGTGCGAGGGAGGCGGGCGGCGCCGGTCATCGAGCGCACCCCGTGCCCCCGGTGCGTCTATCCGCGCGTTTGCTGCAAGTCCTGTCGGCGTCGGTGATCGCGATGTCGAAGGCATGGACGATGCAGCCGTGATTGGTCTGGTCGTTGTAGGTCGTGGCCTCCGTGTAGTGGCCGAGGGTGAGAGTCCGCACGGTGTGGGTAAGGATCTTCCCGGCGCGGTTCCGGGCCCGCTGCAACGGCGTCGGGACGTCCAGGGAATTCACATGGCGGTACATGGCGCAGTTGAGCGCGCCGGTGGCGCACCAGGAGACGGCGTCCTCGTGCTCGACGCCGACGGGCTCGCCGTCAGCGTCACGCGCGGCGGCGCCCTGGGTCCAGGCCTCGGGCTTGGCGATCAGAGTGCGGGCCTCGACGAGGAGGTCGCGGGGGGTAGGAGCGGTGGCGGTCATGGCCGGCTTGCCTCCGGGCCTGGAGCGGCGTCCGCGCGCGCCATGCCGAGGGCATGGTCGAACATGGCGAGGACGTTGACGTGGGTGTCGTGCTCGTTGAGGCCGATGTAGCTCTCGAACGCGCCGAGCTTGAAGGCGGCGCAGTCGAGCAGGCGGCCTGCCCGATCGACGGCCGGGCCGATGCGGCGGCGCGCGGCGTCGTCCGCGCCCAGCACTTCGGCCGAGAGGCCGACTGCTCCGGCGGCGCAGAAGCGGCAGCCGCCGTCGAAGGTGGTGAGCGCCCGCCCCTTCCTGTCCAGCGCAATGGCCCCCTGCGCCCAGCGGTCAGGCCGGGCGATCAGCGTGCGGGCGATGGTGAGGATATCGGCCGCATCGGGCGCCTCCAGCCTGGGCATGGCGCGGATCGCCTCGTCGAAGATGGCGACGGTCATGGAATGCGCGGCGCCGTAGTCCAGCACCCAGGCCGTCCCCGTCCATCTGTCGGCCACGCGGACCGAGGCCTGGTTCACCTGCCGGCGCGTTTCGAGGAAGACGTCGTGCGAGGCATCGGCGTCGGCGGCCGCGCGGTCGAGGGCGCCGAGGGCACCCCAGCAGGCGGCGCTGTTCGCCCGCCCCTCGCAGCGGTGCCCGTTGGCATCCAGCGCGTGCGGGTACGCGCACCAGCGCGCGGGATCGGCCACGACGGTGCGGGCTGCGACCAGCAGCGCCGCGACTTGGACGATGTTGGTGCGTGGGTTCATTTGGAGTCCTCGTTGCTGAGGGATCGGGATAGGCGCTCACCGCACGGACGGAGCCGGGGTGTGCCCGTGCGGCGGGCGCCGGTACGGCGTCCGGCTGTGTCAGCGATGGGAGAGGGCACGAGGGGCGGTCGCCTCTCTCCATGGCCCCGGTCCGTCGCGCCGGGAGGCCCGCTCCGCCACTCGCTTTGCCGAGGAGTCGGGACCGTGCAGCCGGCGGCGAGGTTGCGTCGCGCTATCGGGGAAGAGGGGGCACGGCGGAGAGGCCGCGGTCGCGTCTCTCGCTCTCGTCGGCCTTGGCCCACCGATGGGCGGTCTCGAGGTTTTGCCGAGGGTGTGGCCGGGCTACGCTGACGAAAAACTGGAGTGCTGTTTGGCAATGGCGACAGTGACGCGGGCCGATCTGACGGACGCCGTTCACCGCGAGACCGGCCTGCCGCGCCGCGATGCGGCGAAGCTCGTGGACATGGCGATCGAGGCGATCGCGGATCGGCTGTCGGCAGGCGAGACGGTGATGATCTCCGGGTTTGGCAGTTTCGGGGTCCGCGACAAGCAGGCACGGGAGGGCCGCAACCCCAGGACCGGGGAGCCGGCGCCGATCCCGGCGCGCCGCGTCGTGACGTTCCGGCCGTCTCAGGTACTGAAGATGCGGATCGCGGAGAGCCGGGCCTATACGGGCCACGAGACTTAGGCCGGCGCAAGGGGCACTGCTATTGGTATCGGCGGTAGGGGCATCGATTCATTCGGCAAATGAAATCGGAAGAGGTACGGCGATGACAAAGATCGACGAGGCCGCGTTGACGAAGGGGCAGCTCCGCAAACTCAACGCGCTCAGGAAGTCGGTGGGGGACGAGGTCGGCGAGAGAGCATTCGCAGAGTGGTTGGCGTCGCAGGCAGCGGCCGGACCGAAGGCGGATGGCAACGCGGCAACGATCGTCGACACGCTCTGGCCGCTGGTGCAGGACGGCACTCTGGCGATCCCGCGCGGCGGCTACCTGATCAGGCGAGGAAGGGGCCGTATCATCGTGGAGCCGGTGAAGGCGTAGAGGGCCGATTCGTTCGCCGGGTCTCGATGCCGTCCCTTTGCTGTCGGGCCCCGGACTCACGCCCGCTCGATGCGCAGATAGCCGTGCGGCTCCGGGCCGGGGCCCGGAGTGTCGCGGTGGACGGCGACGCGGAAGCCCGAGCGGTCGAGGTCCTGCACGCGGTAGCTCCAGGGGCGGGAGGATTCCCACATCACGTTGGCGAGGCTCTGGGCGGTGGAGCGGACCCCGAACTTCGTGGCGCGCTCGGGCACCCGCGTGGTGGCGACCCTGATGCAGGGCTCGTGCCGGGTCTCGTCGAGCAGCGCGGAGGCGTTGCACTTCGGGCACTCGCCCGCAGGCACGACATCGCCTGGCTCGACACGCTCCCAGGCGTTCTTGAGCGGTCCGCACTGGTCGGCCGGTCCGTTCCAGCCGCAGTACTGGCATGTGGCGGTGGGCATCATGGCGTGCTCCTGGCGTTGGAATTGGGTGCGTGGCGGAGGGGCCGGCCCTCTGCCGAAGGTCAATCTCCGATCCTGATGTGCTCGCCCCAGGGCGGCGGTTGCGCCCAGGAGGCGTCACGCGGCGACCAGTCGATCCACGCCACAGGGAACGCGGGCGCGGTCTCGGGGTAGCTGTCGCAGTCCATGACCGTGAAATAGAGACAGCACGCCGGTTGCTCGCCCCGTTCCGCGAGGCGGGCGAAGCCCGGCCTGAAATCCGTTCCCCACCGTCCCTTGACGGCGATCCGCTCGGGCAGCTCGCCCGGGGCGTAGTCCTGCTCGTCCTGCACGGCGGCGTCGACCTGGAACACGATGACGCGCTCGGGCTCGATCTCGGCGGCGACCTC
Source organism: Rhodospirillales bacterium (assembly GCA_028818565.1). GTDB lineage: Bacteria > Pseudomonadota > Alphaproteobacteria > UBA828 > UBA828 > WTGU01. Next base: position 1,308 of record JAPPNV010000317.1, on the reverse strand, counting down.
GCGCACCTCCGACCAAAACGCGGCGAGGACGTCGGTGTCCACCGAGCCCGAGGTGTCGATGATGACGGCGAGGGTGCCCATGCCCTCGGTACGCATGGAGGGGAGGTAGAGGCCGGAGTCGATGAAGCGCCGGTTGGGCACGCTCCAGGAGTAGTCGCGGGGGGCGGCGTCGGTCATGTAGCGGCGCAGCAGCGAGCGCCAGTCGAGGGCGCTGCGGTGGGCGTCCCGGATCGTCTCCTCCACCGCGCCGGGCGCCAGGCCTTGCGCCTTCGCAAGGTTTAGGGCCTGGTGCATGGCCTCGTCCCAGGCCTGCTCCTCTGCGTTGACGTCCATTGGCGCGTCGGAGGACATGGCGTCGCCGCCGTTGCGCGCGCCGGCGTCCATGATCTCGCCGGTTCCGGCGGGATCGACGCTCGGGGCCTCGCCGGTCGCGTCGTCCTCGCCCGCATTGTCCCGGTCCTGCCGATCGACGTCGCCGGAGGGGTCGGTGTCGCCACCAGAATCGTCATCGCCGGCGGCGGCCTGCGGATCGTCTGCACCATCGGTTCCGCCGCCCGGAGAAGGAGGCGCGTTGTCCTCGGCTCCACCGTCACCGCCGTCCTGCTGCGGCTCCGGGAGGCGGTCGTAGGCCTGCTCGACGCTGATCCCGTCCCAGGCCTCGGCCTCGGGCGGGAGCTTGAAGCCCGCGTCGCGCAGCAAGCCGTGGGTGACGAGCTGGGACGCGGTCTGCCAACGGCCGGGATCGCGCTCGCCCCGGCGGGTGTGGTGCTTGAGGGCGCAGGCCAGGACCACGCGCCCGATCGCGGTCTTGACGTGGTCCGCGCTGGTGTCGGCCACCCACTCGGGCGAGTAGCGGATCTCGTGGCCGTCGCTCGCCAGCGTCTCGCGGGCGGCGTCGGGGCGGATCGGCAGCCGAAGAGCGAGGCTGCCGAAGAAGGGCTGGTCCTGGAGGAGCGTCGTCACGCAGTCGCTGACCCGGCGCGCCGATTCCTCGCGGGCGCGGCGGGACATCACGCCGCCTCCCGCTGGGACTGGGCGCCGTCCCCGAAGTAGCCGGCGAACTGCTGCGCGAGCGCGTCGGCGTCACGCTTTACCTGCTGGCGGACATTGGGGTTGAAGGTGGCCGAGGGGCGAAGCGTGTCCGGGTCGGCGCTCGCGATCCGGTCCTTCACCTCCTGGCACAGCATCGCGAGACGGTGGTCCCCGAAGATGTTGAGGCGGGGCACCACGTCGACCAGCTCGCGGATGTTCGAGATCATCGAGTCCCGGAACACCAGCGGGCGCACCTGCGGTGCTAACGTGCTGAAA